>JBEGOD010000192.1:5000-11840 GCA_041182185.1 Pseudomonadota bacterium
CGGCACCCTGCGCAATGCGCTCGATCGCAGCTTCGGCATCTATATCGGCAGCACCTTTCGCCGCAGCGACTGGGAACGGGTCAGCGGTTTCGACCCGGCTTTCGGCCACTGCGAGGATTTCGAAATGTGGATCCGGCTGCTGATGCTGGGTGGGCGGGCGCACTATATCGACCAGGTGCTGGGCGAATATCGCGTCCGCGCTGCTTCGGCCTCGGCCGATGCAGGGCGGATGCTGCTGGGCAACCTCAGGGTCTATGAGAAGGTCCAGCGCAGGCTGCCGGCGAATGCGCCCGAGCAGGCCATGGTGGCCGGACTGATCGATATGACGCGCGAGGCGCTGGCTTTCGAGCACGCGATCGACCGGGTGGTCGATGGCGATACGGCCGGCGGCCTGGCCGATCTCGCCCGGCTGCGCAGCCGCGTCGCCGGCCCGGTCTGGCTGGCCTCCTTTGCCCTGTGGCGGATTGCCCCTGCCCTGGCCCGGCCGATGCTGCGCTGGCGGCGGCGACGGCACAGCCGCGGCTACGAGCCCAAGGGCCTGACCAGCCTGTTCAACAAGCGCGCCGCGGCATGACCGCCGGCACTGCCCAGCCGGACAGCCTGCGCAATCAGGTACGCAAGGCGGTGATCTGGCGCTCCGGCACCCAGATCGTCAGCCAGCTGATCGCCTGGGCCTCGACCTTCATGGTTATCCGCATCCTGTCGCCCAGCGACTATGGCCTCTATGCCATGACCGGCGTGGTGCTGGTGCTGCTGGGCCTGCTCAACGGCTACTCCTTTGCCAATGCCGTGATCCAGGATCGCAGCGCCGGGAAGCTGCAGCTGCGCCAGCTGTTCGGGCTGCTGATCGTGGTCAATGGCGTGCTCGCCCTGCTCCAGGTGCTGGCCGCGCCGTTGGTCGCCGTCTATTTCGGGCAGCCGCAGGTGGCCGACCTGCTGCGGGTCCAGGCCTTGATCTACCTGACCAACCCGTTCCTCTCGCTGGGCTATACGGTGCTGGCGCGCGAGATGGACTTCCGCAAGCAGGCCCAGGTCAACATGGCCTCGGCCGTGATCGGCGCGCTGGTGGCGCTGGCCGGGGCCTTGGGCGGGCTTGGCGTCTGGACGCTGGTCGCCGCCCCGCTGGCCACCTTTGCCAGCCGTGCTTTCGGGATGACGGCGGTCGCGCGGGCCTGGATGTGGCCCAGCTTCGATTTCCGCTCGGCGCGAACCATGGCGACATACGGCGGCGTGGTGATGGCCGGGCAGATCTTCTGGTTCGTCCAGGCCCAGGCCGACATCGTCATTGCCGGCCGGGTGCTGAGCGCGACCGAGCTGGGTTTTTACACCACCGCGCTGTTCCTGGCGCAGCTGTTCGTCAACAAGGTGGTCCCGCCGCTCAACGAAGTGGCCTTTTCCGCTTATGCCCGGATCCAGGACGATCCCACGGCCGTGGCCCAGGGCTTCCTCAAGTCGGTGCGGATCGTGATGCTGCTGGCAATCCCCTTCTGCTTCGGCCTGGCGGCGGTCAGCACCCCGGCAGTCGAGCTGATGCTCGGCGCCAAGTGGCTGCCGGCTGCACCGCTCGTGGCGCTGCTGGCGCTGGCGATGCCGTTCATGACCATGCACGTGATGTTTGCGCCGGCCACCAATGCGCTGGGCCAGCCGCGCATCGGCACGCGCACTTCGGTGCTGGGCTCGGTATTGATGCCGCTGGCCTTCATGATTGGGGTCACCCTGGACGGAGCACGTGGAATCGCGCTGGCCTGGCTGGTGGCCTATCCGCTGCTCACGGCAATATCGGCGCACTGGAGCCTGCCGGTGATCGGGCTGAAGAAGCGTGAGCTCGCCGCCGCGGTGCTGCCGCCGGTGCTGGCGGGTGTAGCGATGGGGCTGGCAGTGGTCTCGCTTGAAGGCCTGATCGGCCACCTTGGCCTGTGGCAGCGGCTGGCCCTGCTCGTCGGGGCTGGTGGCCTGGTCTATGGGCTATGGCTGACCTGCTTCGCGCGCGACCGGCTGGGCGAAGTGCTCGGCCTGCTGCGGCGAAGCTAGCGCAGCGCGGCAATCGCCTGGCGGGCGGCCGCAAGGTAAGCGCCGCGATGATAGCGATAGGTGCCGATGAAATGCACCAGGCCCGCGTGCTGGCTGACCGGATCATTCCAGAAATTGAGGTAGCGATCATAAGGCAGCAACAGCGCCTGCTCCTGGTTGGCGACCACGAAGTTGGAGGTCACCTGTTCGCTGCCCCATTCGGCCCAGTGGCCGGCGCCCAGCAGCCGCTCGGCTTCCTGGGAAAAGGCCTCGGCCAGTCCGCGCCCTTCCCCGCCCTGGGCAAACCCGGCAAAGCCGGAACAGCCGCGCACATATTTGAGGCCCGCGCGGTCGGCGATGCTGACCTGGTCCAGCGCCTGCTCAATCGCGCTCTGCACATGCTGGCGGCCGGGATCGCGGTGGCGCGCGGCCCATTCGGCGATGACCGGGAGGGGCAGGATCTCGGCGCTCGCCTCGCCGCGCAGGGTAAAGCTGCGGCCAGCGTCAATCGCGGCGGCGACTTCCGGCACCGGCCCCAGCGCGACAATGTCTGAATCGAGCTGAATCACATAGTCAGCGCGCCGCAGATCAAGGATCGTCAGCAGCCGTTCCCAGGTCCCCCCGCGCGGGCAGGATCTGGTATCGACCGAGGCGATCGGGGTAATCGGCGGGTTGCCCAGGTGGTGCGCCAGCACTGCCTTGTCCGCCGCAGTCAGGGTGCCATCGTCGAGGATCGCGAAGCGCCCCCGTCCCAGCTGCGCCTGGAATGACTTGGCAGCGACCAGGTAGGGCAGCAGCACCTTGGTGCCGATCATCGAGAAGATTACCACCCCGTCCTCGCGCGCGCGCGCGGGCGGCGTTGAAAGCACAGCGCGACAGCCGCGCAGGAAGCGGTATTCGCGCAGCTTGCGCAGGGCCCGGTCGATCAGCTGTGCCATCTGCTGCTGGCTACTAGCAAAGCCTTGTTAAGCAAAGGCAAACTCCCACAAGCTCGGCAATCACCTTTCGATGGATGACATGGCAGGGTGTCAGGCCCCGTGGTATGCCGGTGCCTGAGAGGAACCTGTCATGCCCGTATCGAGCCTGCTGCTCCCGCTGTTGCCCTTTGCCGCCGCCTTGCCGGTCTTTGCCGGGCAGGATGGCCAGCAACAGGCCGCCAGCACCGATGTCGTGGCAATCCGCAAGGACCAGTGGAGCCGGATGACCGTGCCGGTGAAAGTGATCGACAAGGGCCCCTTCCGCTTCCTGATCGATACCGGATCGCAGAACACCGCGCTCTCGACCGACCTGGCGGCGCGGCTATCGCTGGTACCCAACCGCAAGGCGCGGCTGATCAGCGTGGCGGGCATCCAGATGGTCGACATGGTGGAGATCGACCAGATCGAACTCGGCCGGCGTTCCTACTACGGCCTCACCGCCCCGCTGCTGCAAAGCGAGCATATGGGTGCCGATGGCATTCTCGGGCTCGACAGCCTGCAGGACCAGCGCGTGCTGGTGGACTTCAAGAAAGGTCTGATGGCAATCGACGACGCCAAGAACCTGGGCGGCAATCGCGGGTTCGAGATCGTGGTCGAGGCGCGCCGCCGTTCTGGCCAGCTGATCATGGCCGATGCCAAGCTGGAAGGGATCAAGGTCCAGGTGGTGATCGATACCGGGGCCGAAACCTCGATCGGCAATATCGCCCTGCAAAAGGCGCTGTCGAGGAAGCGCAAGAGCGAGAAGATCGAACTGCTCAGCGTCACCGGCCACTCGGTCAGCGCCGACCTGAGCTATGCCCGCTGGCTGGAGATCGCGGACGTGCGTTTCAACAATGTCGCCATCGCCTATACCGATGCCCCGGCCTTCAAGGCGCTCAAGCTCGACAGCCGCCCGTCGCTGCTGCTGGGGATGCGCGACCTGCGCAGCCTCGACCGGCTGGCGATCGACTTTTCATCCCGCCGGATCCTGTTCGACATCCCGTCGGGCGCGCTCTGACTGGCCTTTTCCGGCTAGCACCCTAGATAGGGGCAATGCCGCCAGAAAATCCGACTGAAAAGAACGCCCGCCACGATGGCTGGGGCACGCTGCGGCGATTCCTGCCGTACCTCTGGCCGGAACATGACTGGCGCCTGCGCGCCCGGATCGTCGGGGCGTTGGTCCTGATCCTGTTATCCACCGCCACCCAATTCAGCCTGCCCTACTTCCTGAAGTGGGCAATCGACGCGATGAGCGTGACCGGCAACCGGGTCATCACCTTCGCCATGCTGTTCGTGCTGGCCTATTCGGCGGCCCGGCTGGGCGGCGTGGTGTTCGACAACCTGCGCAACATCGTGTTTGAGCGGGTTGGCCAGCAAGCGACGGCGCAGCTGGCGGAAAACGTCTTCAACCGGCTGCACCGCCTGTCGCTGCGCTTCCACCTGGCGCGGCGGACCGGCGAGGTCACCAAGGTGATCGAACGCGGGACCAAGAGCATCGACACGATGCTCTATTTCATGCTGTTCAACATCGCCCCCACCATCATCCTGCTGCTGGGCGTGGCGGTGATCTTCTATATCAACTTCGGCTGGCCGCTGGTGATTGCCACCGCCGTGGCCGTGGTCGGCTATATCTGGATCACCCGCACCATCACCGAATGGCGCACCAAGCTGCGTGAACAGATGAACCGGCTCGACGGACAGGCCTTGTCGCGCGCCGTCGATTCGCTGCTGAACTATGAGACGGTGAAATACTTCGCCGCCGAGGCGCGCGAGGAAGCGCGCTATGCCCAGGCGACCCGGGCCTATGCCGCAGCAGCGGTCAAAAGCGAAAACAGCCTCGGCATGCTCAACATCGCCCAGGCGGTGATCACCAACCTGCTGATGGCGGTCGCGATGGCGCTGACCGTGCGCGGCTGGGTGCGGGGTGAGTACAGCGCCGGCCAGCTGGTCTTCGTGCAGACCTACCTCGCCCAGCTGTTCCGCCCGCTCGACATGCTCGGCATGGTCTATCGCACGATCCGCCAGGGCCTGACCGACATGGCCGACATGTTCCGGCTGATCGACACCGATGTCGAAGTGCAGGACGCGCCCGGCGCCCCGGCGCTGGTGGTAAAGCGCCCGACCCTGGTCTTCGACAATGTCGTCTTCGGGTACGAGCGCGACCGGACGATCCTCAATGGCCTGTCGTTCGAAGTGCCGGCCGGCCACCAGGTGGCGATTGTCGGCCCCTCGGGCGCGGGCAAGAGCACGGTCGCCCGGCTGGTGTTCCGGTTCTACGATCCTTGGGGCGGCCGGATCCTGATCGACGGGCAGGACATTGCCCAGGTCACCCAGGCCTCCTTGCGCGCCCAGATCGGCATCGTCCCGCAGGATTCGGTGCTGTTCAACGACACCATCGGCTACAATATCGCCTATGGCCGCGATGGCGCCACCCAGGCCGATGTCGAACAGGCCGCGCGCGATGCCGCGCTGATGGACCTGATCGGCCGCCTGCCGCAAGGCTTCGAGACCGAAGTGGGCGAACGCGGGCTCAAGCTGTCGGGCGGAGAGAAGCAGCGCGTCGCGATTGCCCGCACCCTGGTCAAGGACCCGCCGATCCTGCTGCTGGATGAAGCAACCTCGGCGCTGGATACCCGCACCGAGCAGGACGTACTCGCCACCCTCCACCGCGTCAGTTCGGGCCGCACCTCGCTGTCGATCGCGCACCGGCTCTCGACCATTGCCGATGCCGACACGATCCTGGTGCTGGATGCCGGACAGCTGGCCGAACAGGGCAGCCATGCTGACCTGCTGCGCCGCGGCGGGCTCTATGCCGACATGTGGGCCCGCCAGGCCGAAGCGATGGAGGAACTGGGCGAAGCGGCGGAGTAGCGGGCGCTACTTCACCACGTCCGCATCCTTCCAGACCACGGCCTGGGCCGCCTTCATGCAGCCGCCCTCCTCGTCCCAGGTCAGGCAGGGCGAGCCATAGAGCCGCCAGCCCTGGGCCAGGGCTTCGGACACGCGATCACAAAAGGCGCGGTCGTCCTGGCCGGTGAGGAGGCGGTAGATCGGCTTGTCGTCGGGTGGTGTGCTCATGCCCCCTATTTCGCGCCAAGCGTCGCGCTCGACAAGTCCAGATCGCTGGCCTTGATCACCGTCACCTCGCCGCGCAGTGCCTTGAGCTTGTCGAGGAACTGGCTGGCATTGCCGACGATCAGCAGCGTGGCGTTATCGGGCGTGACATAGCGCGCCGCGGCCGCGTTGACGGCTGCCGGATCGGCCGCCGAGAGCCGCTGGGCAAACTGCAGTGCTTCGCTGGGCGGCAGGCCCTGTTGCAGCAGGTTGCCGACCGTGCCGGCAAAGCCGTTGCTGGTTTCCAGCGCGCGCTGGGTCGCCCCGCCCAGGAACAGGCGGCGCTTTTCCATGGCATCGGCAGCGACCGGCTCGCGGCCCAGCCGGGCAAATTCGTCGAGGAAGACCTTGGCGACATCGGCCGCGCTTTCATTCTTGGTCTGGGCGCTGGCAGTCAGCAGGCCGGCTTCGGCCCGGGTCGAGAGGCTGGAATAGGCGCCATAGGACAACCCGCGCTTGGTCCGCACTTCCTCGAACAGGCGGCCATTGGAGCCGACACCGAGCACGGCATTGGCCAGTAGCAGCGGCACATAGTCCGCCTGCCCCCGCCCGGTCCCGCGCACGGCGGCATAGACGGCAGCCTGCCCGGCTTCGGGCATGTCGATCACCACGGTCCGCGCCGCGCCGGCCGCGCCGGAACGGCCGGTTACCGGCACGGGAGCCGGGGTCGCCACGCGCCAGTCGGCAAACAGCTTGTCGGCCAGGGCATTGGCAGCCGCCGTGTCGATTCCGCCCGAAACGATCACCTTGGTCGCCGCCG
>JBEGOD010000193.1:0-3588 GCA_041182185.1 Pseudomonadota bacterium
GGGCTGGGCTGGGCGCTCGGCAGGATCGAGGGCAGCGAGCCGCCGGGCGAATAGAGGTTGGGCCAGACCAGGAACCCCACGATTAGCACCACTGCCAGGCCGGCGGCGGCATACCAGGCCACCCGCTGTCCGGGCAGGCGGGCAGGATCGCCGGGCTCGTACGCCGGCGCGGTCCGGCGGCCGTGGTCCGGCTCCAGTCCGGCCAGCTCCTCGCTCACCAGGGCGATGATCGCATTGCTGTCCAGCCCGACCGTCTTGGCATAGGTCCGGGCAAAGCCAACCGCATAGGCCCGCGATGGCAGGGCGGCGAAATCGCCGGCCTCGATCGCCGCCAGTTGCCGCTCGGAGATCCGCGTCAGCCGCGAGATATCGGCCAGCGACTTGCCCGCTGCGGTGCGCGCCCGCGCCAATTGCGCTCCCACGCCTTCCAGCGGAAGCTCCGCTGCTTGCTCTTCGTTTTCAATCATTTCGACCCCGGCAGCAGTACTGTCTTTGCGATCTTTGCCCCGCCGGGCGGACCATCCCGGTTTGCCGCATCAAGTCAACGGAAATTGCGCACGAAACGCCGCGCCAGCGACAACCCGGCGGCTTTCTGCGGTGGACGGGAAATCAGTCGCAGTCGATCCCGCGCTGCTGCGCCCAGTCGACCAGCGCGTTGCGCAAGGACGGCGGCGGCTTGGCCAGCCAGCCGTTCATGGCCTTGCCGATGTCGTCCAGGTCGACCTTGCGGACCAGTTCCTTGATCGGGCCGACGCTGGCCGGGGTGATCGACAGCCGGCGGATCCCGATCCCCAGCAGGGCCAGCGCCTCAAGCCGGCGCCCGCCCATTTCGCCGCAGACCGCGACATCAACGCTATGCCCCGCGACCGACTGCATCACCCGCTTCAAGAACCGCAGGATTGACGGGCTGAGCCAGTCATAGCGTTCGGCCAGCTTGGGATTGGCCCGGTCGGCGGCAAACAGGAACTGGGTCAGATCGTTGGTGCCAATCGACAGGAACGAGAGCTTGGGCGCCAGCACGTCAAGCTGTTCGGCCAGGGCCGGCACTTCCAGCATGGCACCATAGCGGATCGCTTCGGGCAGCAGCTTCTTCTGGCTCTTGAGGTAGGCTAGCTGGTTTTCGAATACGGCCCGCGCGGCATCGAATTCCCACGGTTCGGTGACCATCGGGAACATGACGTTGAGCGTGCGGCCGCCCGCCGCTTCCAGCAGTGAGCGGGCCTGGACTTTCAGCAGCCCGCCGCGTTCCAGCGCCACGCGCAGCGCGCGCCAGCCCATCGCCGGGTTTTCCTCGGTCTCGCCATCGTTGTGGCGCAGGTAGGGCAGGACCTTGTCCCCGCCGATATCGACCGTGCGGAACACTACCGGCTTGTCCCCGGCGGCATCAAGCACATCGCGGTAGAGCCGGGTCTGGCGTTCGCGCGCAGGGAGCGTGGCGGAAACCAGGAACTGGAACTCGGTGCGGAACAGCCCCACCCCGTCCGCCCCGGTCAGCCCCAGGCTCGGCATGTCATCGCGCAGGCCGGCGTTCATCATCACCGTGATGCGGGTGCCGCAGCGCGTGAAGGGTTCGACATCGCGCAGCTTGGCATAGGCGGCCTGGCGTTCCTTGCTCTTGGCAAAGCGCGCCTCGAAGGCATCGACCACCGCCGGCAGCGGCCGCACGGTGACATGGCCGCCATCGGCATCGAGCAGCAGCAGGTCGCCATCGCGGATCGCGCCACGCAAGGAGCGGACCCGGCCCAGCACCGGAATGCCCATGGCGCGCGCCACGATCACGACGTGGGCGGTAAGCGAGCCCTCCTCCAGCACCACGCCCTTCAGCCGGCGCTTGTCGTATTCCAGCAGTTCGGCCGGGCCGAGGTTGCGCGCAATCAGGATCGCATCCTGCTTCAACCCCATGGTCGCGGCCGTGCCCATCTGGCCCGAGACGATCCGCAGCAGGCGGTTGGAGAGGTCTTCCAGATCGTGCATCCGGTCGGCCAGCAGCGGATCGTCGATCTGCCGCATCCGCATCCGGGTGCGCTGCTGGACCCGCTCGATCGCGGCTTCGGCGGTCAGGCCGGAGTCGATCGCCTCGATGATCCGGCGGCTCCAGCCTTCGTCATAGGCGAACATCTTGTAGGTCTCGAGCACCTCTTCATGCTCGCCCCCCACGCCGAATTCGGCCTGGCTGGCCATCCGGTCGATCTGTTCGCGCATCTTGTCGAAGGCGAGGTAGACCCGGCTCAGTTCCGCGTCGCGGTCCTCGGCCATGACGTGTTCGATGGTGATCCGCGGCTGGTGGAACACCGCGCTGCCGATCGCCAGGCCCTTGACCAGTGCCAGGCCGGCCAGCCGCTGCGGCCCGGTCATCGCCGGGCTGAGCAGCGCCTCTTCCTCGTCGACCAGGCCGGCATTGGCGATCAGTTCCGACAGCACCATGGCCACGGTCTGGAGCGCCTCGATCTCCACTTCCTCATACCGGCGCGGATCGGCGTGCTGGACGCAAAGCACGCCCACCGCCCGCTCGCGCCGGACGATCGGCACCCCGGCGAAGGAGTGGAACTTTTCCTCGCCCGTTTCGGGACGATAGGAAAAGTCCGGGTGGGCCGTCGCTTCGGCCAGGTTGAGCATTTCGGTGTTCTGGGCGATCGTGCCGACGAGCCCTTCGCCCACCGCCATGCGGGTGACATGGACCGCCTCCTGCGCCAGGCCACGGGTGGCGAACAGTTCCAGCATGCCTTCGCGCAGCAGGTAGACCGAGCAGACCTCGCTATCGAGCCCCTCGCCGATCACTTCGACCACGTTGTTGAGCTTCGCCTGGGCATGGCTACGCGAAGCCATGACATCGTGCAGGCGCGTCAGGATCGTGCGGGCGGCCGAGGCGGCAGAAGCGGGCATGGCCCCTAGCTACCCCAAACTGCGCCGCAAGCAAACGCGCCGCACCACGGCGCAACCGTATTTCTTGGTTTGGCGCGAAACCGGCGGCGGGCCTCCCGACCCGCCACCGGCCGCGTGCGCAAGGTCAAGGTCTAGACGTGCTCCAGCTCTTCCTTGATGCGAAGCTTTCGGCGCTTGAGTTGCTGGATCGTCGCGAGGTCAGGCAGGGGTCGGTTCAGCTCATCCCGGATCTGGCGTTCAAGGCCGGCGTGCTTGGTCTGCAGGGCACTGACATGCGACGTTTCCATTGGCGATACTCCTCGATCTGCCTCAAGGGCACAGGGCCTCCGCCCAAAACCGAGATCGCCATTCCCGACTCGGCTTGCGGCGGGGGTCACTGCGATTGTCATGGAAGCATATTAAGCCTATCTTGCGAAGCACTCGTTTGGGGCCATGCGGCGGATCGTATCGACGCTGCGCCTGACCGGGCAAAGGGAGGCATTGGTGAGCGAAGAGGAGCTGAAAAAGCGCCTGGAAATGCTGCGGATCGAACACCGCGACCTGGACGCGGCGATCGACGCACTGACCAGCGCCGGCGGCACCGACCAGCTGCAGATCGCCCGCCTCAAGAAGCGCAAGCTGCGCCTCAAGGACCAGATCGCCCTGCTTGAAGACTACCTGATCCCCGACATCATCGCCTGAGGAGCACCCCGCCCTCCCCACAAG
>JBEGOD010000194.1:0-6943 GCA_041182185.1 Pseudomonadota bacterium
GCCAGCACGCCCTGGCTGTTTGCGGCGCTGTTCAGCTTCGCCCTGGCCGCCTGCGGCGGCGGCAGCGGCGGAGGCCCCGCTCCAATCCCGCCGGCACCTTCGCCGAGCCCAACACCGACGCCCACGCCAACCCCAACGCCAACACCCACACCGACGCCGACGACCAATGCCGATCTACTCGGCCCGCTGGTCTCGCAAAGCTTCGTGGCGAACTCATCCGGTTGGCTGGCGACGTTCCCAAAAGGCGGCGGGGCGGCGACTTCGGCACAACTGAATGCCAACGGCATCTCTGCCATTGCGTTCGATCAATCGACCGGCAGTTACACGGTGACTGCAGAGGGGACGCCGCTGACGTTCGCGCCTGCCAATCTGGTTGCGGCAAAGAGCACGAGCCAGGTTAATGTCTATGAGACGACCACGCCGAGCAGCAGCTCTACACTGACACTTACCAGGCCGGGCACCTCGGGCAGCCTGACTTACCAGTATGTCGGGGGTGCGCTACTGCGGCGGACAGTCGAAACTGCGACCGGGATCGAAGGCCGGTTCAACGCCGCGATCTATGGCATCCGTACCGCCGATGGCGCAGTGTTTACGGGCGGTGCCGCGCGGTTCCCCATTGATGTGCTGGGGGCCTACCTTGCCGATAGTACCCAAGGCGGGACTGTTCCCCTGTCGGGCAGCGGGGACATGGTCATCCAGTTTGGCGACGGCTCGTTCTCATTTGTCGTGCCGGTCAATGGTCCCGGCTCGACACCCTACCAGATGACTGCCACAGGCAGGATAACTTCTGGCCAGAATGGCTTCTTCGGCACTGCCTGGCTCTATACCGGAGCTGTGCCCTATGTGGGGTCAATTAGTGGCGGATTCTTCGGGCCCGCATCTAACGAGGTCGGGGCCCAATGGGTGGCTCAGCAAGCAAATTCCAGTTCAGTGACAGTCAGCTATGCCAGCGGGATCGTGCTGGGTCGACGCGGCGCCCCTATTACCCAGGTCGCCTCGTTCACCGGGCTGAACTTGCCGCAGGCCTATATCGCCACGGGATCACATTTCATTCAGTCGTTCGGAAGCGGCTTTACTCCGGGCCAGCTTCGCCAGACCGACGTGAGCGTCCATTACGATCCGGGTGTGAACAGCTATTCGGTGATCCTGCCGAATAGCTTTCTCGATGTGACTTCGCAGCTTGGCCAGTCCTACCCCAGCGGGCTCTATGATCTGATCACCGCAAGCGGAGGCACCGCCACGGGCCGGATCCTGACGGTCAGCACAAGCGCCAACGGGGTCGAGCTGACTTATCTTCGCGGCGCCGACTGGCTGCGCCAGAACAGCAGTTATTACGGCAACAGCTTCGTTTTCGGCTACCAGACTCCGGTGAGCGCCGTGCCGCGCAGTGGAACCGGCAATTATGCTGTGTCCGTTGCTGGCAACGCGGTCCTGCCAGATAGCAGCTTTGCAAGCCTATACCCTCTGGCCGGGAATGGTACGGTCGGCGTGAATTTTGGCACCGGCGAAATGACGCTCCAGGGACTGCTCCGAATGCCAGCCCGTGCGACCGGTCTGGCCGACATCAACGGGATCTGGTCGGGCAGCGGGCTGCTGGCCAGCAATGCCAATTCGCTAAGCGGCACACTGATGTTCGACTTTGGTGCCACTGGAAAGTTCAACGGCAACTTCGCTGGGCGATTCTTCGGTCCCGCGGCACAGGAAATCGGACTCAGCTTCTCCGCAACGGGCGCGACGGGTTCGCTCTCCGGCACGGTGATGGGCCGGTCCAACTAGCGCCGCCGCGGGAGACGGGCACACCGCCTTCCGGCCCCCTTGCGGGAATCGAACAAATCTGGAACAGCGGCGGCATGTCGCTCAGTAAAATCGTCGTGCGCGGGGCGCGCGAGCACAACCTCAAGGGCTTCGATGTCGAGCTGCCGCGCGACAGCCTGATCGTGATCACCGGCCTCTCGGGTTCCGGCAAGTCGAGCCTGGCCTTCGACACGATCTATGCCGAGGGGCAGCGGCGTTATGTCGAGTCGCTCTCGGCCTATGCCCGCCAGTTCCTCGAGATGATGCAGAAGCCGGATGTCGAGCATATCGACGGGCTCAGCCCCGCGATCTCGATCGAGCAGAAGACCACCAGCCGCAACCCGCGCTCGACCGTGGCGACAGTGACCGAGATCTATGACTACATGCGCCTGCTCTGGGCGCGGACCGGGGTGCCCTACAGCCCCGCGACGGGTGAGCCGATCAGCGCCCAGACGGTCAGCCAGATGGTCGACCGGGTCATGGCCCTGCCCGAGGGGACCCGCGCTTACCTGCTCGCCCCGGTGGTGCGCGGCCGCAAGGGTGAATACCGCAAGGAATTGGCCGAGTGGCAGAAGGCCGGCTACACCCGCGTGCGGATCGACGGCGAGTTCTACGCGATCGAGGAAGCCCCCGCGCTCGACAAGAAGTACAAGCATGACCTTGAGGTCGTGGTTGACCGCATCGCCGTCCGCGAAGGGATCGAGACGCGGCTGGCCGACAGCTTCGAACAGGCGCTGAAACTGGCCGATGGGCTGGCCTATATCGACCTGGCCGATGGCGTGGTGCCGGGGCGGGGCGAGGACAAGGGCGGCGCGATGAAAGGCGCCGGCCTGCCCGACAACCGCATCGTCTTCAGCGAGAAGTTCGCTTGTCCGATCTCCGGCTTCACCATCGAAAGCCTGGAGCCGCGGCTGTTCTCGTTCAACGCGCCGATGGGCGCCTGCCCGGCCTGCGATGGCCTGGGCGAAAAGCTGCTGTTCGATCCGCAGCTGGTCGTCCCGAACGAGGCGCTGAGCCTCAAGCAGGGCGCGGTCGTGCCCTGGGCCAAGAGCAACCCGCCGTCGCCCTATTACATGCAGGTGCTGGCCAGCCTCGCGGCCGAGTTCGGCTTCAGCCTGGATACCCCGTGGCAGGACCTGCCGGTCGAGGTGCGGATCGTCATCCTCCACGGCACCGCCGGTCAGCCAGTCAACCTGACCTTCATCGACGGGAAAAAGAGCTACACGGTCAAGAAGGCCTTCGAAGGCGTGATCGGCAACCTCAACCGCCGCATGCTGCAAACCGAAAGCGCCTGGATGCGTGAGGAGCTGGGCAAGTTCCAGACCGCCCAGCCGTGCGAGACTTGCGAAGGCAAGCGGCTCAAGCCCGAGGCGCTGTCGGTCAAGGTCGGCGGGGCGGACATCTCCAGCATTACCCGCCTGTCCGTCTCCGATGCGGTCGACTGGTTCGGCGCGCTCGACAGCCAGCTGACCAGCCAGCAGAGCCAGATCGCCCGCGCGATCCTGAAGGAAATCAACGAGCGGCTGGGCTTCCTCAACAACGTCGGGCTCGATTACCTCAACCTCGATCGAACCAGCGGCACCCTCTCCGGCGGGGAGAGCCAGCGCATCCGCCTCGCGAGCCAGATTGGTTCAGGGCTGTCTGGCGTTTTGTACGTTTTGGATGAACCCTCGATCGGCCTGCACCAGCGCGATAACGACATGCTGCTCGCCACGCTCAAGCGGCTGCGCGATCTCGGCAATACGGTGATCGTGGTCGAACATGACGAGGATGCGATCCGCACCGCCGATCACGTGGTCGATCTGGGGCCGGGGGCGGGGGTCCACGGCGGCGAGATCGTCGCCCAGGGCACGCTGCAGGATATCCTTGATGCGCCGAACAGCCTGACCGGCCAGTACCTCTCCGGCGCGCGCCGGATCGAGGTGCCGGCCAAGCGCCGCACGGGCAACGGCCACCACCTGACGGTCCACAACGCCCGCGCCAACAACCTGAAGGGCGTCACGGCCTCGATCCCGCTCGGCACCTTCACCTGCATCACTGGCGTGTCCGGCAGCGGCAAGTCCAGCCTCACGCTCGATACGCTCTATGCCAGCGCCGCGCGCACGCTTAACGGCGCGCGGGTGATCGCCGGCGCGCATGACAAGGTCACCGGCCTCGAATTCTGTGACAAGGTGATCGAGATTGATCAGTCGCCGATCGGCCGCACGCCGCGGTCGAACCCAGCGACCTATACCGGCGCCTTCACCCAGATCCGCGACTGGTTCGCGGGCCTGCCGGAATCGGGCGCGCGCGGCTACAAGGCCGGGCGGTTCAGCTTCAACGTCAAGGGCGGCCGCTGTGAAAAGTGCCAGGGCGACGGCCTGATCAAGATCGAGATGCACTTCCTCCCCGACGTGTACGTCACCTGCGAGGAATGCGGCGGCAAGCGCTACAACCGCGAAACGCTGGAGGTAAAGTTCAAGGGCCACTCGATCGCCGACGTGCTCGACATGACGATCGAGGACGCGGAAGAGTTCTTCAAGGCTGTCCCCCCGATCCGGGACAAGATGCACATGCTGAACGAGGTCGGCCTCGGCTACGTCAAGGTCGGCCAGCAGGCCACGACCCTGTCCGGCGGTGAGGCGCAGCGCGTCAAACTCGCCAAGGAACTCAGTCGCCGCTCAACCGGGCAGACGCTCTACATCCTTGATGAGCCGACCACCGGCCTCCACTTCGAAGACGTCCGCAAACTGCTCGAAGTGCTGCAGCGGCTGGTCGACCAGGGCAATTCGGTCGTGGTGATCGAACACAACCTCGATGTGATCAAGGTAGCCGACTGGATCATCGACCTCGGCCCCGAAGGCGGCGTGCGGGGTGGAGAGATCATTGCCGAAGGAACCCCCGAAGCCGTCGCCAAGGTTGAACGGTCGTTTACTGCCAAGTACCTCGCGCCCTTGCTCAACCGGCAATGATAGCCTGCCCCGGACTTGTTCCGGGGTGGCGGAGGGCACGCCTGAGCAGGCGGTTAAGGTGGCGCGTAGCTTCACCGGCAAGTACCTGGCGCCGCGTTCCCGCGTTAGCGCCTCCCCGAACAGGCTCAGGGAGGGTCGAAGCTGCCGAATTACTGCGGTGTGGGCTAAGGCGTCGGCGCAGCAGTCTGAGGGAGAGAGGGGGATTTAGTGCATAGTCACCGTAATCGACCGTAATTGCGTAATCGGTCACCGTAATCGAATTTATCCGCACGGGTTGCAGCATTGCTGAGCGCGCCTAAATTGCTAAAATGACCGACGCCCTTGATACTATGCGCGCATTTCTTGAAGACCTGCAACGCTTTGAGCTGTCCACGCTGCTTAGTGTTTGTTCCATTGCTTTGCGCGATGATATTGGACCACGTCAAATTGATGATTGGTTTCCACGTGTCCGAGAGAAGGTGCCCGTCGTCCTTGCGCCAACTCCTGTGGACGATGCTATCCGTGCACTTCCCGAGCATGATCAGAAGCGGATCGCGGAATCGATTGCCCGAGGCTACAACAGCAAATAGAAATTATAGGATCTGGTAGTTGAAGCAATACTGAATAAGTCCGACGGTACCTAATAGTTATTTACCGAAGTCATAATACACCGAGAAATAATAATATCAATTGATGCGGGCAGCTTATTTATATAAGCTGTCTATGAATATTTCATAGACCGTTAGGTTGGCCTGCGGAAGTGGCTTGCGCCGGATAGTGTTTACACCAATACGGATTATGATCTGTGGTGCTGGTATCAATATTACCGGGACAATACGGGCAGGTATGCCGACCGCCGCCGATATATTCGTGACTTCTTTGCGCCTATCGTGGCATCACTTGGCAAGCGTTCCCTCCCAGAGCCGGTTGAACGCGAACCGTCTGGCTGGGAGCGCGTAGATCGCGCGATGAGCAAGGCCAAAAGTCAGCTGCAGCTTGGCAATGCCGAAGAGGACTACCAAACCATTGGTCTGCTTTGCCGGGAGATACTGATTTCCGTGGGTCAGGCCGTTTTTGACCCCGATCTACATCCCACATCGGACGGCATAGTAGCCGGCAAGACCGATGCTGGCAGAATGCTTGAAGCCTATATCGGCTCGTGTTTGGCTGATGCGAGCAACAAGGAGGTCCGCGCTCAAGCCAAAGCATCGCTTGCACTTGCTTTGAACTTGCAGCACCGCACCGCACCGCACCGCACCGCACCGCACCGCACCGCACCGCAGAAGCTGGCTTCTCTTTGCTTAGAGGCGATAGCCTCCACATTTGCCGTTATCTCGATCATCGATGACGGTGGCGATCATCGCTTACAGTGACAGTGCACTAATTGCGGCTAACCCCCACACCCCGCCGCCAACACAACCGCCCGCCGTACCGCGCGCTCCGGATGGACCCGGCTTTTGCTCATGAACCGGTACACGCCCGCCCCCTTGGCCACGTCATAGCCCGCCTGGCAGGCGAGCTGCGCGCCGAGGCGGTCGGCGGCGAGTTCGGCTTCGCGGGTGCTGTGGGTGTGGCCGAGGTACCAGTGGGCGATCTCGTGTCCTGCGAGCAGGGCGAATTCGTCTGCCGTCAACCGAGTCGTGGTCCCTTCGGTGAAGGTGATGTGGCCGGCGGCACTGCGGCCATTGATCGCATTCCCGCGCGACACGGCGAAGCTGGGCAGGCAGGGCCCCTCGCTGCCGTCCACCTGGTACATCCGGCATTGCGGCAGGCCCTGGCCCGCCACCTTCATGGCGATTGAAAGATGATCGGGCGGGAGCAGATTTGCCCCCAGCATGGCCGCGAGGAGTGAGAGCACCATGGTCGGCTCCGCATGAGTCGTCTGATGCGACGACGTCGCGGCCGGTCTGGTCTCTGCCGGGTGTCACCTACAATTCGGGCAAACACCTAAGTATTGTCGGTTTTCCTACATCGGCAAAACCTGTCAGACTGCCCCCGCGCGGCCCTTGACCAGCCGCGCGGCTCTTTCTCAGCGTCGGGATCGTTCAGGCTTGCCCCATAAGGCCGTGCGGACGTGTTTCATCAACTTGCATTTCCTGCAAGTGCGGGAAAGGCGCGGAATTGCGGGTTTCAGCCCGTCAGCCGCGCCGCGCTGGTTCCGGCAAGGCGTCCCAAAGTGACCGCCGTGCACAGCCCCATGGCCGGCAGGTAGCCCCACG
>JBEGOD010000195.1:0-9563 GCA_041182185.1 Pseudomonadota bacterium
CTTCCAGCTCGGCCAGCAGCGGCGGATAGTCCGCCGAATCGTGAAACAGGTAACGCGCACCGGCCGAACGGACCGCCTGGACTTCTGCGGCAATCCGCTCTTCACTGGCGACCCGGTAACCCCCGCCGCCGCGCTGGACGAGGTCCGGCAAGGCGGCCAGGGCAGCCTCTGCCGAGCCGAAGCGATGGAGCAACTGGCGATAGGAAACCGGCCCGACATTGGGCGAGCGCAGCAGGCGGATGCGCGCGAATGCCTCCGCCTGGTTCAGTCCCTCCATCAGCCCTTGCTGCCCAGGCGCGGCTCGGTGCCGGCCAGCAGCCGCTGGATATTGCCGCGATGGAGGATCAGCACCAGCACGGCGATCGCGGCCAGCACCAGGGCATAGTCATCATGGCCCAGCCACCAGGCGGCGACCGGGGCGACGATCGCCGCAACCATCCCGGCCAGCGAGGATATCCGCGTGATCGCCAGCAGGCCCAGCCAGGTGACCGCATAGGCCGCACCGATCGGCCAGGCGAGCGCCAGCGAGGCGCCCATCATCGAGGCGACGCCCTTGCCGCCCTTGAACCGCAGCCAGACCGGGAAGCAGTGCCCCAGGATCGCGCCCAGCGCGGCCAGCGCCTCATGCCCGGGCCAGAAGTGGCGAGCCAGCAGCACCGCCACCAGCGCCTTCAGCAGATCGAGCAGCAGGGTGGCAGCCGCGATGCCCTTGCGCCCGGTCCGCAGCACGTTGGTGGCACCGATGTTGCCCGAACCGATCGAGCGCAGGTCCCCGGCGCCGGACAGGCTGGTCAGGATCAGGCCAAAGGGGATCGACCCCAGCGCATAGCCCAGCGCGAGTGCGATCAGGTTTTCCATCCGAACGATCCCTTCCCTTTGGTCCCTGATCGTAGCTACAAGGAGGGCGCACCGGCAAGACCGGCCCGGGGGAATATGTCCGAAATCGATCCTGCTGCACCCTTGCTCCTGTTCGATTCCGGGGTCGGCGGGCTGTCAGTGCTGGCCGAAGTGCGCTGCCTGCTGCCCGATGCGCCGGTGATCTATGCCGCGGACAATGGCGGCCTGCCCTATGGCCCCAAGACCGAGGCCGAGGTGGCGGCGCGGGTCTGCGGATTGCTGGGCCGCATGGCCGAGCGTTTTCGACCGCGGCTGATCTGCATCGCCTGCAACACCGCTTCCACCATCGCGCTGGGCATGGTCCGCGATGTGCTGGAGATCCCGATTGTCGGCACAGTGCCCGCGATCAAGCCGGCCGCCGAGCAGACCCGCAGCGGCACGATCGGCCTGCTGGGTACTGCCGCGACGATCCGCCAGCCTTATGTCGACCGGCTGGAGGCGGAATTTGCCCAGGGCAAGACCTTGCTTAGGGCCGCCGCACCCGAGCTGGTCGGCGCGGCCGAAGCCAAGCTGCGTGGGGAGCTGGTTGATCCAGCCGTATTCCGCCGCGCTGCCGCAACATTGACCGAGCAACCGGGCGGCGCTGCAATCGACACGGTGGTCCTGGCCTGCACCCATTTTCCGCTGGTCGAAACCGAGTTGGCGCAAGCATTCGGGCCAGACGTCCGCTTCGTTCACGGCGCGGCCGGGATCGCCCGCCGGATCGCCCGGCTGACCGAAGGGCAGGCCATGGTGCGCGCGGCGCCCGACCTGGCCCTGTTTACCCGCGCCGGGGACGGCCTGGCCGCCCTGGCCCCGACCCTGGCAAGCTATGGCCTGACCCGGATGGAGGTGCTGTGATGCGTCGCAAGATCAACCTGATGCTGCTGATCCTGATCCTGCTGATCGGACTGCCGTATTACTGGCTCCTGCTCGACAATCGTCCCGGCCAGGCTACCGCCAAGCCGATCACGATCGGGCAGCTGCGCACCCTCGCCGGCTCGATCCCCGGGCCGGCGCCCGCGGCGGTCGAGTTGGAACTGGCCGCCCAGCGCCACCTGCCGCGCAACCTGTTCGCCGCCGGCCATGGGATGAAGCGCGCGCTGATCGGCGTGATGGCCTGGCAGCTGCCAGTGCCGGGCGGGAAGCCAATCGTGATCGACAGCGGCCTGCACCGCATCGACGCTGCCGAGATGGGGATGGACCAGTACTGGCCCGAACGGCAGCGCAAGATCGACCAGGCCATGGCCCGGGCCGGCCTGATCCTGGCAACGCATGAACATCCCGACCATCTTGGCGCGCTGGCTCGCACCGGTGGGGTGCCCTTGCTGGAAACGGCCAGGCTCAACCAGGGGCAATTGCCGCCCTCTCCCTATGCCGCAACGCTTCGCTGGCAGGGCGCCCTGCCCCAAGCGAAACTGGCAGAAGGCGGCCCACAGGCGGTCGCCCCGGGCGTGGTTGTGATCCCTGCCCCCAGCCACACGCCAGGCTCGCAGATGGTCTATGTCCGCCTGGCCGACGGGCGCGAGGTGCTGTTTGCCGGCGATATCGCCACGCTTGCGGCAAGCTGGCAGGAACTGCGGGCCCGTTCACGCCTGGTCGGCGACTACCTGGCGCCTGAGGACCGCAGCGAAGTCTATGCCTGGCTGCGCACGATCCGCGCGCTCAGCGCCGAGGCACCAGGGCTGGTGGTCATCCCCGGCCACGATTTCGAATGGATCATCAGCGACAAGGTCGCCGCGCGCTTGGTTCACATCGGCTTTCGGCAATAAGTTGCTGGCGCCGGAACAGCGCTTGGGCTAGAGGCGCGGGAAAGCAGGAAGCGGAACCCGCTAGTGAACTACGACCAGATTTTCGACCAGGCGATCGACCGGCTGCATTCGGAAGGCCGCTATCGGGTGTTCATCGACATCCTGCGCAACAAGGGGGCCTATCCCAACGCCCGCTGCTTTGCCGGGCACAATGGGCCCAAGCCGATCACCGTCTGGTGCTCCAACGATTATCTGGCGATGGGTCAGCATCCCAAGGTCATCGCGGCGATGGAAGAGGCGCTGCACGATGTCGGCGCCGGTTCCGGCGGCACCCGCAACATCGGCGGCAATACCCACTATCACGTCGATCTTGAGCGCGAGTTGGCCGACCTGCATGGCAAGGACGGGGCGCTGCTGTTCACCTCGGGCTATGTCTCGAACGATGCGACGCTCTCGACCCTGGCCAAGATCCTGCCGGGCTGCGTGATCTTCTCGGACGAGCTCAACCACGCCAGCATGATCGCCGGGATCCGCAATTCAGGCGCCGAGAAGAAGGTGTTCCGGCACAACGATGTCGCACACCTGGAAGAGCTGCTGGCCGAGACCGATCCGGCGCTCCCCAAGCTGATCGCCTTCGAAAGCGTCTATTCGATGGACGGCGATGTCGCCCCGATCCACGCGATCTGCGACCTGGCCGACAAGTACAATGCACTGACCTATATCGACGAGGTCCATGCGGTCGGCATGTACGGCGAGCGCGGCGGCGGGATTTCCGAGCGTGACGAGGCCGCGCACCGCATCACCATCATCGAAGGCACGCTGGGCAAGGCCTTTGGCGTGATGGG
Source organism: Pseudomonadota bacterium (assembly GCA_041182185.1). Lineage (GTDB taxonomy): Bacteria > Pseudomonadota > Alphaproteobacteria > Sphingomonadales > Sphingomonadaceae > Novosphingobium. Next base: position 3,473 of record JBEGOD010000195.1, read on the forward strand.
CGGCTATGTCGCGGCCGATGCCCGGATCATCGACGTGATCCGCTCCTACGCTCCGGGCTTCATCTTCACGACCTCGCTCTCGCCGGTGCTGGTCGCCGGCGTGCTCGCCTCGGTCCGTCACCTCAAGCAATCGAGCAGCGAGCGCGCAGGCCAGCAGGCCGCCGCCGCCTTCCTCAAGCAGGCCTTCGCCGATGCGGGCCTCCCGGTGATGCCCAGCACCACCCACATCGTCCCGCTGATGGTCGGCGACCCGGTCCGCGCCAAGCAGATCAGCGACATCCTGCTGGCCGAATACGGCGTCTACGTGCAGCCGATCAACTTCCCGACCGTGCCGCGCGGGACCGAGCGCCTGCGCTTCACGCCCGGCCCGGCTCACACCGAGGCCATGATGCGTCAGTTGACCGAGGCGCTGGTCGAGATCTGGGAACGGCTGGAGCTGAAGCTGGCCGCCTGACGCAAGCCTCAAGAATGCGGAAAGGGCGGCCTCACCTGGGTGAGACCGCCCTTTCGCTTTTCCTGTCCTGGACGATCAGCGCAGGCTGACGACGTTGTCGCTCTGGCGCGGATCGGCACGGTCGCCGCGATAGAGGCTGGCCATCGGCTCATCGGTTGCACCGATCGCCTGGGCCTGGCCGAAGCCGTTGAAGGCGGTCTTCATCGCCGCGCCATAAGCACCCAGCATGCCGATCTCGATATAGTCACCAGCCTTGATGTCGGCCGGCAGCTGGAACGGGCCTTCCATGTAGTCGGCATCGTCACAGGTCGGGCCGTAGAAGGCAAAGCCCTCTTGCGCCTCGTCGCGACCATCGCTCAAGCACTGCACGGGGAAGCGCCAGCCAACATGGGCCGCGTCATAGAGCGCGCCATAGGCACCATCGTTGATATACAGCTCGTTCCCGCGGCGCTTCTCGACGCGGACGACCAACGAATTGTACTCAGCGCAGAGCGCCCGGCCGGGCTCGCACCACAGTTCCGACGAATAGGACACCGGCAGCGATTCCGCCGCGCGGTGGATCACGCCGAAGTAGTCTTCCAGCGGCGGCGGTTCCATCCCCGGGTAGATCGAAGGGAAGCCACCACCGACATCGATAATGTCGATCGTGACCGAAGCGTCGACGATCGCCGCACGGACCCGCTCCATCGCCTGGACATAGGCAAAGGGCGTCATCGCCTGGCTGCCGACGTGGAAGCAGATGCCCAGGCTGTCGGCCACCTGGCGGGCGGCCTGGAGCAGTGGTGCAGCATCGGCCAGGTCAACGCCGAACTTCGAGGCAAGGCTCAGCTCAGAATAGTCCGACGAGACGCGCAGGCGCACGCAGAGCGAAAGGTCTTCGGCGTTATCAGTCGCCTCGACGATCTTCTCCAGCTCTTCCTGCGAATCGAGGCTGAACACGCGCACGCCGTGCTGGCGATAGGCCTCGGCAATTGCGCCTGGGGTCTTCACTGGATGCATGAAGCACAGCACCGCCTCGGGCAGCGTTGCCCGAACCAGCCGCACTTCGGCAATCGAGGCGACATCGAAATGAGTCACGCCGGCATCCCACAGGACCTTCAGCAGGTCCGGCGAGGGATTGGCCTTTACCGCATAGAGCGACTTGCCCGGAAACTTCTCAACGAAGAAACGGGCAGCGCGCGTGGCGGCGTGCGGGCGGTTCAGAATGACCGGTTCGTCGGGCGCGAGCGCGCGAACTACGGACAGAGCGTCAGGATACTGGTGCAACTCAAGGGACCCCCAATAGGCCTTTCGGCCAGGTAACACGAAGACGAGGCTGCCTTGCGGTTATTGGAAGTCCCCATGGGGCAGCGGGGGCGGGCTATAAAGATTCGCACCTTAATCGCAAGTGAAAATCACCCCCGCGAGAGGTGCTCGGCGACTGCCCGGAAGGCCGGCAGCGAGGTGGGGTCGAAGGCCGAATTGGCGGCGATCGGGTGCGAGCCGAACCGGGCGATCACCACCTCTGCCACCGGATCGACATAGATCGCCTGGCCGTGGATCCCACGGGCAGAAAAAGCGCCGTCATTTCCGGGCATTATCCACCACTGGCGGGTGTAGGAACCGTCCTTGAGCCACTGGTATCCGGCCGGCGCAAAGGCCGCCTTGCTGCCCCCGGCCTTCACTGCGGCGACCACCTCACGGGCGATCATTTGCCCCCCGTTGCCATGCCCGTCGCAGCGCATCACTTCACCGAATCGGGCCATGTCGCGCAGCACGGGATTAAGGCCACCCCCGGCAAAGGGCATGCCGGTCGAATCGATCAGGAAATCGGCATCCTGCTCCATGCCCAGCGGGGCCCAGATTCGCTCCGACAGCACCTGGTCGATTCGCTTGCCTTCGGCGCGGGCGACGATCCATCCCAGCACCTCGGTATTGCAGGTGCGATAAGTGAAGCGCTCACCATGCTCACCGCTTTTGCGGATCGTCGGCAGGAAGGCATAGACATCGCCGGGGCCACTATAGCCAGCCGCGCGCGGCGTCAGCCCCAGGGCATTGCTCATCGCCCCGATGCCGGAACTGGGGTCGGTATACTCCTCGGAGAAATCGAGCGCGGTGGTCATGTCCATGACCTGCGCCAGCGTCGCATCGGCAAAGCCGCTACCGGCCAGCTCGGGCAGCAGGTCTGCGACCGGAGCCTGCGGATCGAGCCGCCCTTCCCTGATCAGCATCTCGGCGAGCGTGCCGACAAAGCTCTTGGTCACGGAGAAAGCGATGTGCGGCGTGTCCTGCCGGGTCACGCCCAGGTAGCGCTCGTAGACGATCGTCCCGCGGTGCAGCACCAGCACGGCGTCCGTGAAGTTGACCGCCAGCGATTCCGCCCAGGTCAGCGGACGGCCATCGTCCATGGCGTTGAAGGCGATGCTGTCGATATCGTCGCGCAGCGCCTCCGGCAGCTCCCAAACCGGCCCCGCGCCGCGCGAGACCCGTGCGGTCGGCAGGAATTCGCGCATCCGCGAATAGGCATAGCGGTGGGTCGGAAAGCGCATGTGATCCGCCCGCGCCCAGGCCAGCCGCTTGTCCGGCGTGGGCGGCAGGCCTTCCATCCAGCCCATGGCCACGGGATCGGACGAATGGGCGTCGAGGATATTGTCTGGCACTGTTCTCTCCGGCTTTGTTATGCCGGCGACTGTGCCTCAGGAAAGCCGGTCGCGGAAGTCCTCGTAACCGAACCGCTTCACGCATTCGAGTTCGTCGGTTGCGCTGTCCCACAACCAGATCGAGGGCAGCGGCACGCCATTGAAGGTGGTGGTCTTGACCATCGAGTAATGCGCCTGGTCGAGGAAGGCGAAGCGCTGGCCGATCTCCGGCCCGCTGGCGAAGCGATAGTCACCGATCACGTCACCCGCCAGGCATGACGGCCCGCCGAGCCGCACTGCCCCGCCGGCGCCTTCGTCCGTCTCCGGATCAAGCGGTGGCAGTTCGCCCAGCATGGCCGGACGATAGGGCGCCTCGATCACGTCGGGCATGTGGCAGGTGGCGGAAATGTCGGTAATGCCGATCGGCATGCCGTTCCACTGCCGGTCGAGCACGGTGCCGACCAGGATCCCGGCGTCGAGCGCCACGGCCTCGCCCGGCTCAAGGTATATCTCGCAGCCGGTCTGGGCTTTTACCGCCTGCAGGAAGGCCACCAGCTCGTCGCGCTGGTAATCGGCGCGGGTGATGTGATGGCCGCCACCGAAATTCAGCCATTCAAGCTGCGGCAGGAACCGCTCGATCCGCGGCAGCAAGGCTTGCCAGGTCCGTTCCAGCGGTTCGAAATCCTGCTCGCACAGCGTGTGGAAGTGCAGGCCGGTGACGCCGGCCATGTGCTCGTCGGCCAGCTGGTCGACGGGGAAGCCCAGTCGCGAGTGCGGCGCGCAGGGATCATACTTGGGCACTTCGCCCTCGGCGTGGAGCGGATTGAGCCGCAGGCCGATGTCAAAGGCCTCGCCGCGCTGCCGCGCTGCCTCGATCTCAGGCGCAAAGCGCGCAATCTGGCTGGGTGAGTTGAAGATGATATGATCCGACAGCCGGCAGATTTCGGGCAGGTCGTCGGCCTTGTAGGCCGCACAATAGGTTGCGATCTCGCCCTGATAGTGCTCGGCGGCCAGCAGCGCTTCCCACAGGCCCGAGGTGCAGACCCCATCGAGGTACTCGCCGACGATCGGCGCGACCTTCCACATCGAGAAGGCCTTGAGCGCCGCCAGCACCTTGATCCCGGCGCGGTCGCGCACGTCCGCCAGCACGGCCAGGTTCGCCCGCAGCTTCGCGGCATCGACCACGAAAGCCGGGCTATCGACCCGCGCCAGGTCGAAGTTAGCGAAAGCGCCCGGATCGCCGGCCCTGGTTTCCATCAGAAGTCCAGCGGTCCGGCCAGTTCCTTGACCTGCCAGGGCAACCCTTGCGTGTTCAGCATGTCCATGAAGGGATCGGGATCGAGCTGCTCGATATTGAACACGCCCTCCCCGCGCCAGGCACCGGTCAGCATCATCGCCGCGCCGATCATCGCCGGAACGCCGGTGGTATAGCTGATCGCCTGGTTCCCGGTTTCGTGGAACGCGTCTTCATGATCGCAGATGTTGTAGATGTAATAGGTCTTCTCGCCCGAACCATCGAGCGCCATGCCGGTGGCGATATCGCCGATATTGGTCTTGCCGGTAGTGGTCGGCCCCAACGTTTCCGGCTTGGGCAGCACGGCAGCGAGGAATTGCAGGGGGACGATTTCCTTGCCCTGGTAGGTGATCGGCTCGATCCCGGTCATGCCGACGTTCTGCAGCACGGTCAGGTGGTTGATATAGGCATCGCCGAAGGTCATCCAGAAGCGGCCGCGCTCCAGCTCGGGCAGGAACTTGGCCAGGCTTTCCAGCTCCTCATGGTACATCAGGTACATGTTCTTGGGGCCGACCGCCTCGAAATCGAAGTTCTGGCGGATCGTCATGGCGGGAGTCTCGACCCATTCGCCCTGGTTCCAGTGGCGCGCCGGGGCGGTTACTTCGCGGATGTTGATTTCCGGGTTGAAATTGGTGGCAAAGGCCTGGCCATGATCGCCGCCGTTGCAATCGAGAATGTCGAGCGTGCGGATGGTCTTCAATTTGTGCTTCTTGAGCCACATTGCGAAGACCGAGGTGACGCCCGGATCGAAGCCCGAGCCCAGCAGCGCCATCAGGCCCTTTTCCTTGAAGCGGTCCTGATAGGCCCACTGCCAGCTATACTCGAACTTGGCCTCGTCCTTGGGCTCATAGTTCGCCGTATCGAGGTAATCGACGCCAGCGGCCAGGCAGGCATCCATGATCGGCAGGTCCTGGTAGGGCAGCGCCAGATTGACCACCAGCTTGGGGCCAATCTGCTGGATCAGGCGGGTCAGCGCGGGCACTTCCTCGGCATCGATCTCATAGGTCGAGACGGTCTGGCCGGTGCGTTCCTTGACCGAGGCGGCAATGGAATCGCACTTTGACTTGGTGCGGCTGGCCAGGTGGATTTCGCTGAAAATCCCGGCGTTCATCGCCATCTTGTGGACACAGACCGAGCTCACCCCGCCTGCACCGATCACCAGAACCTTGCTCACCTTCATCTCTCCTTTGCGCGGCGCGAAGGCGCGCATATAGGCTGGTTTTATGACGACACAACCGATGCGCGCTCCGACCGTTGCAGGCGTGGCTCGCGCCGCCGCCAAGATCGCCGAACTGCTGGTGCAGACACCACTCCTGGAGACCGAGGTCAACGGGGCAAAAGTGTGGTGCAAGGCCGATAGCCTGCAACCGATCGGTGCTTTCAAGATCCGCGGGGCCTGGCACCGGCTGTCGGACCTGTCAGCTGAGGAACGGGCGCGCGGGGTGGTTGGCGTATCCAGCGGCAATCATGCCCAGGGCGTGGCCTGGGCAGCGCAGCGCCTCGGCATCCCGGCCACGATCGTGATGCCGGTCGATGCCCCTGAGGTGAAGCTGGCAGCGACCCGGGCAATGGGCGCAAGTGTCGTGCTCTACGACCGGCCCGGCGGCGAGGACCGCGATGCCGTGGCGCAACGGCTGATCGACCAGACCGGCGGCACCCTGGTCCATGCCTACGGCGATCCCTGGGTGATCGAGGGGCAAGGATCGGCCGGGATCGAGATTGCGG
>JBEGOD010000196.1:0-11621 GCA_041182185.1 Pseudomonadota bacterium
GTCGAGATGCCGCGCACTGGTGTCTCGACTTCGCGCGATGCGACCGGCAATGAGGAATCATGGACGCCATCTCAGCACCCCCCGCCGCCCCGCCCGTGATCCGCCGCGAGGATTATCAGCCGCCGGCCTGGCTGGTGCCCGAGATCGCGCTCGATTTTGCGCTTGGGGTCAATGTCACGACGGTGAAATCCCGCCTGACTGTCCGGCGCAACGGCTCGCCGGCCAGCCTGCGGCTGAACGGCGAGGACCTGACCCTGCGCAGCGTTGCGGTCGATGGAGTGGCAACGACCGACTGGCGGATGGAAGGGGCCGAACTGGTCATCGACTTGCCCGGCGATGCCCATGAAGTGGCACTGGAAACCCTGACCACTCCGGGTGCCAACACCCAGCTGATGGGGCTCTATGCCTCGAACGGCATGCTCTGCACCCAGTGCGAGGCCGAGGGCTTCCGGCGCATCACCTTCTTCCCCGACCGACCGGACGTGCTCTCGGTCTATACCGTCCGGATGACCGGCCCCAAGGCGACCTACCCGGTGCTGCTGTCGAACGGCAATTGCACCGCTACGGGCGAGAGCGGCGACGGCAACCACTGGGCCGAATGGCACGATCCCTGGCCCAAGCCGAGCTACCTCTTCGCGCTGGTCGCCGGGGATCTCGTCGCCAACCACGATACCTTCACGACGATGAGCGGCCGCACGGTCGATCTCAACATCTGGGTGCGCGAAGGCGATCAGGACCGCACCCACCATGCGATGCAGGCGCTCAAGGATTCGATGCGCTGGGATGAAGAGGTGTTCGGCCGCGAATACGATCTTGACCTGTTCAACATCGTCGCCGTTTCCGATTTCAACATGGGGGCGATGGAGAACAAGGGCCTCAATGTCTTCAACACCCGCTACATCCTGGCCGATCCCGACACGGCGACCGACATGGACTATGACGGGATCGAGGGCGTGGTCGCCCACGAATACTTCCACAACTGGTCTGGCAATCGCGTCACCTGCCGCGACTGGTTCCAGCTCAGCCTCAAGGAAGGCTTCACCGTGCTGCGCGACCAGCTGTTCAGCCAGGACATGGGCAGCGAGAGCGTCAAGCGGATCGAGGACGTGCGGGTGCTGCGCTCGGCCCAGTTCCCGGAAGATTCGGGCCCGCTGGCCCATCCGATCCGGCCCGATGCCTACCAGGAGATCTCCAACTTCTACACCTCCACGGTCTATAACAAGGGCGCCGAGGTGATCCGCATGATGCGGACTTTGGTGGGGCCAGAGCGGTTCCGGCAGGGCTGCGACCTCTATTTCGACCGCCATGACGGCGAGGCGGCGACCTGCGAGGACTTCGTCACGGCGATCGAGGACGGGGCCGGCATCGACCTGACCCAGTTCCGCCTGTGGTATAGCCAGGCCGGGACCCCGAAGCTCACCGCGCGGCTGGCCCAAGAGGGCGATACCACGCGTCTGACCCTGGCGCAGGAGGTGCCGCCCACCCCCGGTCAGCCGGCCAAGCAGCCGATGATAATTCCGCTGCGGATCGCGCTGTTCGACCGGAAAACCGGGAAACACCATGGTGAACAGATAGTTACCCTGAGTGAACCTCAAGTAGAGTTGAACTTCACAGGATTTGCCGAAAAGCCGGTGCTGTCGCTCAATCGCGGGTTTTCGGCCCCGGTGAGCATCGATGTCGACAGCTCGGCCGCTGACCTGCTGTTCCTGGCGGCCAATGATGACGATCCCTTTGCCCGCTACGAGGCGCTCCAGCAGCTGGTGGTCCAGCACCTGGTCGCGGCAATCGGCGGCGGGATGCTGTGCGATGCCGAACGCCAGTCAGGGCGCGAGGCGATCGGACGGGCCATGGCGGCAGTCATCGCCGATCCCGCGCTGGATGACCTGATGCGCGGCGAATTGATGGCCTTGCCGGGCGAGACCTATCTCGCCGAACAGTTCGCGGCTGCCGATCCCGGGGCGATCCGGGCCGAGCGCGAAGGGCTCAAGGCCTGGCTCGGCGCGGAACTGAAGGACGCGTTGGTCGCGCTCCATGCCCGCGCCAGCGCCGTGCCCTATAGCCTCTCGGCCGAGGCGCGCGGTGCCCGCAAGGTCAAGACCCAGGCGCTGGTCTACCTGGCGGCCGGCGTTCCGGCGCTGGCGGCGGAGCTGGCGACTGCCCAGTTCGATGCGGCCGACAACATGACCGACCGCCAGGGCGCGGCCATGGTCATGGCGGGCCTCGACACGCCGCTGCGCGAGGGCAAGCTGGCGGCCTTCTACCAGCGCTTCGCCGGCAATGCCCTGGTGATCGACAAGTGGTTCTCGCTCCAGGCGGGTTCGCTCCATCCGCGCGTGCTGGATCAGGTGGCCGCGCTTGCGCAGCATCCAGATTTCACGCTGAGCAACCCCAATCGGGTCCGCGCGCTTTATATGGCGCTGGCCGGCAACCTTGGCGCGTTCCATGCCGCCGATGGCCGGGGCTACCGGATGATCGCCGATCTGATCCTCGCGCTCGATCCGCTCAATCCGCAGACGGCGGCGCGGTTCGTGGCCCCGCTCGGACGCTGGCGGCGGATCGAGCCGGGCCGGGCCGCGCTGATGCGGGCCGAGCTGGAGCGGATCCTCGCCGCCCCGGCCTTGTCGAAGGACACTTACGAACAAGTGAGCAAGAGCCTTGGCTGAGACCGTCGAGGTCAATCTTGCGCCTATCCTTGAAGGCCTGCCGCACGGTTTCCTGGGCCGGCGCGGCGGAGTCTCGACCGGCGTCGTCTGTGGCCTCAACGTCGGCCTTGGTACCGATGACGAGCCGGAGGCGGTGGCCGAGAATCGCCGCCGCGCGGTGGCGGCCGTTGCGCCGGGCGCACGGCTGGCGACAGTCTACCAGGTCCACTCGCCAGACTGCGTGATCGTCACCGAGCCATGGCCCGATGCGCAGCGGCCCCATGCCGATGCCCTGGTGACGAACCAACTCGGCTTGCTGCTTGGCGTGGGCACCGCCGAGTGCGCGCCAGTCCTGCTGGCCGACCGGCAGGCCGGGGTGGTCGGCGCAGCCCATGCCGGTTGGAAGGGCGCGATCGGCGGCGTGACCGATGCCACCATCGCGGCGATGGAAGCCCTGGGCGCCGAGCGGTCGCGGATCGTCGCCGCGATCGGCCCGTGTATCGCCCAGCCAAGCTACGAGGTCGATGCCGGCTTTCGCGACCGCTTCCTGGCGGAGGTGGCGGGCAATGCGCAGTTCTTCGTTCCCGGACGACCTGACCATTATCAATTCGACCTTGAAGGCTATGTCGCGGCGCGGCTGCAAGCTGCGGGAATCGGCGCGGTCGAGCCGCTGGGGCTTGATACCTATCCCGCTGCGGAGCGGTTCTATTCCTTCCGCCGGGCGACCCATCGGGGCGAGCCCGATTACGGCCGCCAGATTTCGCTGATCGCACTGCCATAGGGGCGATAGGGGCCCTGTTCGCGCCCAGTGCGCGCTATGCATCAGATCGTGCAAAAATCGCTGTTGGCAGAGTGCCTCCTTGCGTCTATCAGGCCCGCCAAATCGACCAGTCTGTCTGCTTTGCCGGGCAGATTGGCGAGGACAGGAAGGGGGCTTCCTGGACAAGGTACTGGGCTGGAATTCCGGGTTCGCGCCAGCGGCCCCGGAAAAACCGCAAAAAGGCAGGATAGGTTCAACCATGGCTGAAAATGCTGACACCGCCACGCTCGAAGAGACCCCGGCTGAGGGTGTGCGGCGGCGCGATTTCATCAATATCGCCGCGGTCAGCGCGGCCGGCGTCGGCGGTATCGCCGTGGTCTACCCGCTGATCAGCCAGATGTCGGCCTCGGCCGACGTGCTGGCCGAAAGCTCGACCGAAGTCGATATCAGCGCGATTGCGCCGGGCCAGGCGATCAAGGCCGTGTTCCGCAAGCAGCCGGTGTTCATCCGCAACCTGACCCCGGTCGAAATCCAGGAAGCCAACAAGGTCGATGTCGGCGCGCTCCGCGATCCCCAGACCCTGGCCGAGCGGACCAAGGAAGGCCATGAAAACTGGCTGATCACCATGGGTGTCTGCACGCATCTGGGCTGCATCCCGCTCGGTTCGGCCGAGGGTGAGGTCAAGGGTGAATACGGCGGGTATTTCTGCCCCTGCCACGGCTCGCACTATGATACCGCCGCACGTATCCGCAAGGGTCCGGCTCCGAAGAACCTGATGGTTCCGGACTATGAATTCACCTCCGACACTGTCGTGAAGATCGGCTGAGGGCACCCGACATGAGCTTCCCCTGGGCAAACGAGTACAAGCCGAGCCACCCCGCCATGGTGTGGCTTGACGAAAAGCTGCCGCTCCCGCGGCTGATCTACGGCGCGGTTGGCGGCGGCTATGAAGTGCCGCGCAACCTCAACTATTTCTGGAACTTCGGCTTCCTCGCCGGCCTCTGCCTGATGATCCAGATCGTCACCGGCGTGGTCCTGGCGATGCACTATGCGCCGAACACCCTGGTGGCCTTCGATTCGACCGAGCACATCATGCGCGACGTCAACTGGGGCTGGTTGATGCGTTATGCCCACGCGAACGGGGCCTCGGCCTTCTTCGTGGTGGTTTACCTGCACATCTTCCGCGGCTTCTATTACGGGTCCTACAAGGCCCCGCGCGAAATGATCTGGCTGCTCGGCGTGGTAATCTTCCTGCTCATGATGGCTACTGCCTTCATGGGCTACGTGCTGCCCTGGGGCCAGATGAGCTTCTGGGGTGCCCAGGTGATCACCGGCCTGTTCGGCGCGATTCCCTTGATCGGCGAGCCGATCCAGCACTGGCTGCTGGGCGGCTTCGCTCCGGACAACGCCGCGCTTAACCGCTTCTTCTCACTGCACTTCCTGCTGCCCTTCGTGATCCTGGGCGTCGTGATCCTGCACATCTGGGCGCTGCATATTCCGGGTTCGTCGAACCCGACCGGCGTCGAAGTGAAGGACAAGAGTGACACCGTGCCGTTCCACCCGTATTACACGGCGAAGGATGGCTGGACGGTCGGCCTGTTCATGGTGCTCTACAGCGCGGTGGTGTTCTTCGCCCCCAATATGCTGGGCCACCCGGACAACTACATTCCGGCCAACCCGATGCAGACCCCGGCGCACATCGTTCCCGAATGGTATTTCTGGCCGTTCTACGCGATCCTGCGCGCCTTCACCGTGGACTTCCTGTTCTTCCCGGCGAAGCTGATGGGCGTGCTGGCGATGTTCGCGGCGATCCTGATCTGGTTCTTCCTGCCCTGGCTTGACCGTTCGCCGGTCCGCTCGGCCAACTATCGCCCGATCTACCGCAAGTTCTTCTATGTCCTGGTGGTGGTGATGGCGGTGCTGTTCTACTGCGGCGGCGCTCCGGCGGAAGAGCCCTACGTGATGATGAGCCAGCTCGCCTCGCTCTATTACTTCGCGCACTTCCTGATCATCGTGCCGATCGTCTCGTCGATCGAGCGCCCCGATCCGTTGCCCTATTCGATCACCGAATCGGTTCTGGGCCCCCAGGCCGCCAAGGCCTAAGCGAGACGGAAAGAGACTGACCAATGATCCGTATCCTCTCCCTCCTCGTCGGCGCCTTCTTCACGGTGGTCCTTGCCTGGTCCTTCGGGGTTGGCGCCTATACCGCCGCGACCGAACCGCATGCTCCCACGGTTGAAAAGGTGTTCCACCTGAAGCCGGAAGAGCTGCACCTGTCGAGCAACGGCCCGTTCGGCAAGTTCGACCGCCAGCAGCTGCAGCGCGGCTTCAAGGTTTACGAGGAAGTCTGTGCCGCCTGCCACAGCATCAAGCACGTCGCCTTCCGCGACCTGGCTGCGCTGGGCTATAATGAAGCCGAAGTGAAGGCGATCGCCGGCAAGGCAACTGTCGCCGGCAAGGACCCGCTGACCGGTGAGGTCAAGGATCGTCCTGGCATGCCCAGCGATTACTTCCCGCCGGTGGTCTACGCGGGTCTCGGCCATCCGCCGGATCTGTCGCTGATCACCAAGGCCCGCCACGATGGTCCGGCCTATGTCCACTCGCTGCTGACCGGATACCGCGATCAGGTTGGCTACAAGAACGCGAAGGGCCAGGAACTGCTGAAGCTGTTCCCGGAAGCCAAGACGGGTGATGGCCTGCACTTCAACCCCTACTTCGCGAACCTGAACCTCGCGATGGCCCCGCCGCTGACCGGCGAAGGCCAGGTGACCTACACCGATGGCACCAAGCCGACGGTGGACCAGATGGCCAAGGACGTTGCCGCGTTCCTGGTCTGGACGGCTGAACCGAAGCTTGAAAACCGCCATCAGACCGGGTTCTGGTGGGTCGGCTTCCTGATCTTCGCAACTGTGCTGGGCTACATGGCCTACCGCAACATCTGGGCGGAAAAGAAGGGGCACTGATCCTTCTTCGCAGTGCAATATCGCAACGCCCCTTGCCGCAACCGGCAAGGGGCGTTTCGCGTTTCAGGGGGCGGCATGACGGTAGACGAATTGAAGGCACTGGTCCGAACGGTCCCGGACTTTCCCAAGCCAGGCATCCTGTTCCGCGACATTACCACCCTGATTGGCGACGGTGCCGGCTTTGCCGCGACGATCGGCCACCTGGCCGAACGCGCCGCGGCGAGCGGGGCAGAGGTGATCGCCGGGATGGAGGCGCGTGGTTTCATTTTCGGCGCTGCCGTGGCGGCGCGGCTCGGCCTGGGCTTCGTACCCATCCGCAAGCCGGGCAAGCTGCCGGTTAAGCCACTCGGGATCGACTATGATCTCGAATATGGCACCGATCGGCTTGAGATTGATCCCGGCGCGATTCGGGCAGACCAGCATGTGGTGATCATCGATGACCTGATCGCCACGGGCGGCACGGCCTTGGCTGCGGCGCAATTGCTGCGGCAGGCCGGTGGGCGGGTTGACCATGCGTTGTTCGTAATCGACTTGCCCGATCTGGGCGGAGCGGAGCGGCTGCGCCAGCATGGCCTTAACGTATCGGCGCTGATGGACTTTCCGGGGCACTGAGCCGCGCCGATAGGCACTTGCGGCACCTGCAGGAGATTGACGACAACGCCCAAGCTGGCGCATAGGCAGGCGCGCAAGGCCGCCAGGCTTTAGCGGGTATAGCATAGTGGTAATGCTCCAGCCTTCCAAGCTGGCTAGAGGGGTTCGATTCCCCTTACCCGCTCCACCCCCATCATTTCCGGAAAGAAAAGCGGCGGCCCCGGCTGATGCCGGAACCGCCCCGATCGTCTTGCCCGCAGGCTTACTTGGCCGGCGGCGCGGCTGCGGCCGCATTCTCCGGCATTCCGCCCAGTTGGGTCACCATCTTGGTATAGGCATCGAGATAGGCCAGCACGATGATCTGGCCAATTGCAGTGTCCTGATAACCGCCGCCAGCGGCGCCGCCAAAGGTGCCGCCGCTGAACACGCCGCCACCCGCGCCCCAGCCTAGGTCCGACTTGCGGTAATAGCCTTCGACCAAGGCCATTTCCTCGGTCGTGCGGGCATTGACGACGGAGAGGGTCACGTTGGCCTCTCCCTTCTTGATGTTGATGCCGCCCGCGATCGCTCCGGCGGCCCGGCCGAACAGCCCGCCACCGATCCCGCCCAGAATCCCGCCGACGCCGCCACCGCCCGAATTGCGGTTGGCCGAGACGATGTCGGGCTCAAGGAAATAGTCCGCCGCCTTGACCTGGCCCTTGCCAAGGTTCGATCCGGTCTGCAGCTCGCCCTGGTCGGCCATGGCGCGTTCCATCGCCCGGCTCTGCATTGAGCGGCCGCGATTGACCAGGCTGAAGCAGCCCGATTGCTGGACGAAGATCTTCAGGATCGCTTCCGGGCTGCCCAGGTTCATTTCCCGCCACCACTGGTTATCGGGCTCGACAATGGCGATGGCGCCCAGGTTCTTGGTGCATTTGGGAATGTCGCGCGTCCCCTTGGCCTGGGCCTGTCGCCCGGACGAGCCCTTGTCGGCAGCAACGGCGGGGGTAGCCGCCCCGGCGGAAACGAGCGCAAGCGCGACGGCGCTGGCAATAATCTGGCGCATGAAATTCTCCCTCATCCACGGCTGGCATGGCCCGGATCAGGGGCTGTCAGCGCGACACAACTGGCGGGAAGCTAGGCCTGATTGTCCGGTTCAGGCTTGGAAATACGCGCCATTACAGGGGGCTGACCGCCATGTTGTCGATCAGCCGGGTGCCGCCGATCCGCGCCGCCACGAACAGCCTCGCCGGGACCGTGCGCGGTTCGGTGACCGGGGCGAGCGAGGCGGGATCGCGGACTTCGGCATAGTCGACCGAGGAAAAACCGCCGCCGGTCAGCTCTGCACCAAGACCGGCCATGGCCGCGGCAACCGGCTGACCGTCAAGCATGGCCGCAATCGCCGCCTTCATCGCGCGCGGGAGAATGGCCGCCTGCACCCGTTGCTCGTCCGAAAGATAGGCGTTGCGAGAGCTCATCGCCAGGCCGTCTGTCTCACGCACGGTCGGCACGCCCAGGATCGCGCCCACATGCGGCCGCGTCAGGTCAAGGTCGCGCGCCATGGCGCGGATCACAGCCAGTTGCTGCCAGTCCTTCTCGCCGAACAGCGCGAGGTCCGGCTGGACCTGGTTGAACAGCTTGCAGACCACTGTCGCCACGCCATCGAAGTGGCCCGGCCGGGCTGCGCCGCACAGCCCGTCCGAAACGCCGCTAACCGAAATATTGGTGGCATAGCCTGGCGGATACATCGCCGCCGGTTCCGGCGCCCAGAGCAGGCGGACACCTTCTCCCGCCAGCAGCGCTGCATCGCGGGCGAGCTGGCGCGGATAGGCATCAAGATCCTCGTTCGCGCCGAACTGGCGCGGATTGACGAAGATTGAGACGACGACATGGGCCGCCCGCGCCCGGGCTTCGCGCACCAGGGTCAGGTGGCCTTCGTGCAGCGCACCCATGGTCGGAACCAGTGCCAGTGGGCCATCGGCGCGCAGGGCATCGAGCGCGCTGCGTAGTGGATCAAGCCGGGTGATAGTTTGCACGGACGAATCCCCTTGGGTAGAAGGCCGGACCACGCCCTAGCGCCGCCATACGCCGCGCGGCAACCATACAAGCGAGCCAGACCTGACCGTGACTGCCAGCAAGAGCCCCCACCGGATTGTCTTTGCCAACGAGAAGGGCGGCACCGGCAAGTCGACCACCGCGGTCCATGTCGCGATCGCGCTGGCCTATCAGGGCGCCAAGGTGGCGGCAATCGACCTTGATCCGCGCCAGCGCACCTTCCATCGCTATCTTGAAAACCGGGCCGAGACGGCGGCGCGCCGCAATATCGCGCTGCCGACCGCTGATTTCGCCGTGTTCGATGGTACCGATCCGGCCGAGCTTGATCGGGTCAGTGCCGAACTTTCCGAAGGTCACGATTTCCTGATCTTCGACACGCCGGGCCGCGACGATCCGCTGGCCCGCCATGTCGCCACCGCGGCGGACAGCCTGGTCACGCCGCTTAACGACAGCTTCGTCGATTTCGACCTGATCGGCCAGGTCGATGCCGAAACCTTCAAGGTCCGCAAGCTGTCATTCTATGCCGAGCTGATCTGGGAAGCGCGCAAGAAGCGGGCCATGGCGACGCTTCAGGAAAAGCGCCGCGAGATGGATTGGGTGGTGGTGCGTAATCGCACCCAGCATGTCGAAGCGCGCAACATGCGCCGGCTTGATCAGGCACTGACCGAACTTTCCAAGCGGGTCGGCTTCCGCATTGCCAATGGCCTGTCCGAACGCGTGATCTATCGTGAGCTGTTTCCCTCGGGGCTGACCCTGCTCGACAAGGGGCATCTGGGCGAACTGGGCACCAGCCACCTGGTCGCACGCCAGGAACTGCGCGCGCTGCTGGCCAATCTCAACTTGCCGATGCCCGCCCGCGCCGCGCCGGAACTGGCGCTGGCCAAGCCGGAATAGCCGCACATGGCCAAGCTCCTGGTCCTGGCTGTCTTGGCGATCCTGGCCTGCCGGGTCCTGACCCGGCGCTGGCCCTGGGAACTTTGGGCGATTTCAGAGCGTTCCCAGGCTGAAGCCCGGGCGCGGGCCTTGCTCGGGGTGGACCGCTCGGCTAGGCGCCAGGCAATCGTCGAGGCCCATCGCCGGCTGATTGCCCGGGTCCATCCGGACCGTGGCGGCAGCAACGATGCGGTTCATGCGGCCAATGCGGCGCGTGACCTGCTCTTGGCGCGGCTGGAACATAACGAAGCGGAGTCATCATGAGTCACCAGTTTCACACCACTGTCCTGCGCGAATACGATATCCGCGGGATAATCGGCGAAACGCTGGGCACGGCCGACGCCTACGCGATCGGTCGTGGTTTCGCCACGCTGCTGCGCCAGGCCGGGGGCAGCAAGGTGGCCGTGGGCTATGACGGGCGGCTAAGCTCGCCGGAACTCGAGGCGGCGCTGGTGGAAGGGCTCAACGACAGCGGCTGCGATGCTGTGCGGATCGGCATGGGACCGACCCCGATGCTCTACTATGCCGAAGCGTCAGCCGAAGATGTGCATGGCGGCATTCAGATAACCGGCAGCCACAATCCCGCCAATTATAACGGCTTCAAGATGGTGTTTCAGGGCCGGCCGTTCTTCGGCGCGGATATCCAGGAACTGGGCCGACTCGCCGCCGCCGGAGCCTGGCTTGATGGCAATGGCAGTCATGAGCACCGCGAAGTCCTCAACGCCTATGTCGCGCGGCTGACCGAAGGTCTCGCCGGGATCGACCGGGCGCAACTCGCCAACCTGCGGATCGGCTGGGACGCGGGTAACGGGGCCGCCGGCCCCGCGCTCGAACTGCTGGTCGATCAGCTTCCTGGCGAACACCATCTTCTCTTCACCCAAGTGGACGGGAACTTCCCGAACCATCATCCGGATCCTACCGAAGAGAAGAATCTGGCCGATCTGAAGCAACTCGTCGCCGGGAAGAACCTCGATTTCGGCGTGGCCTTTGACGGCGACGGTGACCGGATCGGCGCGATCGACGGCCTGGGCCGGGTGATCTGGGGTGACCAGCTGCTCATGATCTACGCCGAGGACCTCTTGGCTATGGAGCCCGGAGCCGCGATTATCGCGGATGTGAAGGCTTCAAGCGCCTTGTTCGATCAGGTGGAAAGGCTGGGTGGCCGGCCGACTATGTGGAAAACCGGACACAGCCTGATCAAATCCAAAATGAAGGAGACTGGTGCCCCGCTGGCCGGCGAGATGAGCGGCCATGTCTTCTTCGCGCACCAGTATTACGGGTTTGACGATGCGCTCTATGCCGCGGTCCGCCTGATCGCGGCGAGCGCGCGCCTGGGCAAGTCGGTGACCGAGTTGCGCGGCGCCATGCCGGCGCTGGTCAACACGCCCGAACTGCGTTTCCAGGTCGATGAAAGCCGCAAGTTTGCCGTGATCGACGAGGTCAAGGAGCGGCTCGCTGCCGCCGGGGCCGATGTCAACGCGATCGACGGCGTGCGCGTCTCGACCCCCGATGGCGGGTGGCTGCTGCGCGCCTCAAACACCCAGGACGTGCTGGTCGCTCGCGCCGAGAGTGAGAGCCAGGCCGGCTGCGACCGGCTCCTGGCCGAAAGCGATGCCCAACTGGCAGCCTCCGGGCTGGAGCGTGGGCCCCAGGCGGGGCATTAAATCGCGGGGAGCAGCCAGGGCAGCGCGGCCATGG
>JBEGOD010000197.1:0-12996 GCA_041182185.1 Pseudomonadota bacterium
GGATAGCTACCTCGTCACCAAGGCGATCCACATGGCCTGAAGGCGTGGGGGGGCCTTGCGGGGCACCCTCATGCTTGATCAGGCGGGTAGCAGGTCCTCGATCCCGTAGAACCGCGCGGCCGTGCCAGCATAAAGGGCACGCTTCTCTTGCGCACTGGCGCCGTGGGTCAGCCGTTTGAAGGCGTTCCACAGCACCGGATAGCTCGCGCCCCACTTGTCGACCGGGTAATTGCTTTCGAACATCCCGCGTTCGGGCCCGAAGGCCTCGATGCAGGTTTCGATATAGGGTCGCCACATTGCCGCCAGCACTTCGGACGACAGCCCCGCGGCTGGTCCGTGATCGGGCAGGCCGGCGAAGGACATGGCCAGGCCGCCCAGCTTGATCGAGACATTCGGGCATTCGGCAATTGCGCGGATCTTGGCGCGCCAGGTATCGAACCGCTCGTGCAGCTTGCCGTGATACGATCCCATCCCCAGCGGCGTGCCGCAGTGGTCGAGCACGATCGGCTGGTTCGGGAAGGCCTTGGCCAGGCTCAGCACGTCATCCAGCTGCGGTTCGAGCAGCCAGGCATCGAAAGTCAGCCCGCGCTTGCCCAGTTCGGCAAAGCCTTCACGGAACTTCGCGTCGAGATAGAGCCCGGCCGGGTGGTGGAACGGCGGGCCCAGGACACCCGGATCGGCATCCCAGGCGGCGGCATGGCGAATGCCGCGAAACCGCCCGCCGCCCGCGGCGTCCAACGCATCGAGCACTGCGCCGGCCCCGCTGCCCAGCCGCAGGTCGGCATGGCCGACAATCGCGTGGCACAGCCGCTGGTTGCCATAGAGCCCGCTGGCGCTCTGCGCGGCGACGCCGTTCACATATTCGACCTCGCCCACGACCTTGAGCTCGTCACCCGCCCCGGCGCGGTAAAAGGCGCCGCATTCCATGAACACCGTGCCGATCACATTGTGGCCGCTGCTCGTATCGGCGTGGAGCTCGTTGAAGGTGTAATAGGCCGAGAGCGAGATGCTGGCGATGAAGGGATGCACCGGCTCAGGGAAGGCGCCCATCAGCGGGCGCAGGTCCCACAGGTGGTGGTGCGGATCGATGATGGCCAATTCCGGCTCTAGGATTTCTTCGGGTTCCAGGATCGCTTCGCTCATGGGGACACTCCTCTCCGGTTCTCTTTGGCGGGCAGCTTATGGCTCCTTGCGGGTTTGACAAGCGCAGACCGCCCCCGCATTAATCGATCGATTAAAAAAATCGTGGACGAGGGGTTGGGATATGAATTTCGAACATAGCGACAAGGTCAAGGCGCTGCTGGCCGAGGTCAGCGCTTTCATGGACGAACATATCTATCCCAACGAGGAAGCCTATCACGCCTTCGTGACCGATCCGGCGAACCAGTGGCAGGAATGGCCGGGAATGGAGGGGCTCAAGGCCAAGGCGAAGGCCCAGGGGCTGTGGAACCTGTTCCTGCCGCATGAATACGGGGAATTCTCACCCGGGCTGACCAACCTGGAATATGCTCCGATTGCCGAGCTGCTCGGCCGGGTGCCGTGGTCCAGCCAGGTGCTCAACTGCTCGGCCCCCGATACCGGCAACATGGAAGTCCTGGCCAAGTTCGGAAGTCCGGAGCAGCAGCAAAAGTGGCTGAAGCCACTGCTCGAAGGCACGATCCGCTCAGCCTATGTGATGACCGAGCCGCAGGTCGCTTCGTCCGATGCCACCAACCTGGAACTGTCGATCACGCCCGATGGCGATCACTATGTGCTGAACGGGCGCAAGTGGTGGATTTCCAATGCGATGCACCCGCGCTGCACGATCTGGATCGTGATGGGCAAGACCGATTTCACCGCGCCGCGCCATGCCCAGCATTCGCAGATCCTGGTCGAGCCCGATACGCCGGGGATCACCATCGTCCGCCACCTGACTGTTTTTGGTTCGCACAATTCGCCCGGCGGCGAATGCGAGCTGCGTTTCGACAATGTGCGCGTGCCCAGGGAGAACCTGATCCTGGGCGAGGGTCGCGGGTTCGAGATTGCCCAGGGCCGGCTGGGGCCGGGCCGCATCCACCATTGCATGCGCTCGATCGGGCAGGCCCAGCGCGCGCTGGAAATCATGGCCCGCCGCGCCGACAGCCGCACGGCCTTTGGCAAGAAGCTGGCCGACCAGTCATCGATCCGCCAGGACATCGCCAAGAGCTTCTGCGAGATCGAGATGGCCCGCCTGCTGACGCTCAAGGCGGCCGATGCGATGGACCGGCACGGCAACAAGGTCGCCAAGGACCTGATCGCCGCGATCAAGGTCGTCGCCCCGCAGATGGCCCAGACCGTCTGCGACCGCGCGATCCAGGTCCATGGTGGAATGGGCGTGTCCGACGATACGCCGATTGCCCGGTTCTTCACGCTCAACCGCTTTGTCCGCATCGCCGATGGGCCGGACGAGGTGCACATGAGCCAGCTCGGCAAGCAGAAGATCAAGGAATATGTCGCGATGAACGAGCGGTAAGGGCCATGGCTTCGTTGTTTGACTTGACCGGCAAGGTCGCGCTCGTCACGGGCGGCAACAGCGGCATAGGCCTAGGCATGGCCGAGGGGCTCGCCCAGCATGGTGCCACGGTCGTCATCTGGGGCACCAATGCCGAGCGTAACGCGAGCGCTGCGGAGCGCCTCCGCGCCCATGGTGGCGAGGTGCGGCATGCCCGGATCGACGTGTCTGACGAGGCGGCCGTTGCCGCTGGTGTCGCTGCCATTGTCGAGGAATTCGGCCGGCTCGACCAGGCGATTGCCAACGCCGGCATCTCGATCCCGCGCAAGAGCCTGTTCGATATCTCGGCCGCCGATCTTGAGCGGATCGAGGCCGTCAACATTCACGGCGTGCTGTTCACCCTGCGCGAGGCAGCACGCCACATGATTGCCAGGCACGAGACGGGCGACAGCGGTGGTTCGCTGGTCGGCATCTCCTCGACCTCGGCCATCCATGGTGCGGCGCGCAACGAGCACTATGCCGCCACCAAGGGCGCGGTCGTCACAATGATCCGGGCCATGGCGGTCGAACTGGCGCGCTATGGCATCACCGCCAATTCGATCCTGCCCGGCTGGACCCGATCGGGCCTGACCGAAGGCCTGCAAAGCTGGGACAAGTTCAACGAGGCGGTAATCGGCCGGGTGCCGACCGGCGGCTGGATGGACGGCGCGGACTTTGCGGCGATCGCGGTCTACCTCGCCAGCCGCGGCTCGCGCCAGCACACCGGAGATTCGATCGTGATCGACGGCGGCTACACGATCTACTGAGCCTGCCCGCCGCGCGCCGGACTAGCCCCGCGCGGCTCCATTGGCCGCGCTGAGCACGGCCCGGACCGAGGCGGTCGCGACGTCCTCGTCGATGCCCACGCCCCAGACGGTCTTGCCATCCGGACCGATGCATTCGACATAGGCCGCAGCGCGCGCGTCAGAACCCGCCGTCATGGCGTGTTCGGCATAGTCCTTGACCTCGAGCTTCACGCCAAAGGTGTCGGCAATGGTCGCCACGACCGAGCTGATCAGGCCGTTACCGCGACCCGAAACCGACTGTTCCTTGTCATCGACCGCAATCTTCCCGGCGAAGACGCGAGTGCCATCGGTCGCCTTGCTTTCCTCGTAATCGACCAGCTGGAAATGCTGCGGCGTGCTGAGGTGATAGGTCTTCTGGAACACGGCCCAGATATCCTCGGCAAACAGTTCGCGGCCCGCCTCGTCAGCCAGCGCCTGGACATGGGTCGAAAAGTGCGCCTGCATCTTCTTGGGCAGCTTCAGGCCCTGATCCTGCTCCAGCACCCAGGCGAAGCCGCCCTTGCCGGACTGCGAATTGACCCGGATCACCGCCTCGTAATCGCGGCCCAGGTCAGCCGGATCGATCGGCAGGTAGGGCATTTCCCAGGTTTCGTCGTTCTGCTGCTCGCGCGCGGCAAAGCCCTTCTTGATCGCGTCCTGGTGGCTGCCGGAGAAGGAGGTATAGACCAGTTCGCCCACATAGGGGTGGCGCGGGTGGATCGGCAGCTGGTTGCAGTATTCCACGGTCTTGGCGATGGCATCGATGTCCGAGAAGTCGAGGCCCGGATTGACGCCCTGGGTGTACATGTTGAGCGCGACTGTCACGATGTCGCAGTTGCCGGTGCGCTCGCCATTACCGAACAGGCAGCCTTCGACGCGGTCGCCGCCAGCCATCAGCCCCAGCTCGCAAGCGGCGATGCCGGTGCCGCGGTCGTTATGGGTGTGGAGCGAGATGACAACCTTGTCGCGGTCGGGGATCATGCGCCCGAACAGCTCGACCTGGTCGGCGTAGACGTTGGGTGTTGCGCATTCGACCGTGGCGGGCAGGTTGAAGATGATCGGCTTTTCAGTGGTTGGCTGGAGCACTTCCATTACCGCCGCGCAGACCTCGACCGAGAAATCGACTTCGGCGGTGGAGAAGGTTTCCGGGCTGTATTCGAACTGCCAGTCGGTGCCGTGATACTTGGCCGCCTGGTCACGCATGACCTTGGCGCCTTCGATCGCGATGGCCTTGATCTCGTCGCGGCTCATCCCGAAGACGATCCGGCGCCAGGCCGGCGAGACCGCATTGTAGACGTGGATGATGGCTTTTTCCGCGCCTTCGAGGCTGGCAAAGGTCGTCTCGATCAGGTCGCGCCGCGATTGCGTCAGGACCTGCGGGGTGACGTCGGAGGGGATCCGACCGTCCTTGACCAGGCCCGAGATGAAATCGAAATCGGTCGCGCCAGAGGCCGGGAAGCCGACCTCGATTTCCTTGACCCCGACTTTCAGCAGCAGGTCGAAGAACCGGCTCTTCTTCTCGGCCCCCATCGGGTCGATCAGCGCCTGGTTGCCATCGCGCAGGTCAGTGGAAAGCCAGCGCGGGGCCTGCGTGATGACGCGGCTGGGCCACTGCCGGTCAGGCAGGTTGATGGGCGGGAAGGGGCGATACTTGGCCCCGGGGTTCTTCAGCATGGTCATGGCGTGGTCTCGACTTGGAACTGCAACTTGGTGGCGGTGCTCGTTACTCCCTTGGGCGCTGCTGCGCGCCCCAGGATGGCACGCCAGCTCACGCCCAAGGGCGGATAAGTCGCAGGGTAAGGCCAAGCGGAGCGTTCATGGCCCCAGCCTATGGCGCGATGAATCGGCGCTGTAAAGCGGGCATCGCACTTTCGTTGCTTTGGCCCGTCACACGCGGCAATAGGGTTGCCGAACACAGCTATTGGAATGACTGAATGAGATTCGATCCTGCCCGCCTCGACCGCATCCCCGCTTTCGTCAAGGAACGCTATCTCGATACCGGCAAGCTGCCTCATGCCCAGGTGCTGGTGGCGCACCGCGGCGAGATTGCGCACTTTTCTTCGCAAGGCGTGGCCCGCGAAGGAGCGCCCGCGCAGATCGACGAGGGCACGATTTTCCGGATCGCCTCGATGACCAAGCCGGTCACCTCGGTGGCCTTCATGCAACTCCTCGAACAGGCCAAGGTCGCGCTCGATACACCGGTCCACCAGGTGCTGCCTGAGTTCAAGGACCTGGCAGTCTACAATGGCGGCGGGGCAGGGGTGCCGTTCCAGACCAAGGCCTGCGCGCGGCCGATGCTGATGGTCGACCTGCTGCGCCACACCTCGGGCCTGACCTATGGCTTCCAGAACCGCACCAACATCGATGCGGCCTATCGCGAGGGCAAGATCGAGAACTGGCATGGCAACCTGACGCTGGACGAGTTCATCGGTGCGCTCGGCAAGCTGCCGCTGGAATTCTCGCCGGGCGAGGCCTGGAACTATTCGGTTTCGACCGACGTGCTGGGCGCCGTGGTCGAGCGGGTCTCGGGCCAGCCGCTGCACGAATACTTCCAGCAGCATATCTTCGCGCCGCTGAAGATGGACGATACCGGCTTCATGGTGCCCGCAGCGCAGGCCCACCGCCTGCCCGATTGCTACAGCTTCGTGCCCGGCAAGGGGAAGGTTCTGGTCGATCGCGGGGCCGAGAGCCTCTGGGCGAAGATGCCGCGGCTGCTTTCGGGTGGGGGCGGGCTGGTCTCGACCGCGCTCGACTATCACCGCTTCAGCACCATGCTGCTGAACGGCGGCGAGCTGGACGGAGCGCGCATCCTGGGCCGCAAGTCGCTTGAGCTGATGACATTGAACCACCTGCCCGATGATGGCGACCTCGCCTCGTGGTCCCGCTCGCTGTTCAGCGAGGCGACCAATGCCGGGGTCGGCTTTGGCCTGGGCTTTGCGGTCAACCTCGATCCGGTGCGGACCATGATCCCGGGGTCGGTTGGCGAGTTCTATTGGGGCGGGATGTATTCGACCGCCTTCTTCGTCGATCCGGTTGAGGAAGTGACCATGGTCTTCATGACCCAGTTGGCGCCCAGCAGCACTTACCCGATCCGGCGCGAGCTCAAGACCCTGATCTATTCGGCGCTGGTGTAGGATGAGCGTGGACAGCCTTTACGAGACCATGGGCCTCGTCCGGATCGTCGAGCTGAACCCTGCGGGGCACGCGCGGCTGGAATACATGGCCAAGCCCGGCATGTGCCATTCGGGCGGCGTGGTGCAGGGCGGCTTCGTGACCGGCTGGATCGATGCGGCCATGGCCCATGCCGTCATCGCCGTGCTGGGTGATGACGTCACCCCGATGAGCCTGGAGATCAAGGTCAGCTTCTTTGCTCCCGTGCGCCCCGGCCTGGTCGTGGCCGAAGGCTGGATCGAGCGGCGCGGGCGCAAGACCGCCTTCCTGGAAGGCCGGCTGCTGGACGGCGAGGGCAATGTCCTGGCCAAGGGCACATCAACCGCAACACTGTTTGACCGCGCCAAGGTGGAAGCGGCCGCCAAAGCAGCAATAGGGGTATAGCGATGAGCGCGATCCGGCCATTCACACTCGAGATTCCCGAAAGCCAGCTGGACGACTTGAAGGCCCGGATCGACTTGACCCGCTGGCCCGAGAAGGAACCGGTCGACGACTGGTCGCAAGGCACGCCTTTGGCCGTGTTGCAGGACCTGGTGGCCTATTGGCGCAATGGCTATGACTGGCGGGCCTGCGAGGCGCGGCTCAATGCGCTGGGCCAGTTCATCACCGAGATCGACGGCCTGGACATCCACTTCCTCCACGTCCGCTCGCCGCGCGCTGACGCCATGCCGCTGATCATGACGCACGGCTGGCCCGGGTCGGTGATCGAGTTCATGGGCGTGATCGACGGGTTGACCAATCCGGCAGACCCGGCCGCGCCAGCCTTCCACCTCGTGCTGCCCTCGCTTCCTGGATACGGGTTCTCGGGCAAGCCCAAGGTCACCGGCTGGGGCGTCGAGAAGATCGGCCGTGCCTGGGGCGAACTGATGGCGCGACTGGGCTATGATCGCTGGTTCGCGCAAGGCGGTGATTGGGGCTCGATCGTGACCACTGCCATCGGGGTGCAGCAGGTCGCCGGCTGCATCGGCATTCACCTCAACATGCCGATTGCCCGCCCGACTGAAGCGGACCTGGTCAATCCCACTCCGGCCGAGCTCAAGGCGCTGGGCGCGCTCAAGCATTACCAGGACTGGGATTCGGGCTATTCCAAGCAGCAAAGCACTCGTCCGCAGACGGTCGGTTATGGCCTCGTCGACAGTCCCGTCGGCCTGGCCGGCTGGATCCTGGAAAAGATCTGGGCCTGGACCGACAACCAGGGGTCGCCCTGGGATGCCCTGAGCCGCGACCAGGTGCTCGATAACATGATGCTCTACTGGCTGCCGGGCAACGGGGCCTCTGCGGCGCGGCTATACTGGGAGAGCTTCGGCAGCTTTGCCGCCCAGGAAATCACCATTCCCGTCGCCGCCAGTGCCTTCCCGCGCGAAGTCCTGCCGACCCCGCGCAAGTGGGCCGAGCGCAATTACCGGAACCTGGTGCACTGGGGTGAGGTTGAACGGGGCGGCCACTTCGCTGCCTGGGAGCAACCCGATGCCTTTTTGCAGGAACTGCGCCTCTCTTTGGGGCAAATGCATCCAGTGTGACGCAGATCACGGTCGTGTTTATCCAATAAATCCAGAAAATGCCTGCGTTATGGTGTCATGCTGCATTAATGTGGCAGCCTGAAGAAGTGCCCGGCCGTTGAGATACGTGGAAACCACATCGAAACATTTCTGAGATATGGTTTACAGGACTTTGGCAGGTTCTCGAGCCTTGGCGGGATGATTTCAGAAGGAAAATCATGAAGATCGATCACAACATCGCGCCGAGCGAAGTTCTCGATCCTGTTGCCGCGTGGTTGCACACGGCTCGAATCGGCATCATCGGTCTTGGCTATGTCGGGCTTCCGCTGGCCGTCGAGTTCGGGCGGAACTTCCCGGTTACCGGCTTCGACATCAGCGATCGCCGGATCGACAACCTGCGCAAGGGGGTGGATCACACCCTTGAGACCTCGCGCGAAGAGCTGGATAGTGCCCGGCAGCTCAGCTTCACCACCAGCACGGTCGATCTGGAAGACTGCAACGTCATGATCGTGGCGGTGCCGACCCCGATCGACAAGCTGAAGCGCCCGGATCTGAGCGATCTGCTCTCCGCCTGCCGCGTGGCCGGTTCCGTGCTCAAGCGCGGTGACCTGGTGATCTTCGAATCGACCGTTTACCCCGGTTGCACCGAGGAAGACTGCGTGCCGGTGCTTGAAGCCGTGTCGGGCCTCAAGCTCAACGAAGACTTCCATGTCGGTTATTCGCCCGAACGCGTGAATCCCGGTGACCGCGAGCATCGGCTGGCCGATGTCGTCAAGGTTACCTCGGGCTCAAATCCCGAGGCCCTGGCCCGGGTCGATGCGCTTTACGGGGCGATCGTCAAGGCCGGAACCTACCCGACCGAAAGCATCAAGGTGGCCGAAGCGGCCAAGGTGATCGAAAATACCCAGCGCGATCTCAATATTGCCCTCGTCAACGAGTTGGCGATCATCTTCAACCGCATGGGTATCGATACCCAGTCGGTGCTCGAAGCAGCCGGAACGAAGTGGAATTTCCTCCATTTCCGACCAGGTCTGGTCGGCGGTCACTGTATCGGGGTCGATCCCTATTACCTGACCCACAAGGCCGAGAGCATCGGCTATCGTCCGGAAATCATCCTTGCCGGGCGCCGCCTCAACGATGGCATGGGCCGCTACTGCGCCTCGCAGTTGATCCAGGCGATGAGCCGCAAGGGAATCCCGCTCAAGGATGCGCGGGTCCTGGTGATGGGTTTCGCTTTCAAGGAAAACTGCCCCGATACCCGCAATACGCTGGTGACCGATCTGTACTGGGCGCTGAAGGAATATGGCTGCCAGGTCGATATTCACGATCCGGTGGTGTCGGCCGAAGACGTGCTGGCCCATTCCGGTATCGTGCTGCTCGATCAGCCGCGCCAGGGGGCCTATGATGCCACTGTCCTGGCTGTCGGGCACGATGTGTTCAAGGGCCTTGGTGCCGCGCAAATCCGCAAGTTCGGGCGCAGCAAACAGGTGTTCTTCGACCTGAAGAACCTGTTTAACCGCTCGGAGAGCGATCTCAGGCTCTAGGCGATGCGCGGCGGTCCGGTCCGGGCAGCGAGCGGACGTGCCTTGCGCGGATACCAGGCGGCAATCTGATGTTCGAGGTGAACCATCAAGGCCGAATGATCCATCGCCGCACGGTGGCGCGGGGCCGTGCGCGCGCGGTCCAGCGCCAGCGCCAGGGTTTCGGCATCGTCGGCCACCTGGATCAGTTCCCGGTTGGCAAAGACCTCGGCAATCTCGCTCTGATGATCGTCATAGGAATCCCCGGCCGATACCCGCCGCGGAATGGCAACGACGCCGCAGCACTGGGCCAGCGCGGTAATTATCGAACCGGTGCCAGCGTGGCAGACCACCAGATCGGCGCGTTTGAGCACTTCCTGCAACTCGTCGAAGGGCAGGCTTTCGATGATGGTCAGGCCCGGGATTTCCGGACGCGGCAGATCGCTGTTGCCGACCTGCAGGATCACTTCCTCCGGAATCCGGCCGGCTGCCTTCAGTTCAACCACCGCGCGTTCAAGCCGGTGCAGGGGCAGGATCGCGCCAACAGTGGCAAACAGCAGGCGGCTCTTGCCCTCGGCCACGGCCGGTTCGGTGCGCAGCGGATCGAACGCCGTGCTGCCGGGCCAGTTGCTCGCCGAAACCTGGGACTGGGTGATGCGCAGGTTGGCCAGCGGCCCACCGATCCGGGCAAATTTGCTGGGCGCGTGGAATCGGGCGAAGCTATCGACCAGGATAACCTTGGCGCCAAGCAGCCGGGCCCAGGCGATCACGAAGACCTGCGAGCCGGCGCCCGTCGTGATGACCACATCGGGCCGGCGCCGCAGGATGATCCGCAGCGATCGCCAGGCGCTGCGCGTGGCCGCCGAGAGCATCGCCCAGGCCTTGCCCATACGGCTTTGGCCGAGCGCAAAATGGGGAACGAATTCAACATCCTCACGCCGTGCCAGCGAGCGGCCCAGCACGGTGTCTTCGGTCACCAGGAAGTGCGGATAGCGCGACCACAGTGGCTCCAGATCGAGCAATTGCCGAAAATGCCCGCCGCCGGACGCGGACAGGCACAGCACCGGGGCAGAGTTGGAACGATCGGTCCGAGACACGCTTTGTCCTTGCAAGCAACGGTGCGGGCCGAGGCCGCAAATAGAGTTGCTATTTCAAAAATTGTGGTAGCAAACCCCGACAAGTGCAAACGCATTTACCATTTTACTATATCGACTGCGGCAACAGATGCTTGCGCCGTCGCGCCTGAAGGAAACCGTCGATGAAGTATACAAGTTCCATCACAGTAGCCCTGGCCCTGCTGGTCGCTGCCTGCGGCGGCAAGGGCGATGTACCCTCCGGACAGGTCGTCGCCACGGTCGACGGCCAGGAGATCACGTTGGCCGACCTCAAGGCTGAACTGGGTTCCGACGGATCCAACGATCCGGCCGCGCAGGGCCAGGCGCTTGAGCGGATTATTGCGCGCAAGCTGCTTGCTGCCGAAGCGCGCAAGCAGGACCTCGATTCCACGCCGCTGGCCGCGATCCTGAAGACCCAGGCTGAGGAAACCGCGCTAGCGCAGCTCCTTGCCCGCAAGGTTACCGATGGCGTGCCCAAGGTTTCGGAAGACGAGATCACCGAATTCCTGCGCAGCTTTCCGATCAGCATAACCGATCGCCGGCTGCTGAGCGTTGAGCAGTTCTTTGTCCCCAACCTGCCCGAACCGGTCCTGGAAGAGATCAAGAAGGTCAAGTCGATGGACGCAGCCGAGGCGATCCTCAATGCGAACAAGGTCGTGTTTCGCCGGACGGTGACCAATGTCGATACCGTCACGCTCGATCCGGGCTTTGCCGCGCAACTAGTGGAAACCGAGGGCAATGACATCTTCGTCTCGCCCAACGGGCAGTCAGCCGAAATCGGCCGGATCGTCTCAAGCCGATCCGAACCGATTACCGGCGACGCCGCGCGCCAGGCTGCCCGCACCATCATGATGCGCCAGCGCAGCGTCGAAATGGTCAACAATTCCCTGGGCAAGGTCATCACCGAGGGCCGCCGCAAGGTGCAGGTAAACCCCCAGTACCAGGGCAAGGCCGCGCCGGTCGCCCCGGTTGATGCAACCAAGCAGGCGATTCCCGCTGCCGCGAAGTAGTATGGCTCGTCCCAAGCTGCGTGTCGGGTTGCTGTGGCATTCGCTTGCTTCGGGCAACCTGGGGGTCGATGCGCTTACCGCTGCCAGTCTTGCAATCCTGCGGGAGGAGGCTGCTGCCCTGGGGGTAGTAGTCGATCCGGTCGTGATCGGCATGGACGACACCAGCCGGGGGACGGCCGCGCGCAGCGACGTCACGTTCTTTCCCGTGCGGCGCAGGACGCTGCTGACCTCGGGGGCCTTCTGGAAGCTGGCTGGTGAAATCGACTGCGCAATTGATATCGGCGCTGGCGACAGTTTCGCCGATATCTATGGGCTCAAGCGGTTTGGCTTTCTCTGGCTGACCAAGGCCATGCTGCTTGCGCGAGGCACCCCGCTGCTGCTCGCCCCGCAGACCATTGGGCCATTTGCCAACGGACTTGCCCGTCGGCTCGCTGCGCAGGTGCTCGGCCGCTGCCGCGGTGTCGTGACGCGCGATCGTCCGAGCCTCGAACTGGTCCGCGCGATTGCTCCAGGCGCCAAGGTGGAGCAGGGGGTCGATGTCGCCTTCGAGCTGCCATTTGCGGACCGATCGGCCGAGCGCAATAGCGACAGGGTGCGGATCGGAATCAACGTTTCCGGCTTGCTGGCTTATCCGGCCCGGCAAGGTACGAACAGGTTTGGTCTGACTTACGACTACCTTGCCGCCATGACGCAGCTGGCCGCGCGGCTAGCTGCGGATCCGCTGAACGAGGTTTTCGTGTTCACCCACGTGGCCGGCAACGACGATCTGCGCGATGACGATGGGTGGGCGGTCGATGAGGTTCTTGTGCCGGGCGTGACCCGCGTGCCGGACTTTGCCGATGCCAGCGCGGCGAAATCCTTCATCAGTAGCCTCGATTTTGTGGTGGCGGCCAGGATGCATGCCTGTGTTGCTGCCTTGTCGAGCGGTGTCCCGGTCGTTCCCGTGGCTTACAGTCGCAAGTTTGCCGGCTTGTTTGGCGGGATCGGCTATGATGTCGAAATCCCGGTGCGGGGGCTCGATACGGCTGGTGTTGTTGCATCGATCCTGGCCTTGCTGACCCAGCGCGGCTCCTTGCAGGCCAAAGTCGACGCTGCCCGCGCGACGGCCAATGGCCGCACGGCAATTTATCGCGCGGCGGTGCGCCGGCGGCTCGCACAAGTGGGCGAGGGGCGCTGATGCGGTCGCCAACCATCGCGCGCGTCCGGCGGGGCGAGCTGTGCACGGGCTGTGGGCTTTGTGCCGGGCTGTCGGATGGCGCCTTTACGCTTGCAGAAGAAGCTCCCGGCTATCTTCGGCCACCGGACCAGGCGAGCCTGCCCGCGCGCACCGAACGGCTCATCGCCGCCGCTTGTCCGGGGAGCCGCGTGGCGCCGTGGACAGACGAGC
>JBEGOD010000198.1:0-20878 GCA_041182185.1 Pseudomonadota bacterium
GGTCCGCCTGCTCAAGGTGGGCGAACAGGTGCGCCACGTGATCAGCGACCTGCTGACCCGGCAGATGGTCCATGACGAGGTGCTGAGCGCCCATTCGGTCTCGGTCACCGAAGTGCGGATGAGTCCCGACCTGCGCCATGCGACGGTCTTCGTGAAATCGTTGCTGGGCGCGGACGAGGAACTGGTGCTGAAGGCGCTGCGCACCCACACGGCCTTTTTCCAGAAGGAAGTGGCCGGCAAGCTGCGGCTCAAATTTGCCGCCAAGGTCCGGTTCCAGGGTGACGAGAGCTTTGACGTTGCCAGCAAGATCGATGCGCTGCTGGCCGATCCCAAGGTCAAGCGCGATCTGGACAAGGCCCAGGAACAGCCTGAGGGCAGGGCCGAAGACTAGTTCGGCACCATCCGCGCCTGGATGGTGATCGTGACCTTCCTGCCAACAATCGCGCTGTAGGCGGTCATGCCGAAATCGCGGCGGTCGATCACCGTCCGCGCCGAAAACTCCACCGCATCGCGGCCGCTTACCCGGGCCGGCGGGTCGCGGAAGGTGACCGCCAGCACGGCTGGCCGGGTTACCCCGCGGGCGGTTACGGCGCCGGCCACGGTCGCTGTCACCGGACCGGACATCTGCATTCTCTCCCCGGTAAAGCGCACCGTGGGATGGCGCTCCACGTCGAAGAAATCCTTGCCCTTGAGCCGGCCGAGCGTGACCGAATCCCCGGCCGTAAGCTGCCGGGCATCCAGTTCGACATCCAGGTCGATCGTGTCGAGCCGCTGGGGCGAGAGGGCGATCCGGCCGTTCATCTGCGGAAAACGGGCAGTCTTGCTGGCAATGCCCATGAAGCCGACCTTGGCGCTGACCTGGCTCCGGGCAGAGTCGATCTCGTAGCGGTAGGTCGGCAGGGCGGCGCCCAACAGCAGCGGGGCAAGCAGCGCGATCAGCAGGCAGGGGGGCAGACGCAAGCGCAGTCTCCTCTATTCCCCTGCCTGTTCCTCCGTGGGCTTTGGGGGCAGGCCTGTCAATGTCATGGCCAATGGGCTCTGGCCTTTGGCAGGAAAGACCCTATCTCTCCGCCGATGGCCAAGCTCTATTTCTACTATGCCTCGATGAATGCGGGGAAATCGACCACGCTGCTCCAGGCGGACTTCAATTACCGCGAGCGCGGGATGACCACCATGCTGTGGACCGCGGCGCTTGACGACCGCGGCGGCAGCCGTGCGATCGAAAGCCGCATCGGCCTCCATGCCGAGGCCAACCGGTTCGCCGCCGATACCGATCTGTGGGACCGGGTCATGGCCGCCCACCGGGTCGAGCCGCTGGCCTGCGTGCTGGTCGACGAGGCCCAGTTCCTGACCAAGGAGCAGGTCTGGCAGCTGGCGCGGCTGGCGGACGAGGGCGGGATCCCGGTCGTCTGCTATGGCCTGCGCACCGATTTCCAGGGCGAGCTGTTCCCCGGATCGGCCGCCTTGCTGGGCATCGCGGACTCGCTGGTCGAGCTCAAGGGCGTGTGCCACTGTGGCCGCAAGGCGACGATGAACCTGCGGGTGGACCAGTCCGGCGCGGCGGTCCGCCAGGGTGCCCAGACCGAGATCGGCGGCAACGACCGTTACGTGGCGCTCTGCCGCAAGCATTTCAGCGAGGCGCTAGACGCATGAACGAAACCCTGTTCCAGGCCGCCGCGCTGATCGTGCCGCTGGTGACTGCCATCGTCTTTCACGAGGTTGCGCACGGCTGGACCGCGCGGGCGCTGGGCGATCCCACCGCGGCGCAGATGAAGCGGCTGAGCCTCAACCCGCTGCGCCATGTCGACCCGTTCGGCACGGTGATCCTGCCCGGCCTGCTCAAGCTTACCGGCCTGCCGGTATTCGGCTGGGCCAAGCCGGTGCCGGTGGTAAAGGAACGCCTGCGCAATCCGCGGCGCGACATGATGATCGTGGCGGCCGCCGGGCCGGGCAGCAACTTTGTGCTGGCCGCGATCGGGGCCGTGCTGCTGGGGCTGCTGCTGGGCAATTACCAGGCCTTGCAGGAGCCTTCGCTGGTAGCGCGGTTCCTCGCGCTCAACCTGGTCAACTTCATCACGATCAACGTCTTCCTGGCACTGTTCAACCTGCTGCCGATCCCGCCCTTCGATGGTGGCCACATCGTCGAAGGACTGCTCCCGCCCCGTCTCGCCCGCAAGTGGGCGGGGATGCATCACAAGGCGCTGCTGATCATGATCCTGCTGCTGGTCGTCCTGCCCTGGCTTTCGCCGCGGCTCAGCGTGGTGAGCTGGCTGGTCGTGCCGCCGGTCGAGTGGGTGATCGGCAAGTACATGACGCTGGCCGCCGCCTTTGCCGGAAGCTGAGCCATTGCCGCACGGTTGGATCATTCTCGACAAGCCGCTCGGGCTGGGCAGCACCCAGGCGGTCGGCGCGGTCAAGCGCGTCTGCCGCGAGGCGGGGCTCTTCAAGACTTGGGGCAAGTTCAAGGTTGGCCACGGCGGCACGCTCGATCCGCTGGCCACCGGGGTCCTGCCGATCGCGCTGGGCGAGGCGACCAAGCTGTGCGGACGGATGCTCGATGCGAGCAAGGCCTATGCCTTCACGATCCAGTTCGGGGCACAGACCGATACGCTCGACCTGGAAGGCAAGGTCATTGCCGAAAGCCCCGTGCGGCCGACCCTGGCCGAAGTGGCAGCGGTCCTGCCGCGCTTCACCGGGCCGATCGAGCAGGTTCCGCCGGTCTATTCCGCGCTCAAAGTCGACGGGACACGCGCCTATGACCTGGCGCGCAAGGGTGAGGCGGTTGAGCTGAAGTCCCGCAACGTGACGATCCACGCGCTGGAGATCAGCGCAGCGACCGCCGACAGCGTCACCCTGATCGCCAATGTCTCCAAGGGCACCTATGTTCGCAGCCTGGCCCGCGACATCGCCCTGGCGCTGGGCACGGTCGGCCATGTCACCATGCTGCGGCGGCTGAAGGCCGGGCCGTTCGGGATCGAACAGGCGATTTCACTGGACAAATTGAACGAAGTGGGTAAGGGCGCGCCACTTGAGAACGTACTCTTGCCGCTGGAGGCAGGGCTGGTCGACATCCCGGCTCTCAACCTCGGTCCGGAACAGGCAAGCATGGTCCGACAGGGCCGGGTTCTGACCGGACTGCCCCACACCGACGGGCTATACTGGGCGAGGGCGGGATCTGTTCCCGTTGCGCTGGTAGAGCTTTTAGGTGGAGCCGCAACGGTGGCTCGGGGGTTCAACCTTCCAGATGTCGCGGAGTAGATACTATGTCGGTTACTGCCGAAAAGAAGCAGGAAATCATCAGCGACAACGCCCGCGCCAAGGGTGATACCGGTTCGCCGGAAGTCCAGGTTGCGATCCTCACTTCGCGGATCCTGACCCTGACCGAGCACTTCAAGGCTCACCACAAGGACAACCACTCGCGTCGTGGCCTGCTGATGATGGTCAACAAGCGCCGTTCGCTGCTCGACTACCTGAAGAAAAAGGATGTCGACCGGTACAACGCGCTCATCGCCAAGCTTGGTCTGCGCAAGTAACCAGCGAAGCGGCCCCTAGCGGGCCGCTTTTGCGTTTCGCGCCATTCGCAATTCGGTGAACGGCGCCCCGGGGCCATAGATGCCTCACACCGGACCGGGACGGAATCCCCGGCAGCAAAACCCGCGCGAAAGCATTTGGGCAATAGGGCCAGCGGGCAAAGGAAAACTGAATGTTCGACGTCAAAACCGTATCAATGGAGTGGGGCGGAAAGACCCTCACCCTGGAAACCGGCCGCATTGCCCGTCAGGCTGACGGCGCGGTCCTCGCCACTTATGGCGAAACTGTCGTGCTCTGCGCCGTCACGGCCGCCAAGAGCGTCAAGGAAGGGCAGGATTTCTTCCCGCTCACCGTCCACTACCAGGAAAAGTATTTCGCAGCCGGCCGCATCCCGGGCGGCTTCTTCAAGCGCGAACGCGGCGCCACGGAAAAGGAAACGCTGGTTTCCCGCCTGATTGACCGTCCGGTCCGTCCGCTGTTCCCTGAAGGCTTCTACAACGAGATCAACGTGATCGCCCAGGTGCTGTCCTATGACGGCGAGTGCGAGCCCGATGTGCTGGCGATGATCGCCGCCTCGGCTGCCCTCACCATCTCGGGCGTGCCCTTCATGGGTCCGATCGGCGCGGTCCGCGTGGGTTACAAGGATGGCGAATACCTCCTCAACCCCAAGCAGGACGTTGCCATCAAGGAAGGCGAGCTCGACCTGATCGTGGCCGCCACCGGCAATGCCGTGATGATGGTCGAATCCGAAGCCAAGGAGCTTTCGGAAGAGATCATGCTGGGCGCCGTGCTGTTCGCGCATGAAGAGTGCAAGAAGGTTGCGGACTTGATCATCGATCTGGCCGAAAAGGCCGCGAAGGATCCGTGGGAAGTTGCGATCTCCGACAATTCGGCGATCAAGGCCAAGCTCAAGGACCTGATCGGCAAGGACATCGCCGCCGCCTACAAGCTGACCGACAAGTCGGCCCGCTCGAACGCGCTCAACGCGGCGCGTGACAAGGCCAAGGCCGCCTTCGCCAGCGAAGACGCCCAGACCCAGATGGTTGCGATCAAGTCGGTCAAGAAGGTCGAGGCCGACATCGTGCGCGGCGCGATCCTCAAGGACGGCACCCGCATCGATGGCCGCAAGGTCGATCAGGTTCGCCCGATCGAATCGATCGTCGGGTTCCTGCCGCGCACCCACGGTTCGGCGCTGTTCACCCGCGGTGAAACGCAGGCGATCTGCACCACCACCCTGGGCACCAAGGATGCCGAGCAGATGGTCGATGGGCTGGAAGGCCTTTCGTACCACAACTTCATGCTGCACTATAACTTCCCGCCCTATTCGGTCGGTGAAGTGGGCCGCTTCGGCGCGCCTTCGCGCCGCGACACCGGCCACGGAAAGCTGGCCTGGCGGGCGCTGCAGGCGGTCCTGCCGAGCAAGGAAGAGTTCCCCTATACGATCCGCGTGGTCTCGGACATTACCGAGTCCAACGGTTCGTCGTCGATGGCAACCGTCTGCGGCGGTGCGCTCTCGATGATGGACGCCGGCGTGCCGCTCAAGCGCCCGGTTTCCGGGATCGCGATGGGCCTGATCCTGGAAGGCGACAAGTTCACCGTGCTGTCCGATATCCTGGGTGACGAAGATCACCTGGGTGACATGGACTTCAAGGTGGCCGGCACCAGCGAAGGCATCACCACGATGCAGATGGACATCAAGGTGGCCGGCATCACGAAGGAAATCTTCGAAGCCGCGCTGCAGCAGGCCAAGGGCGGTCGCGCCCACATCCTGGGTGAGATGACCAAGGCCCTGGGCAGCGCGCGGACCGAACTTTCGGCCCACGCACCGCGCATCGAAACGATCTCGATCGACAAGTCGAAGATCCGTGACGTGATCGGCACCGGCGGCAAGGTGATCCGCGAGATCGTGGCCACCACCGGCGCCAAGGTCGACATCGACGATGAAGGCCTGATCAAGATCTCGTCTTCCGATCCTTCGCAGATCGAAGCGGCCCGCGCCTGGATCCTCGGCATCGTCGAGGAACCGGAAGTCGGCAAGGTCTATGACGGCAAGGTCGTGACGATCGTCGATTTCGGCGCTTTCGTGAACTTCATGGGCGGCAAGGACGGTCTCGTCCACGTTTCCGAAATGAAGAACGAGCGCGTTGAAAAGCCGACCGACGTGGTTTCGGAAGGCCAGGCCGTGAAGGTCAAGGTCCTCGAGATCGATCCGCGCGGCAAGGTTCGCCTGTCGATGCGCGTTGTCGATCAGGAAACCGGTGAAGAGCTGGAAGATACCCGCCCGCCGCGCGGTTCACGCGCTTCGCGCGGCGATCGCGGTGATCGCGGCGACCGTGGCGGCGACCGCCGTCCGCGCCGTGACGGCGACCGTGGTGGCCGTGGTGGCGACCGTGGTGGTCGCGGCGGCGAACGTGGTCCGCGCCGGGAAGAGGGCGGCAACCCCGACCATATCCCGGCGTTCCTCAAGGGCGACGACTAAGCCTCACCCGCAAGGGCTGAACGAAAACAGGGGGCCGCGTTCGCGCGGTCCCCTTTTTCTTGGCGGTGTTCAGGCCGCCATGCGCGGCGGCTTGGCCTCGTCGGGTTCGGCCACGCAGATCCGGTTGCGGCCATCCAGCTTGGCCCGATAGAGCGCGGCATCGGCAGCCTTCAGCGCCAGCCGTCGGTCGCCGCAGGCAAAGACATCGGCGATCCCGGCCGAGAAGGTCACTTGCCCGATCGGCAGGTCGGTCGCGCGGTTGACCAGGCGGCGGTCGGCCAGCGCCGCGCGCAGCCGGTCGAGCTTTTCGAAGGCTTCGTCCACGGTGGAATCGCGGAACAGCACGACAAATTCCTCCCCGCCGTGGCGCGCGACGTGGCAGCGCTCGTCGGAAATCCGCGCCAGGTTCTCGGCCACCAGCTTGAGCACCCGGTCGCCAGCATCATGGCCATGGGTGTCGTTGACCCGCTTGAAGTGGTCGATATCGCAGAAGGCCACGCACAGCGGTTCGGCTGCCGCGCGAGCCGCGCGGTATTCCGCCTCGTAGCGCGCCTCGAACGCGCGGCGGTTGGGCAGGCCGGTCAGGTGGTCTTCCTCGGCGCTGCGGCGGGTCTCTTCCAGCTTGTGCTTGAGGCTGCGGGTCTGTTCCTCGCTGCGCTGCATCGCCCGTTCGATCTCCAGCGTGCGCTTCA
Source organism: Pseudomonadota bacterium (assembly GCA_041182185.1). Classification (GTDB taxonomy): domain Bacteria; phylum Pseudomonadota; class Alphaproteobacteria; order Sphingomonadales; family Sphingomonadaceae; genus Novosphingobium. The sequence continues at coordinate 6,703 of JBEGOD010000198.1, forward strand.
GCATGGCCTTGGTGATGCTGGCCAGCTCGGTGATCACCGCCCCGGTCGATGGGACGGCGTCCAGCACGCCGGCCTGTTCCGACAGCTCGCTGTGATAGGCGCTGGTCGCTTCGCGCGCGGCGCGGCTGGTCTTGCCGAATTCCTCGACGCCCTGTTCGAGCCGCTGCATCAGCCGGTCGAGCAGTTCGGCTTCGTCGCCCATGCCCTGATCAGCGAGCGCTTCTTCCAGCCAATCCAGCGTCACCGGCTCGCGCGCCTGGACCTTGCGGTCGATCAGGCGGACCACCTGCGGATCGTTGCCGGTCAGGTAATTGCTCGCGACAACCAGTGTCTGGGCGTTCACCTCAAGCTGGTGATAGCTCAGGAAGGCGCCGATCTCTTCAAGATGGCGGTCGCGGACGGACTGGCGCCGCTCGACGCCTGGGGCCGAAGCGGCAGCGGACGCGGTGCTATCGTCGCGGTTGCTCAGGCCAAGCCAGCCAAGCAGGCCGCCACGGCGATGAAGCGAGGGATCATGTGTAGTCATGCCATGGTTAACGGCAGGACGAGGCGTGATTTAAGGGGCGGCCGCCCCTCTAACGATCGGCAATCAGCGGACGCGCGGTCCGCCGCACGGCAGCGGCGGGGGCGGACGGCGGTGGCCGCGCGGCAGCTGGGCCTGGAAGGCCCGTCCGCAATGCTCGACGCAATAGGGGAAGCCGGGATTCACCTTTTCACCGCAGAAGTGGAAGTCAGCCTCACCCGGGTGGCCCATCGGCCAGCGGCAAATGCGGTCGTTCAGGTCCAGCAGGCTGGTCTTGTCTGCGATTTCGGGGCTGGGCTTGGCCGGCACCAGGCGGCGCGGCGGGGCCGGCGGGATCGGGGCCTGTTGGTCACCGGGGCCCTGGCGCAGGAAGCCGCCGGGCCCAACCGAGACTATCCGCGGCCCGGGCGTGGGTGCAGCCGGCGTGACGCCGGGGGCTGCGGCGGCGGTCGGCGCCGGGCGGGCCGGAGCCGCCGCTGGCGCAGGGCGCGGGGCAGGCGCGGGACGGGGCGGGGCCTCTGCCTTTGGTGCGCGCGGTGCAGGCGCCGGGGCCGCTTCCTTTTCGTTTGGCTTGACCGGGCTGGGGCGGGCTTTCAGGCCGAGGCGGTGCGCCTTGCCGATCACGGCATTGCGGCTGACCCCGCCGAGCTCCTCGGCGATCTGGCTGGCGGTTGCGCCGCCTTCCCACATCGTGGTCCGTTTTTCGATCCGTTCGTCGGTCCAGCTCATGCCCGTGTCACTTCCCTGTCACCCCTTGCAGAGGGGCTTGCGCTTGCCATTCGTGCGACCTGCCGATAGTCGCCCTAGCATGGCTGATCAACCTGTATCCCCAAGCGTGAGCGCCGCTCCCCAGATGCCCGTTGCGGGTCTGGGGCATGGTGCATTTCCGGCCCAGGGAGTGCCCGTATTCCACCGGTTCAACCGGCTTGGGCTGTGGACCCTCTATATGAAGGAAGTCCGCCGGTTTTTCAAGGTGCAGACCCAGACGATCTGGGCTCCGGCGATCACGACCCTGCTGTTCCTGGTGATTTTCACCGTGGCGATGGGCCGCGAAGGGCGGATGGTGCTGGGGGTCAACTTCGCCACGTTCATCGCTCCGGGGCTGATCGCGATGGGGATGATGCAGAACGCATTTGCCAATTCGAGCTTCAGTTTCCTGGCCGGCAAGATCCAGGGCACGATCATCGATTACCTGATGCCGCCCCTTTCCAATGCCGAACTGATGCTCGCCCTGGTCGGCGCCGCCGTGACCCGCGCGGTGCTGGTCGGCCTGGCGTTGTATGGCGCGATGCTGCTGTGGCCGGGCGTTCACCTGACCCTGGCGCATCCCTGGGCGGTGGCCTGGTTTGGGCTGATGGGGGCGACCATGCTGGCCATGGTCGGGCTGTTGACCTCGCTGTGGGCGGAAAAGTTCGATCACAACGCGGCGGTCACCAACTTCGTGATCGCGCCGCTCTCGCTGCTCTCGGGCACGTTCTACGTGATTGATAACCTGGCCCCGCTGTTCCAGACGATCAGCCGCCTGAACCCGTTCTTCTACGTGATCTCGGGCTTCCGCTTCGGCTTCCTGGGGCAGAGCGATATCGGTGATACCAACCTGGCCGTGTTGCACGGCGCGCTCGGGCTGGGCGTACTGAACGTGGCGCTGGCCGGTCTGGTCTATGGCCTGCTGCGCAGCGGGTGGAAGCTGAAGGGCTGAACGCCGGCCTGGTCGTCAGTGCGTCATCGAGCGGCGCAGGCGGTAGCGCCCGTTCCGGAAATCCTCGAACAATTCATCCAGCGAAGGATGGTCGACCGGGCCGCCTTCGCCATCGGCCAGCAGGTTTTGCTGGCTGACATAGGCGACATAGCTGCTGTCACCGTTCTCGGCGAGCAAGTGATAGAACGGCTGTTCGCGGTGCGGGCGCACTTCCTTGGGGATCGATTCGTACCATTCCTCGCTATTGGCGAAGACCGGATCGATATCGAAGATCACCCCGCGGAAATCGAACACCCGGTGGCGCACGACATCACCGATCCCGAACCGCGCCTGGGCGCGCTCCGGGGCATCGACGTTCTTGCCGGCCTGGGGAGAAAAGAAGGTCGCCCGTTCCATTGGGCGCAATATAGGGATTGTGCAGGCGCGAAACAACGCCGGGATTGGCCCGATCCCCCATTTTCACCAAGCAAGGGCTTGGCAAGCCCGGGTTCATCGGCTAACCGCGCGCTTCCCGACCGGAGGCCGGCCCTGGCGCCGTCCCGATCACTTCTGCGGAGAGGTGGCAGAGAGGTCGAATGCGCCGCACTCGAAATGCGGTGTACGGGTAACCGTACCGTGGGTTCGAATCCCACCCTCTCCGCCATTTAACCCTATGAAAGTATTCTCTTTCTGGGGCGGCCCTCAAAAATCCTGTTGTATTCAAGGGTTATGGCGGTGGGCTATTCACCTCGCCTCTGGGGCTAGGGGCAAAAAGTGTTCTCCTACGTCGCATTTTCTCCAAAGCTGTTACCTAAACCGGGTTCGGTGAAGAGCAGATAATTGCCTGCATTTCAGCCATTTTCTGGGGCCGACAGCTTCGGGTTGGAACACGGTGCGATCATGACCTGGAGAATCTGTCATCCAATCTTTGCTCATCCCAATCGATCGGAAACGGGTCCATCAACGTGGCCAACGTGGTGTCCGGACCTAGTTGCCCGTCGAGAATTGCATCGATGATGTCGGGCGCCAGCAGGGTCAGCCGCAGAACGCGCGTGAGGTAGGACGGCGAGATCTTTTCCTGTGCGGCAAGATCGCCAAGGGTCGGACATACGCCAGTATCGAGTATCCGCTTCCACCGGAAAGCCCGGGCGAGACCCTTGATCAGGGTGTTGTCGACATGTCGGTGCTTGGTGAGCGCCGCATCGGGCAGGATCATCTCTTTGCGGCCGCCGCGCTTGCGAATGTGGAAGGGCACGTGGACGGTTACAATCTCGGTGTCGCTCATGCTGCCTGCCTCATCTCTTGTGCAAATGCGGCCATGCCGTCGAGCCGCAGCTGGACGTCAAAACCCTCGGTGCCGATATCGACCCGCTCGACCAGCATTTGCACGATGCGGGTCTGCTCGGCCGGGAACAGTTCATCCCACATGGGATCGAGCGTGGTCAGCGCCATCCGGGCCTCCTCCTCGGTAATTACTGGCAGATGGCCTTTGGCTGCCTTTGTCGATCCGGCCAGGATTTCCGGTTGCCGGAAGATTGCCCGCAGCTGCTCGATCACCGCACTCTCGATCTCGGCGGCTGGAACACGGCCAACGGGACAGACACCGGCGCCATGACGCAGCACGGACTGGCTGACATAGTAGCGGTATAGCTTGCCACCCTTCCGGGTGTGGGTGGGCGAGAACGCCGCGCCATCCGGACCCCACAGCAGGCCTTTCAGCAATGCAGGTGTGTTGCAGCGCGTATGCGCCGCCCGTTTGCGAGGGCTCTCGGTGAGGATCGCGTGGACCTTGTCCCACGCCTCCTGCGTAATGATCGCCTTGTGCTCACCGGGATAGCTGGTGCCCTTGTGAACGGCTTCGCCCAGATAAACCCTGTTGTTCATGAGCCGGTGCAGGAACCCCTTGGTAATGATCCCACCCTGCTTGGTGGTGATCCCGCGGTTCCTGAGATCGCGCAACATGACCGTTGCCGACCCGCACTGGGAAAATTGGTCGAAGATGTAGCGGACATGGCTGGCCTCGATATCGTTGATCACCAGCTTGCGGGCGACAACGTCATAACCGAGCGGCGGGCAGCCTCCCATCCACATACCCTTGGCGCGGGAGGCCGCAATCTTGTCGCGGATGCGTTCCCCGGTCACTTCGCGCTCAAATTGGGCGAATGATAGCAGAACGTTGAGTGTGAGCCGGCCCATGCTGGTCGTCGTGTTGAACGACTGGGTGACTGACACGAACGTCACCTCGTTCCGGTCGAACACCTCGACCAGCTTGGCGAAGTCCATCAGCGAGCGCGACAGGCGGTCAATCTTGTAGACCACCACCACGTCAACCAGCCCGTCTTCGATATCGGAGAGCAGCCGCTTCAGCCCCGGGCGTTCCAGCGTCCCACCAGATACCCCGCCGTCGTCATACTGGTCGCGCACCAGCACCCAGCATTCGTTACGCTGGCTGGCGATAAAGGCCTCGCAGGCCTCCCGCTGGGCGTGGAGGCTGTTGAACTCCTGCTCGAGCCCTTCTTCCGATGATTTGCGCGTATAGACCGCACAGCGCAGCTTGCGCGTAATTGGCGCGTTCATGCCGCCCTCCTGTGATGCTTAAGACCGAAGAAGACCCAGCCGTTCCAGCGCGTGCCGGTGATGGTCCGGGCAATGGCCGACAGAGATTTGTAGGGCCGGCCCTGCCATTCGAACCCGTCGCGCGTGACAGTGACGCAGTGTTCGGTGCCCTGCCATTCACGGATCAGGCGCGTGCCGATGATGGGTTTAAGATCCGTGCGAATACGGCGGGTGGCAATGTTGCCGCCGTCGAGCTGCTCGCCCAGCTCCTGCAGGCGCCGGATTGTCTCCGGCTTCAGTCCGCCATGGGTCAGCTCCTGAATGCGGTAGCCCAGCCTGGTCTCAATGTAGCGCCGGTTGAACAACGGCGGCTCGGTGTCGAACAGGGCGCGCCATTGTTTCTTCAGTTCAGCGCCAGACATGGTCTTCAGCGCTGCCAGGCGCGCTGGGATCGGATTGGTGTTGGTCATGCAGCTCTCCTTCGAGTTGGAGCCGCACTACCGCTCTGTTCGGGCGTGAAGTGTAGCGGAAAGTCTCCGCTTTCAGGGGACAGTTGCCCTCGGCTCCGCAGGTGCAGGCGGACAATGCCCAGACCCAGAATTGCGCAAAGTTCAGAGCGCCGCTCAGCAGGCGTCATCAGGCTGGGATGGAGAGCATTCGGACGCTTCATGGCCCCATATCTGGGCATGTCGTCGTTGGCGCTGGCGATAATAAAATTGTCGGCTTTGATCATGGCCGCAGCATCGCCGAATCCGGCAGTATCCCGCTACGTTCGAAGGGGTTCTCCTGTAGTTCACAGCCTTACCCCCAGAAGGGTTGAACGGTTCAACCCATTGCGTGGTGGTGGCCTTGCCGGGCACCTATGTTCATTTTATGTTCCGGTCTCTCCCGCTCGTGATTCGGAACACAAATGCCCATCGACACACTCGACCGCACCCTCTGGTCCCTTGATCAAACCTACCGGTATATCTGCCGGATTTGCCGGGCCCGGCATGAGGCGGCGACCGGTGAAAAGGTCGTGCTCGATATCGGCAAGCTGCTCTCACCGACCGCGTCCGGGTCGTCACGCTGGCAGAACATAAACCTCGATGCCTCCCGCCAGCTTTGGCAGGCCTTGCGCCAGGGCAGCGTGCATGCGCAGGGCCGCCACTCCAACAGCCGCAATCCAGTCTTTCCGGATCGCGATGCGCGGGAATGGATATTCCACTCCAGCCAGCTGGTCTGGATCCCGCCGGAGCACTGGATCAGCGGGGTACTGCATGTGGACGATGGCAACCTGCCCGAACGGCTGGAGCTGCAGGACGGCCAATATATCGACATCCAGATCCCGCGGTTCATGGTCGAGGCAATCTGGACGCTGCCGCCGCCCAAGCCGATCAAACCCACCGATTACACCACGCCCTACCTCGAGCTCATCCAGCGGGCGATTGCCGAAAACGGCATCGACAATTTGGATCAGTCGAAGAAGGAGGTGCTGGTCGACTGGTTCAAGGACCAGGACATTGAGGGCGAGCCGGTGTCTGGCAACCTCGCCAAAGCGATGGCGACGATCATTCGTCTGCCGTCATCTCAGCGCGGAGGTAGCAAGCGTAGCTGGTAGGGTTGAACCCTTCAACCCAGTGAGACTCCGAAACCGGTTCTGACCGGCGACCGCTTGGAACGTTTCGAGCGGTCAAAAATGATGACTTTTGTCGTGTCCCCTACCACTCAAGAGGACACACAAAGGCATGGATACCGCCGAACAAGAGCCGGCTGCAAGCCCGGCTCCCGACTGCCAGAACTGGCTAGCACTACACGACATGGGGTTCAGCTTGATCCCACTGAAGGCGGCCGGCAAACGCCCCTACATCGCCTGGCAGGCCCATCAGAAGAGGCGCGCCTCGCGCAGCAAGGTCGAGGCATGGTTCAAGGCTACACCCAACGCCAATATCGGGATCGTCACTGGCAAGGTCAGTGAACTTGTCGTTCTGGACCTGGACAGTACGGACGCCATTGCGGAGGCAGAGCGTCGCAGCTTGCCTGACACGCTGACGGTGCGAACGGGCAAAGGCCTGCACGTCTACTTCCGTCATCCCGGTCATATTGTGACCAACCGTGCAGGATTCCTGCCTGGCATGGATATACGCGGTGACGGGGGCTACATCGTTGCCCCCGGAAGCATCCATCCCAGCGGCGCTATCTATGCCTGGGAGAACCCGCCGGGCCAGTTCGAGATCGCCGACATGCCGGAATGGCTGATTGAAGCCCTGGACGACACTCCCCAGCAGCCCGAACCTGCCCCACCTGTGCCCATGCAACGTGCACCGATGAAACGGCAAACCGATAGCACGAGCAACAACTGGGCTACGGCAGCCCTCAATTCCGAATTGCGCGAACTGACGTCATCCCCCGAAGGCCAGCGCAATCACCGTCTCAACATCGCGGCATTGAAGCTCGGGCAGATTGTCGCGGGTGGCCGGCTCGATGCCCAAATGGTTGCCGAGCAGTTGGGGGCCGTTGCGCGCACCATCGGCTTGGATCCAGCGGAAATCGAGCCGACCATCGCTTCCGGCATGAAGAAGGGAATGACCCAGCCGCGCCGGTCCAGCCGGGACATCGTCAACCTGAAGGATCTGGAGAACTATACGGGCGGCAGCAAGCCATCGGAGGATGTGATTGCTTCTTGTTTCACTGCGATCAACCGTGACACGCTGAAGTTCTGCCACTCCGCCGGCAAGTGGCATCAGTGGACCGGGGTCTATTGGCAGCGCAACGAGGTGAAGCTGGCGCACCATTACGCCCGGTTGATCGCACGCAAGTTGAGCGATGGTGACCCCAAGGTCAGCAAGGCCAGTGTCGCTAATGGTGCTGAGAGTTTTGCTAGGGCACACCCAGCGCATGCTGTTACCGCCGTGTTCTGGGACAAGGATCCCTTCTTGTTGGGCACGCCGGATGGCACGGTTGATTTGCGCACTGGCAATTTGCGTGCGCCTCTGCAGGCTGATGGCATCACCAAGCTGACTGGGTGTTCGCCTTCGCCCGGTGAGCCAACATTGTGGCTGCGCTTCCTGCACGAGGCGACCGGCGGCGATGAAAGCATGATCCGCTACCTTCAGCAGGCCTGTGGTTACATGCTGACCGGTGACACGCGCGAACATGCCTTGTTCTTCGTCTATGGCCCCGGCGGCAACGGGAAGAGCGTCTTCTTGAATACCGCTTCGGCCATCCTCGGCGATTACGCCACCACGGCAGGCATGGACACGTTCACGGCTTCCAAAAGTGATCGTCATCCTACCGACCTTGCCATGCTTAAAGGTGCGCGCCTTGTCTCCGCTTCCGAAACCGAAGAAGGCCGGGCCTGGGCGGAAGCGCGGATCAAACAGCTGACCGGCGGTGACCGGATCAGTGCCCGGTTCATGCGCCAAGACTTCTTCGAGTTCACCCCGCAGTTCAAGCTGCTGATCGTCGGCAACCACGCACCGGTGCTGGCCAATGTTGATGACGCCGCACGGCGCCGGTTCAACATCATTCCGTTCACATTCAAGCCTGAGCATCCCGATCGGCAGCTTGAGCAGAAGCTGAAAGCAGAATGGCCGCAAATCCTGCAGTGGATGATCGATGGCTGTCTCGACTGGCAAGCAAACGGGCTGTCCCGGCCAGAAATTGTACGGGCGGCAACGGAGGACTACTTTAACGAGCAGGACTTCCTAGGGCAGTGGTTGTCGGAGCGCTGCCGGGTCGAACTGGGCAGTGGGGCGCTGTTTGAGACTGCATCCAAGCTGTACAATGACTGGCAGGCCTACGCGACCAGCCATGGTGAGGTGGCCGGCACATCGAAGCAGTTCGGCTCCAAACTGGCCAAGCGGGGGCTACGTGCCAAGCCCATGCGTGCCGAAGGTCAGGTCCAGAAGGTCTACCAGGGGATTGAACTTAAACCCCGAGCCGGCGGCCCGATCTTCTAAGTGTAACTCGTGTAACCGATGTAACCGGTAATACTGTTAATCGTCCTACGCGCGCGCGAATGTCCCTATTACGGATTTTCGCGTTACATCGGTTACACCGGTTACAGCCCTCGACCTGCTGCCTGGCTGGCAGGATTTTTCACGCCCCAGGGGGGGGGAGGGTAAAACTATAAAGGGTTCGAGTGGGACACCGCTCTCGATCCAAAATTCACGCACCCGCGAATTAACGACCGGGGGTCAGATTTATAGAATGACTTAATATCAGTATCTTGATCGATCTTCGTTGTGTGATTTTGCGTGAAATACGCGCTGCGTGTGTTTGGGGAGTTTGATCCCAATACGGCCCTGCCTAGCCTTAGGCCCCATCCTATCGCGACCGCAACCGCAACACGCATCGAAACCCAATGTGGCTGGTCGAGGTATCGACCATCTCAGGATGGCGCGCGGAGGGGCGAAAGCGTTGGCAGTGGTTAAGCGCACAGAGGTGTGAGCCGCCCTTGATCACCCTGCGGCCGATCTTCACTTGCGGCTGCGAGGGATCGAAGCTGTCTTTCAGCTTGCCGCCGCGGGGGTTCTTCGCACAGCAGGACTGGCCCGGTTTTTTAGCCTTGAGCGTCTTGGCCGGGTTCTCCACCCACCAGTCTGCAGTCCATTCCCAGACGTTGCCGATCATGTCGTAGAGCCCGTAGCCGTTGGGTGGATAGGTCCGCACAGGAGAGGTCCGTTCCCAGCCGTCCTCGCGGGTGTTGGAAAAGGGGAACAGGCCCTGCCAGTAATTGGCCAGCATCTGCCCGCCGGGTGCCAACTCGTCGCCCCAGGCGAATTCCTTGCCCTCCAGCCCGCCGCGCGCGGCATACTCATGCTCGGCCTCGGTCGGTAGACCCTTGCCAGCCCATTTCGCATAGGCCTCGGCATCGGCATAAGCGACCTGGACCACCGGGTGATCCCACAGGTCGAGACTGTCAAGATCGCTTTCCGGCCCCAAAGGATGGCGCCAGTCGGCCCCCGGAGTGAAGACCCACCACAGGTGGTAGTCGCTCAGCGGCACTGGACGCGACGTCTTGGTGAAGACCAGCGCGCCGGGTTGGGCATGTTCGGGCAGCAGTCCTGGGTAGTCCTTCGGATCAGGCGCAACCTCTGCCACGGTGCGGTAGCCGGTGGCCTCGACGAAGCGGGCGAAGTCGCGGTTGGTCACCGGGGTCTCATCGATCCAGAAGCTGTCTACCCGAACCCGCCGCAGCGGGCGCTCCTCGGGATAAAAGGCCTCAGACCCCTTGGTGAAGGTGCCGCCTTCGATCAGGCGCATTCCAGGCTTTTGGGTCGGCACCAATAACCTCTCGCGTTCAGCGCCGAACGTCGCCGCCGCCGCTCATCAGCGCGGTGATGTCGTCTATGCTGGCGCGCAGGAAGTCGCCCGGAACAGAATGAGCCCACTGAGAGCAAGCCGCGGCGAAATCGGCCGTCTGCTGCCGGTCCATGCCCGTGATCAAACCGTGGACTACGCCGCCAGCAAACGCATCGCCTGTGCCGACCCGGTCAACTATCGCCTGCAACTCTATGGCGGGGCTAATCGAAAGACCATCGCGGTCCGCCAAAAGGCCGACGATCTCCTGGCGATCTGTGGAATGAAGGGTACGGCGGGTAGAGGCGATGTGGTGGAGTTTTGGCGCACGCTCAAACATTGTCTCGGCCGCTGCAAGGAATCCTTCCGTGGGATCAGCGTGATCGAAGCGGCTACCGGTCATCATCGCCACGGCGCGGCGACCGGCGAACAGCAGGTCTGTCTCGCAGCTCAATTCGTAGAGCACCTTGGCGGCAAGCTCTTCGCGGCCCCGCCACAGCGTCGGACGGTAATTGGTGTCAAAGGCAATCTTGACGCCAAGCGACCGCGCTGTCTGAATTGCGGCGCGCAAGGCGGAAAGCCCCGCATCCCCCAATGCGGCGGTAATCCCGCTGACGAATAGCCACTCTGCACCTGCGAGGATCGCACGCCAGTCATAGGCAGCTGGATCGATAGTCGCGAAGGCGGACCCTGCCCGGTCGTAAGTAATTGCCGACGGACGCGACATGGCGCCCGGTTGCAGGAACAGCAGCCCGATCCGGCTATCGCCCGGCCGGACAGCGGCGACGTCCACAGCGAAGCTCTGGAGCGTGCGAACCGCCGCGTCACCCAGTCGGTTATCCGGCAGGGCAGTCACCATTCGCACTGGGTGGCCAAAGCCAGCCAGGGCGACGAGAGCATTGGCCTCGGCTCCGCAGAAAGTTGCCTCAAGGCGCATTTCCTGCAGCAGCATGGCGGGGGCTTCTGACGCCAGCCGCAGCAACACTTCGCCAAATCCGACGACGCGCGCGGGTCCGGTGGCACCCAATCCGTTCATCATGCGCTCCTTCGGTCTGCCTTACAGCTTGATCGGAAGTTCGAATGCCGGCAGCGGTCGCTGCGCGCGATCGAACACATTGCAGATCGGGGCCGCACCCCAGCAATAGCGCACTAGCGCCGGAGCGAAACCCTCAGGAACATCAAGCGCAATACCATCGGATATAATCCTGGCATCGGCGAAGCGGCATTCCGGGGTTACCGTTACGCTGCACAGGACCATCGGGCCGGGCCGACCCCAGGAAGCCGCCATGAGGCCATTGCTGCTGCCCGTTATCCTGATCACAACGGAATTGCCCTTGCGCACGGCATCAACCGGCTGCGGACCAAGTGTTTCAACCGGCGTACCGTACAGCAAGTGCGATAACGCCGCCGCTGACCGCAGCCCAACGGGCTTCTTGAGCGGCGGGTGGATGTCGAGCCGTTCGCCAACATCGACAGTGGTAACCAGCTCGGCCTTCGGATCCTCCAGCGCGACCTGGCGCTGCGCTTCGCGTACCTCGGCCCAGTTGTGTTCACCGGGTTGGTCCGAAAGCGGACCGAACGGCGCAAGCTGGACAATTGCAAAGGGCAAGTCAGCCCCGAAGCGGCCGCGCCAGCTCGTCAGCAGGGCCTTGAGCCGCAACTCGTAGGCAGCGCGGGGGTTGTCGCGGCGGGTATTGTTCTCACCCTGGTACCAGATCACTCCGGCAAAGCGGGTACCAGCAAGCGGCGCCACCATGCCGTTAAACAGGTTGGCATAGCCCATCCGCGGGCGGTCGCGATCCTGCCTGGGCGGCGGCGGATTGATCCACAGCCCGTCAAGCTGAGGGCCATAGCGCGCTTCCGCAGCTGCGGCATCGGCGCGAAAGGCATCGAGAATTGCCAGACCCTCACTCTCACCAGCCTGCTTGAGCCCCTCGTACGGCAGCCACGCCTCGATCGGGGTGCCCCCCATCGAGGCATCGACGAGACCGACCTTGACCTTCTGAGCGTTGGCAATCGCCCGCCCGGCAAACAGGCAGACTGCTGAAAAGTCGGCCGAGTCCGAAAAGGCATTGGTCCAGGATGCCGGTTTGGCAAACGCTGACTGTTCGACCCGCGCGGTTGCGATGGGGACAGACAAGAGGCTGATCGAACGATCGACTGCAACCTTTCGGTCGCCCAGATTCATCGCGCTCTCGGCCATGCTGAACTGCATGTTCGACTGGCCAGAACACAGGAAAACCTCCCCGATCGCGATGTTCCGGAGTTCGAGGCGCTCCGCTCCCGAGACAGCGGACAAAGACACACCGTCAGAAGCGGAACGGGCAGGAAATATTGCCCGCCACCGCCCCGTTCGGTCTGCTTTCACATCGCGCCGTTCCTCGCCAAGCGTCACGCTGATGCCCGCCTTTGGGGCAGCAATTCCGGAAATATCGATCTGCTGGCCGCGCTGCAGTACAGCACCTTCTGACAAGGCCGGACCGAAGGCGAGGGTCTGCGCCGCCGCAACGGCATGCACAGCAGACATAGCCAAGGCCCCTACAAGCACCACCGACCGCATCATCGACTTTCTCCCGTGCTAGCCGGCAAATGGAGTGGCAGGCAACCCGCGGGCATTGGTCCGGTAAATGAACACATCGCCAGCCTGCGGCTCCCGCTCGAGTTGCTCAGCCGACAAACCTTCGCGGGCCGTGGTGACGAACAGCGTGTCATATGAGTCTCCGCCAAAGGCGATGCAGGTCACCTGGGATACCGGCAAGACAACCCGAGCAAGCACCGATCCGTCGATCTGATAGACGGTGACCTGGCCGCTACCCCACTCGGCATTCCACAGCCGCCCCGCCGCATCGACATCGGAACCATCAGGAGAACCTGGTCCATCAGGCGCTGCGAAACGACAACTGTTACCGAGAGCACCAGTTTCGGGATTGCAATCGAACACCCGGATTTCGCGGGTAGGTGTGTCGGCAAAGTAGAGCTGGTCGCCGCTGGGAGAGAAGCAGATCGAATTGCTGATCGAGAATCCGCCAAACAGGATTTCTGGGCCTCGTCCGGTGCCGCTATCGAGCCGATAAAGCGCTCCGCCCCGCCCGGCAGAAAGTTCGCGCCTTTCGACCATGCTGCCTGCCCAGAAGCGGCCCGCACGATCTACGCGGCCGTCATTCATCCGGATGCCCTGATATTGGGGCTCGGTCCGGCTGATCCAGCTGCATTTGCCGCTGTGCGGTTCAAACCAAGCAAAGCCGCTTGCAAGGGCGCAAACCAGCCGCTCAGGATCAGGGGTCAAGCCAAGCGAACCCAGGCGCTCGGGCACGTCGAAGCTGGACAGCTTTCGGCTTGGCCACTCGAGACTCAGCAGCTTGGACTGTTGAATATCGGTAAACCAGAGGACACCGATCCGTCCATCCCAGACTGGCCCTTCCCCCAATTCGCACTGGGCGGGGATCGTCGCGATCAGCTCGAACTGCAGTGCGTCCATGTGCCTACCACCAGGTGGCGTAGAGTGCGACCAGAATGGCAACTACCGCCACCGCAGCAAAGTTGAAGCTGCCATTGGTCTTGTAGGTTACGCCCTCAGTGCTGATACGGTCGGCATTGGCAGCGGCCGGCATCGCAAAGGACAGGACCACCGCCAAAGCCAGCGCGGCAAGGAACACGATACCCATCCGGTCCATGAAGGGGACGTCCGGCAAGTATACCTTGAACAGGTAGGACAGGATGACCGACGCCGCGGCCGCCCCGATCGCGCCAGCCTCGCTGGCCTTCTTCCAGAACAGGCCCAGCAAGAAGATCACCGTTATGCCGGGTGTGAAGAAGCCAGAGAATTCCTGGATAAACTGGAACGCCTGGTCCGACCCACCAAGCAGCGGCCGCGCCGCAATCAAGGCGAGTAGCGTGGCAACGGCGGCTGTCACACGGCCGACCAGCACGAGATGAGCCTCGCGCTCGGAGCGGCCGGGATGGTCTTCTACCTTGCTATCGATGCCGCGGAACTTGGCGTAGAGATCCAGCGTGAAGATCGTCGCGATCGAATTAATCTTGGACGCGGTCGAAGCAACAACCGCTGCCATCAGTGCGGCGAAGACCAGCCCCAACAGGCCGCTGGGCAGGTACTGCATCATGGTCGGATAGGCTTC
>JBEGOD010000199.1:0-3259 GCA_041182185.1 Pseudomonadota bacterium
GGGCGTTGCAGCGCCCGCTCCTGCCCCGGTCGCTGCGGGCAACCGCGGCGAAGAGCGGGTCAAGATGACCCGCCTGCGCCAGACGGTCGCGCGCCGCCTGAAGGACGCGCAGGATACCGCAGCCCTGCTCACCACTTTCAACGACTGCGACATGTCGGCGGTGATCGCGGCGCGCAACACCTACAAGGACGCCTTCGAAAAGAAGCACGGCGTGCGCCTGGGCTTCATGGGCTTCTTCGCCAAGGCCGCCTGCCTGGCGCTGAAGGACATTCCGGCGGTCAACGCCCGGATCGAGGGCGATGAGATCGTCTATCACCCCTATGTCGACATCTCGGTCGCGGTCTCGGCCCCGAACGGGCTGGTCGTGCCGGTGGTGCGCGATTGCCAGGAGCTGAGCTTTGCCGGGATCGAAAAGGCGATCGGCGAATATGGGAAGAAGGCCAAGGACGGCACGCTGACCATGGCCGACATGACCGGCGGCACTTTCACCATCTCCAACGGCGGCGTGTTCGGCAGCCTGATGAGCACCCCGATCATCAACCCGCCGCAGTCGGCCGTGCTGGGCCTGCACCGGATCGAGGACCGCCCGGTCGTGCGTGATGGCCAGATCGTGATCCGCCCGATGATGTACCTGGCGCTGTCCTATGACCACCGCCTGATCGACGGCCGCGAAGCCGTGACCGCGCTTAAGATCATCAAGGAAGCGATCGAGGACCCTACCCGCATCCTGATCGACCTGTAAGGACCCGACCATGGCTGAATACGACTATGACGTGATCTTCATCGGCGCCGGCCCGGGCGGCTATGTCGGCGCGATCCGCACTGCCCAGCTCGGTCTGAAGACGGCCTGCGTGGAAAGCCGCGAGACGCTGGGCGGAACTTGCCTCAATGTCGGCTGCATTCCTTCCAAGGCACTGCTGCACGGTTCGGAAAAGTTCGCGGAGGCCGCCAATGGCACCCTCGCCCGCTACGGCGTGAAGCTGGGCAAGGTCGAGCTCGATCTGAGCGCGCTCCAGGCTGACAAGGCCGAAGCAGTCAAGGGCCTGACCGGCGGGATCGAGTTCCTGTTCAAGAAGAACAAGGTCGATTGGCTGAAGGGCTATGGCAGCTTCAAGGATACCCATACCGTCACCGTCGCGGGCCCAGATGGTTCTAGGGATTACACTGCGAAGGAAGTGGTAATCGCCACCGGATCGAGCGTCACCCCGCTCCCGGGCGTCGAGGTCGACAACGACAAGGGTGTGATCGTCGACAGCACCGGCGCGCTGGCGCTGAGCAAGGTGCCCGAGCATCTGGTGGTGATCGGCGGCGGCGTGATCGGGCTTGAAATGGGTTCGGTCTGGCGCCGCTTGGGCGCCAAGGTCACCGTGGTCGAATTTCTCGATGCATTGCTTCCCGGCATGGACATCGACGTCCGCAAGGAAGCCGCCAAGATCTTCAAGAAGCAGGGCATGGAGCTGAAGCTCGGCACCAAGGTCACCGGCGCGAGCGTCAAGGGCAAGAAGGCCACGCTGACGCTCGAGCCCGCCAAGGGCGGCGCGGCTGAAACCATCGAAGCCGACTGCGTGCTGGTCGCGATTGGCCGGCGGCCCAACACCCAGGGCCTGGGCCTCGAGAAGATCGGGCTGGAAGTCAACGCGCGCGGGCAGATCGAGACCGGGCATGATTTCCGCACCAAGGTCGATGGCGTGCGCGCGATCGGTGACGTGATTCCGGGCCCGATGCTGGCCCACAAGGCCGAGGACGAGGGCATTGCCGTGGCCGAGTACATCGCCACCGGGGTCGGGATCGTCAATCACGACGTGATCCCCGGCGTGGTCTATACCAATCCGGAATTCGCCGGCGTCGGCCTGACCGAAGAGCAGGCCCGTGAGAAGGGTGAGATCAAGGTTGGCAAGTTCCCGATGATGGCCAACAGCCGCGCCAAGACCAATCACGAGTCCGATGGCTTCGTGAAGGTGATTGCCGACGCCAAGACCGACAAGGTGCTGGGTGTCTGGGCGATCGCCTCGCTGGCTGGAACGATGATCGCGGAAGCGGCCCTGGCCATGGAATTCGGCGCGACATCCGAAGACATCGCCTATACCTGCCATGCCCACCCGACCCACAGCGAAGCGGTCAAGGAAGCGGCCATGGCGGTAACCGGCAAGCCGATCCACATCTGAGCGCTGCCCGGGCTTGCGATAAAAGCACAAGGCGGGCCATAGGCTGACCATGGCCCGCCGTACCCTCATGCAGAAATCCGCCCGCTGGCATATCTGGCTGGGCTGGCTGGTTGGCGTGCCGCTGCTGCTGTGGACGCTGTCCGGACTGGTGATGGTCGCCCGCCCGATCGAGGAAGTGCGCGGCACTTCGCTGCGGCTTGAGCATCGGCCCGCGCCGGTGCGAGTGCAACTTGGCGGCAGCGCTGGCGACACGCTGATCCGCGAAGGGCGGATCCTTGACCAGCGCGGGCGATCGGTGTTGATCGCCACGTTCATGGACGGCTCGATCCGCCGCATCGACCTGGGCGCGCCGGGCCAGACCATGCTGCCACCCGTTGACGCAGCCGAAGCTCGCGACGCCGTCCGCCACGGCGTCAAGGGTGGCGACAAGGTGATATCGGTGCGGCTGTTCCCGGCCGAACGGTCCCCGCCAGACTTCCGCAAGCCGATCCCCGCCTGGCAAGTCACCCTGGCCAATGGCACCCATGTCTATGTCGGCCGCGATACGGGCGAGATCGAGGCGATCCGTACCGATTGGTGGCGGTTCTATGACTTCATGTGGGGCCTGCACATCATGGACCTCGAAACCCGCGAGGATACCCACCACCCGCTGCTGATCGGCTTTGCCGCGCTGGCGCTGGCCTCGTGCCTGCTCGGCACGGTCCTGCTGTTCCGCCGCCGCCGGACCGCAAAGCGCCCGATGGCAAACTGATGCCGTCCCGGCTAGCACTCACCCTTTCTGCGAAATCAGGAGAATACCCATGTCCAAGGCCCTCACCGTCAAGCTGACCAGCGATGAGATCGAAATGCTGGTCGATGCGCTGGAGGTCGATCTGGAAGGCTATGTCGATGCCGCCAAGGAAGCCCGCGCCAACAACAAGCGCGACGACGTGAACACCTTCACCGAAGCAGCGACCCGGATCCAGGCACTGATGACCAAGCTGCAGGATCTGGTCGAGGACTGATGCCCGCCGTGGGCCGCGACCGCCCATCAGGCCACGCCCTTGCGGCGCTGGGACTGCCGGTGATGGCCGGGATGGCCTGGCTCGCCAGCG
>JBEGOD010000200.1:0-5902 GCA_041182185.1 Pseudomonadota bacterium
GGGATGCCTGGTTCGCGGTTGATGTTTCGGGCGAAACAGTCAGCCGCACCGCGCAGGACCAGTGGACTGCCGGGCGCAGGCTCAACCTCGAACAGGCGCTCAGGCTGGGTGACGAGCTGGGCGGGCATATCGTGACCGGCCATGTCGATGCGGTCGGCCGGGTCGTGTCGCGCGAGGATACCGGCGGCTCGGTCCAGTTCTGGATCGCCACGCCCAAGGAACTTGCGCCTTACGTGGCGCCCAAGGGCTCGATCACGGTCGATGGCGTCTCGCTGACGGTCAATGCCGTGACGGACGAGGCCGATGGCACCTGCCGCTTCATGCTCAACATCATCCCGCATACCGGCGATGTGACCACGCTGGGCGGCCTCAAGGCCGGCGACGCGGTCAACCTGGAGATCGACGTGCTGGCGCGCTATCTTCAGCGGATGCAGGCGCTCAGGGGTTAAGCGGCCCGCTCGCGAAGCTTTCGCGGGTGATCTCGAAGATAACGTGACGCATCGGCTCGCCCGGGGTTTCGACCATGTCGAAGCGGCCGGTCAGGCGCCCACCGATCTTCTCCATCGCGCGCTGCGAGCGCAGGTTGCTTTCGCCCACGCGGAATTCGACGCAGTCGACGAACTGGAAGGCATGAACCAGCATCAGCCGCTTCATCTCGCGGTTGAAGCTGCCGCCCCAGTGGCTGCGGGCCAGGAAAGTCCAGCCGATCTCGACCGTCCGATCGGCTTCAGGCTTGTACTGCGACGAGCCGACCACCACGCCGCTGGCCTTGTCGATGACCACCAGCGCCCCGCCGCGCGCCAGGGCATCGGCAAAGAAGCGGCGGAACACCGGTTCCTGCCAGCGATCATGCTGCGGATGGATCGCCCAGACTTCCGGATCGCTGGCGACGGCGAACAGCGCGTCCCAGTCATCCGGGACAAGGGGACGAAGCAGCAACCGCTCCCCTTCGAGGACCGGCTGGCGATTCATGTCAGGCGCTGACCGCCGCAACGGCGGCGATGAACTTGTCGATATTGCCCATGGTCAGCCCGGCAACATTGATCCGCCCCGAACCCGCCATGTAGATCGCGTGCTCCTCGCGCAGCTTGAGGATCTGCTCACCCGAGAGCGGCAGCATCGAGAACAGGCCGTTCTGCGAGCCCAGCGGGACCAGATTGACGCTGCCCGCCATGCCGGCTTCGGCCAGCCGCGCGCGGACCTGGCGCATGCGGGTGCGCATGGTGTCGAGCTCGTCAAGCCACAGCTTGACCAGCGCGGGGTCGGCCAGGATCAGGCGGACGGCGGCGGCACCGTGATCGGGCGGCATCGACCAGGCCGCGCGGGCCAGGGCATAGCCGTGCGAGAGTACCGCGGGCAGGTGGGCCGGATCGGACACCATCGCATAGACCGCGCCGACGCGGTCACGGTACATCCCGAAATTCTTGTCGCAGGAATAGGCAATCAGCGCTTCAGGCACGGCGGCGAGGACGCGGCGCAGGCCATAGGCATCCGCTTCCATGCCCTGGCCCAGGCCCTGATAGGCCAGGTCCAGCACCGGCAGCAGCCTGGCTTCGGCGACCAGCGCGGCAATCTCGTCCCACTGGGCTTCGCTGTAGTCGATGCCGCTGGGGTTGTGGCAGCAGCCGTGCAGCAGGACCGCATCGCCCGCGTCGGCCGCAGCAATCGCGGCGCGCAGCGAATCCATGTCGATCACGCCAGCCGGGGTCGAATGGGTAAAGGTCTTCAGCTCCAACCCCAGGTCGGCGAAGATCTGGGCATGGTTGGGCCAGCTTGGCGTGCCCATCCAGATCCGGGGCGAACCGGCCCGCTTGGCCAGCGCCGCGGCAAGACGCACCCCGCCCGTGCCGCCGGGGGTCTGCATCCCTTCGATTCGGCCGTCCATGGTCGGATTTTCGGCGCCGAACACATAGGGCATCAGCGCATGGACAAAGCCCATGTCGCCTTCGGGGCCCAGGTAGCTCTTGGATTGCTGCGTATCGACCAGCTGCTGCTCGGCCGCCTTGATCGCGCCGAACACCGGGGTGTCGCCCTGGCCGGTGCGGTAGACGCCGACGCCAAGGTCGATCTTGTCCGCGCGCGAGTCGGCGGCATAGAGCTTGATCAGCGCGAGCAGCGCATCGGCGGGCTGGGGGGTCAGGGTGCTGAGCATGATGCCGCGGCCCTTAACCGTCCCGTTTACGCGGGGCAAGCGAAAGGGGCCGCACCACTGGCACGGCCCCTTCCCGCTGTAACTGTCAGGCTTAGCGCAGCAGCGACAGGACGTTCTGCTGGCTCTGGTTGGCCTGGGCGATCATCGCGGTCGAAGCCTGCGAGAGGATCTGGGCCTTGGCCATGGCGGTCGTTTCGGCCGAATAGTCGGCATCTTCGATCCGGCTGCGGGCATCGGCCAGGTTGGCCGAGTTGCTGGTCAGGTTGTTGACCACCGATTCAAGGCGGTTCTGCCCGGCGCCCAGCCCGGCGCGGGCCGAGTTGATCGAGTCGAGCTCGCCATCGATCGTGGTCAGCAGGCCGTTGGCGGCCGTTGCACTCGACACGTCATAGGAACCCGCCGCACCGCCGCTGGCGGCCAGCGAGGTCAGATCGGCCATGGTCAGGTCAACCGTATCGGCGCCGTCAGCCCCGGTCTGGATCGTGACCGTGGCGGTGGTGCCGTCGAACAGCTGAACGCCGTTGAACTTGCTGTTGGTGACGACCTGGTCGATCTGCGCGGTCAGCTCATCGACTTCCGACTGCATGTAGGCGCGGTCGGTTGCGTCCTGATAGGTGCCCGAGGCCGACTGGACGGCCAGTTCGCGGACACGCTGCAGCATGTTGGTGACTTCGTTCAGCGCGCCTTCGGCCGTCTGGGCCAGGGCAATGCCGTCGTTCGAGTTGCGGATGCCCTGGTTCATGCCGCGGACCTGCGCGGTCATCGAGGTGGCGATGGCCAGGCCAGCCGCATCGTCCTTGGCACTGCCGATGCGCTTGCCGGTCGACAGGCGCTCCATGGCGGTGCCGAGCATCTTGTTGGCGGCGTTCGAGGCATTGGCAGCCTTGATCGCGCTGATGTTGGTATTGATGACACTCATTGTCGGTACTCCCGTGATCGTCTTGCAAACCGCCAGCGGACCATCCGGCGCGGCTGCCAGCCCCTAGAGCGGCCGGCGCAGCGGGAATTTAAGCGGGAGAACCGGATATCGGCCGAACTAGGTATCCGAACGGATGCCGCTGTTTGCGCCCCGTTTCCTTGGAATCGCGCATGGATGCTCGCGAAGGAATGGTTAACTCGGGGGTTACCGCAAATGACAGCCTTGGCTTCAAGCGAAACAGTGCAGCGGCAACATGCCGCCCTGGCCCAGCGGCTGGCGGCGCTGCTGGGGACGGGTGGTACCGGCGGCGGACCGATCCTGCGCACGGACCAGGATCCGGCTCCGGTCGGCCCGGCCCCGGCCCTGACCCTGGCCCGCGCCGCTCAGCCGCTGCTGCGGCGGCTCGACGGGCGCGGCCGCTTTCACCTGACGTACCGCGATCCTTCCGGGGAGGCATCGCTGGCCGCTGCACTGGCCGCACTGACCCGGCCCGGCGCACCGATTGCCGCCGATCCGGAAAGCCTGTCGATCCTGGCCCTGGCCGAGCGCCTGGCCGCCAGCGAGATTCCAGTGCTGATTGCCGGGCCGACCGGCACCGGCAAGGAAGTGCTGAGCCGCTTCATCCATGATCACAGTCCGCGCCGCGAGGGACCCTTCATCGCGATCAACTGCGCCGCCATGCCCGAGGCGATGCTGGAAGCCCTGCTGTTCGGCCACCAGAAGGGCGCCTTCACGGGTGCGACCCAGGCCAGCGAAGGCTTCTTCCGCGCGGCCGACGGCGGGACTCTCCTGCTCGACGAGATTGCCGAGATGCCGCTCGCCCTTCAGGCCAAGCTGCTGCGCGCGCTGCAGGAAGGCGAAGTCGTGCCGATCGGCGCAACCCGGCCAATCAAGATCGACGTGCGGATCATCGCCGCCGCCAACCGCGATCTGCCCAGCGAAGTGGCCGCCGGGCGGTTCCGCGAAGACCTGTTCTACCGCCTCAACGTCTTCCCCTTGTCGCTGCGTCCCTTGCGTGAGCGGGCCGAGGATATCGCCCCGCTGGCCTTTGCCATGGCAGTGCGTCACACGCCGCCGGGCCGCGCGCTGCCCTGGCTGGGCGAGGCCGCGCTGGCCAAGCTCAAGCTTCACGCCTGGCCCGGCAATGTCCGCGACCTGGAAAACGTGATCCGCCGCGCGCTGCTGCTGGCCGATGGGGCCGAAGAAATCGGCCCGGCGCAGATCCTGTTCGATCAGCCAGCCCGCCTGGCCGGAGCGCCGGTACTGGTCCAGGACCAGCCACGCCGGCTTTCGGCGGTGGTCCAGCAGTCCGAAGCCGAAGCGATCATGGAAGTGCTCGCCGCCGTGGGCGGCAACCGCATCGCCGCCGCGCGCGAACTGGGCATTTCGGAACGCACGCTGCGTTACCGGCTCGCCGCCTTTCGTGATGCCGGTCTGGCTGTTGCTGGAGGCCGGCGATGAGCGGGATCGGCGGGATCGGCAATGCCGGCAGCGTCTCGCAGATCCTGGTCCTGCGTCAGCAGATCGTCGACCGCTCGCAGCTGCTCCAGCAGTTGCAGCAGCCGGCGGCCACGACCGAGGCCCCGGCCGCTCCCGCCGGCGGGTTCGGCGCGGCGCTGCAGGGTGCGCTCGAACAGGTCAGCGATGTCCAGAAGAAGTCTTCGACCCTGACCGAAGCCTACGAAAAGGGCGAGGTGACCGACATCGCCAAGGTCATGCTGGCCCGCCAGGAAGCCGGGATCGCCTTTGAGGCGACGCTGCAGGTGCGCAACCGCCTGCTCTCGGCTTACCAGGATATCATGCGGATGGGGGTCTGAGAGATGGCTGACCTGGTCCCCGCCCAGCTCCCCGGTGCACCGCTTGACCGCCTGCGCAGCCTGACCGCCCAGCCCGCGCTGCGCCGCGCCGTGCCGTGGTTCGTCGGTGCTGGCGCGATCGGCGTAGCGGCCCTGGCCTGGACCGTCGTTTCCGCGCCGCCGCAGCGCCAGCTCTATGTCCAGCTTGACGATGCCCAGCGCGCCGGGGTGGTGACCGCGCTCGACGGCGCCGGGATCGCCTATGCAATCGACAACAGCACCGGCGCGCTGTCGGTAGCCGAGGACCAGCTTTACCGCGCGCGGATGGCCGTGGCCGCCGATGGCGCGCTGGCCGTGCCCGAAGCCGGAACCTCGCTCGACAGCCTGCCGCTGGGCGCCAGCCGCACACTGGAAGGCGAACGGCTGCGCGCGGCGCGCGAGCACGAGCTGATGCTGACGATCAAGGAGATCGACGGGGTCGAATCTGTCCGCGTCCACCTGGCCGAGGGCAACAAGTCGGTCTTCGTGCGCGACGAAGCGCCGCCGACCGCCTCGGTCATGGTGCGGATGGCGCGCGGGCGGCAGCTTTCAGCCAGCCAGGTCGCCGCAATCGTCAACCTGGTCGCCGCCTCGGCTCCGGGGATGAGCCCCGATGCAGTGCGGGTGGTCGATCAGCAGGGGCGGCTACTGTCCGATCCCGAAAGCGGCGGCAATGGCGGCAAGGACAACGACCGGATCGATCTGCAGACCCGGATGGAAACCAAGCTGCGCGGCCAGCTGGACCAATTGCTGACCCCGATCCTGGGGCCGGGCCAGTTTTCAAGCGAGATCCAGATCGAGCTCGACATGGACGAGGTGACTTCCGCGCGCGAAAGCTATGACAAGGATGGCGTGGTCCGCTCTGAAAGCCAGGCCCAGACCCAGGGCGGGACCGCCACGACTGGCGGCGTCCCCGGCGTGCTGGCCAATACCCCGCCGCCCGCCACCACGCTCCAGCCGGGTGCGCCCCAGCCGACCGTTCCCGGCGCGGTCGCC
>JBEGOD010000201.1:0-4358 GCA_041182185.1 Pseudomonadota bacterium
CCAAGCGCCAGAACGAAGGGGTCAGCCGGGGATTGGGGTTCGCGAAGAATTGCAGGCCTCTGGCGTAACGGTGTAGGGGCTTGCCGCATGGCAAAGCGCATCCTGGTTGTCGAGGACAACGACCTCAACCGCAAGCTCTTCTGCGACGTGCTGAAGAGCCAGGGCTATGCCGTGGAACCCTGCGCCGACGGCTTGGAAGCGCTCGACAAGGCGCGCAGCTTTGTCCCTAACCTGATCATCATGGACATCCAGCTGCCCAACATTTCCGGGCTGGACCTGATCGAGGCGGCCAAGGCCGACGCCGTGCTGCGGCAGATCCCGGTGCTGGCCGTCACCGCCTATGCCGGCAAGGGCGACGAGGAACGCATCCGCGACGCCGGGGCCGAGGGCTATCTGGCCAAGCCGGTCTCGATCGGACCATTCATGGCGGCGGTGCGAGGACTGGTCGAAAAGGCCGTGGCTTGACATTTCCGCGTCAACGCCGCTTTTCCGCCCCATTCGTCGGCCAGAGCGCCGCAAAGCCAATCGGAGCATAAGAACATGGATCGCGCCGCCACTGCCGAGAAGATCGCCGGAATCATCGAACCCTTCAACAAGAAGGGCGTGGCGATCACCGATGCCAGCACCTTTGCCGGGGATCTGGAATTCGACAGCCTGACCGTCATGGATTTCGTCGCCGCGATCGAAGACGACTTCGACATCATCATCAGCATGAACCAGCAGGCCGAGATCGAGACCTACGGCCAGCTGATCGATGCCGTGGTGAAGCTGCAGGGCTGAGCCCCGGTTGCGGCAAGCAGAGGATCTCAAAGACTCCATGACTGACCTGTTTTCCAAGTTCGACCCGCTGATCGAGCTGCGCACCAACTTGCTTTCGCAAGGCCAGGAAGATCCGTTCAACCTGGTGATGGAGCGGGTGGTCTCGCCCACCGAGGCGATCTGTAACGGCCGCCAGACGATCCTGCTGGGCACCTACAATTACATGGGCATGACCTTCGATCCCGACGTGATCGAGGCGGGCAAGCAGGCGCTGGAGGATTTCGGCGCCGGCACGACCGGCAGCCGCGTGCTCAACGGGACTTACTCTGGCCACAAGGCGGTCGAGGAAGCGCTCAAGGAATTCTACGGGATGGACCATGCCATGGTCTTCTCGACCGGCTACCAGGCCAACCTGGGGATCATCTCGACCGTCGCCGGCAAGGGCGATTACATCGTGCTCGACATCGATAGCCACGCCTCGATCTGGGATGGCTGCAAGCTGGGCGATGCCGAGGTCGTGCCGTTCAAGCACAACGATATCGAAGCGATGGACAAGCGGCTGGGCCGCATTCCCGAAGGCGCCGGCAAGCTGGTGATCCTGGAAGGGGTCTATTCGATGCTGGGCGACATTGCCCCGCTCAAGGAAATGATTGCCGTCGCCAAGAAGCACGGCGCGATGGTGCTGGTCGACGAGGCACACTCGATGGGCTTCATCGGCCCCAACGGGCGCGGCGTGGCCGAGGACCAGGGCGTGCTCGACGATGTCGATTTCGTGATCGGCACCTTCTCCAAGTCGGTCGGCACGGTTGGCGGATTCTGCGTCTCCAACCACCCGAAGTTCGAAATCCTGCGGCTGGTCTGCCGGCCTTACGTGTTCACCGCCTCGCTCCCGCCGAGCGTGGTGGCCACCGCCTGCACCTCGATCCGCAAGCTGATGCACGCCGGCAACAAGCGCGCCCACCTGTGGGAGAATTCCAAGGTCCTCCACAAGGGGCTGACCGAAGCGGGCTTCCAGCTTGGCACCAGCGAACCGCAGTCGGCGATCATCGCGGTGATCATGCCCGACCTGGAAAAGGGTGCGGCGATGTGGGAAGCGCTGCTGAAGGAAGGGCTTTACGTCAACCTGGCCCGTCCGCCGGCAACGCCCGCCAACATGACCCTGCTGCGCTGCTCGCTCTGCGCCGAGCACACCGCCGAGCAGGTCCAGACCATCATCGGCATCTTCAAGCGCGCCGGAAAGGCCGTGGGGATCATCTGATGCCGCGTCTTGCCGGCAAGCGTGCGGTGATTACCGGCGCGGCGCAGGGGATTGGCAAGGCGATTGCCGAGCGCTTCGCGGCCGAAGGCGCGACGCTGCTGCTGGCCGATATCGATGGGCCGAGGGTGGCGGCACTGGCGGCGGCGCTGGGCCAGCAGGCCTTCACCGCCGATGTCTCGCAGAAGGCCGAAGTCGAAGCCCTGATCGCCCGCGCCGGCGAACTGTGGGGCGGGCTCGACGTGCTGGTCAACAACGCTGGCATTACCCATCCGGCCAGCCTTGACGAGTTGACCGAGGAAGACTTCGACCGGGTCTTCGCCACCAACCTCAAGTCGGCGCTGTGGGGCACCCAGGCGGCGGCGCGGCTGATGGGTCCGGGCAGCGCGGTGATCAACATGAGCTCGGTCAACGCCGTCCTCGCGATCCCCAACCAGATCCCCTACGTGGTCTCCAAGGGCGCGATGAAGCAGTTGACCAATGTCACTGCGCTGGCGCTGGCGGCCAAGGGCATCCGGGTGAATGCAATCGGCCCCGGCTCGATCATGACCGACATGCTGCGCGGCATCATCGCCGAGGACGAGGCCGCCGGCGACCGGATCCTGTCGCGCACACCCCTTGGCCGCGCTGGCAAGCCCGAGGAAGTGGCGGCGGTCGCCCTGTTCCTGGCGAGCGAGGACAGTTCCTACCTGACCGGGCAGACGATCTATCCCGACGGCGGGCGGCTGGGGCTGAATTATACGGTGCCTGTCAGGCCTTCCGGGGATCGCTCCGGCAAGGCGTGACAAGCGCCGCGGTTCCTGTCAGCCTGCACCATCAGGCATGGCGGGGGATTGGCGGAAATGGGCAGGCACTTTGCGAATGGCGGGCTGATCGGCCTCGCCCTGGGTCTTACCGCGCTGCCCGGCAACGCCGCCCTGGCCCAGGACACCCATAGCTCCGACCATGCGCCGGTGATCCCTGCTGCCGAATCGACCAAGGACGCGCACCGCCACGACGATATGCTGACCCCGCGCAGCCCCCAGCTGCTGCCCGGCTATGGCAATGGCGGCTTTGCCATTAGCAGTGCCAATCCGCAGGCCGCCGCCTTTTTCGCCAACGGGCTTGAGCTGCACGCCGCCTTTGCCCACCGCGCCGGGGTAGCCGCCATGGAACAGGCGGTGCGGCTCGATCCGGCCTGCGGCATGTGCCAGTGGGGGCTGGCGCTAGTGGATGGGCCGACGATCAATTACGGCAAGCAGCCCGATGCCAGGGCCAAGCTGCTGGTCGGGGCACGGGCCGCGCGGAGCACGGTCGCGGCGGGCGGGACGGCCCGGGAACGCGCGCTGACCGAAGCACTGGTGCTGCGCTACCAGCCGGGCAAGGACACCGCCAAGCTCGACCGCGCCTATGCCGCCGCCATGCAGGCAGTCGCCGCCCGTTTTCCGGATGACAACGAGATCGCCGTGCTGACAGCAGATGCGCTGATGGTGGCCAGCTTTGCCGAAGAAGGGGGCTATGACCACAAGCTGATGGATCAGGCCGTGGTCCTGCTGGAACAGGTGCTGGCCCGCGCGCCCCAGCATACCCCGGCGATCCATTTCTACATCCACGCCACCGAAGTGATCGGCAAACCGGCACTGGCCGAAGCCTATGCCGATCGGCTGGCTGACCTGGCCCCGCGCGCCAGCCACCTGGTACATATGCCCAGCCACACCTATTACTGGGTCGGCCGCTACCAGGATGCCGCCGAAACCAACCACCGCGCGGTGCAGATCGGCAAGGACAATGCCAAGGCGCTGGGGCTGCCTGCGCCGAAGGGTGTCTGGGATCTGCCCTATCACGCGCACAACGTGATTTTCGGCCTGGGCGGCGCGCTGATGGCCGGGGATTCGCGGATCGGGCTCGATCTCGCCCGGCCGCTGGTCGAATCCGCCTCGCAGCGTGACAAGGGTGAGCCGTGGTGGGAACTGCTGGCCGCATCGGGCCTGTTCGCCATGGCCCGGTTCGATCCCGCCGCCACGCTGCAACTGCCCGAACCCAAGCTGCCCTACCTCAAGGCCGCCTGGCACTATGCCCGGGGCGAGAGCCAGGTCTGGGCTGGCGATCTGGCTGCCGCGCGCCTTGAGATGGAGGCCATCCCCGCCAGGATCGTTACCGGCAAGCCGGACAAGGAAGCGATTGCGGCGGAACAGATGCTGGGGATCACCCGCGCCGTGCTGACCGGGCGGATCGCCATGGCCGAGCAGCGCTGGGCCGATGCCGCAACCGCTTTCCGCGCAGGAGCGGTGCTTGAGGAAACCGAGTCCTTCTCGGACTTCACCGATCCGCCGGCCTTCTGGTATCCGGTCCGGCGCGATCTGGC
>JBEGOD010000202.1:0-2907 GCA_041182185.1 Pseudomonadota bacterium
GTGCGGGCCTCAACCTCGCGGAGCTGGGCCTGAAGCCGCTGCACGTCAGCCGCGCGGTCTTTTGCCAGGTTGCGCCGCTCACCGATGTCGCTGGCCAGATCATAGAGCTGCGGCGCGCCGCTGGCGCCGCTTTCGATCCCCTTTTCGGCGACGAAGCGGGCCTGTGCCGGGTTGCGCATCGGCGCGATGTACTTCAGCGGCCCCTGCCGCACGGTGAAGCCCGATACGGCTTCCTTGAACAGGTAGTCGCGGCCGCGATCGGTCTGACCCAGCCAGGCGGACAGGTAATTGCGGCTGTCGATCGCCACGTCATCAGGCAAGCGGGCCCCGGCCAGCGCCGCCAGCGAGGCTAACAGGTCAACCTGCGAGAGCAGCGCATCGCTGCTGTGCGGCCTGACCTTCCCCGGCCAGTAGACAATCGTCGGAACGCGCGCGCCCGCTTCGAACGCGCTGTACTTGCCGCCGCGCAGCAGCCCGGCCGGCCGGTGATCGCCCAGCTTTTCGACCGCGCCATCGGCATAGCCATCGTCCAGTACCGGACCGTTGTCGCTCGACAGGATCACCAGCGTGTTGTCGGCAATGCCCAACCGCTCCACCTCGGCCATGATCTGGCCGACCATGAAATCGAGCTGGACGATCGCATCGCCGCGCGGCCCCATGGTGGTTGCCCCCTGGAACTGTCTCGCTGGCAGGCGCGGCACGTGCGGGTCGTGGAACGGGAAGAACAGGAAGAACGGCTGGTCGTTCGACCGGCGCATGAATTCCGCCGCCTTGGCCGGGAAGAGCGTGTGGAACTCCTCCTCGTTCCAGCGTGCAGCCTTGCCGCCGGTCATGTAGCCGATCCGCGACACGCCGTTGACGATGGTTTCCGCATGCTGTTGGTCGGGCTTGTAACGCAGCAGATCGGGCCGCTCATAGCCGACCGGACCTTGATCGATCCGTTCCTTGTAGCTGACCTTGATCGGATCGGACGGATCGAGGCCGACGACCCGCCGGTTTTCAAGATAGACCGTTGGCACCCGATCGACCGTGGCGGGCAGCAAGAAGGAATAGTCGAAGCCGATCTCGAGCGGCCCGGGTGCCACATCGCCATTCCAGTCGATCTGGCCATTGCCCAGCCCCAGGTGCCACTTGCCGATTACGGCGGTGGCATAGCCGCGGGTCTTCAGCACATCGGCGATAGTCGTCTTGTCCGGGCGGATCAGCGCCGGGGCATCGCCAGGCAGGATCTCGGCCTGGCTGCGGAAGCCGTATTCCCCGGTCAGCAGCGAATAGCGCGACGGAGTGCAGGTGGCTGCCGTGGCATGGGCATCGGTCAGCCGCAGCCCGCCGCGCACCAGCCTGTCGATATTGGGCGTGGGAATGCCCTTGGCGCCATAAGCCGTCAGATCGCCATAGCCCAGGTCATCGGCATAGAGGATGATGATGTTGGGCGCGCGGGGCGTGGCGGACTTGGCTCCGGCACCCTGCTGGCCGGACACGGCGCAGGAGGCCAGGCCAATCGCTCCGGCGACCAGCCCCATCAGGCGCAGCTTGCGCGAGAGACGACGGGTCATGGCTTGGCGTCCTTCGGCTGGGCCGGCTTTGCGTTCGGTTTGGCCGAGGGCTTGGCTGCACCCTGGTCCGGCCTGGACGGCCAGGTGCCGAGCGGCGGGAAGGCCGGTTGACGTGCCATCTGCGCGTTCCAGTTGGCATAAAGCTGGCCCAGCCGGTCGATCAGCGCCTTGTCGGTGACCAGCAGCGGCTTCGTCTCACCCGGGTCGGTCCGCAGGTTGAACAGCACCGCCTGCTTGCCGTTGTAGACATACTTCAGATCACCCACGACCATGGCGTGGCGGCCCTGATCAAACATCCGCCAATAGAGCGCGGGCTGGGGATCGCCAGCCTTCTCGCCCTTCAGGTAGGGGACCAGGTCCACCCCGTCGATCGGGCGGCCCGGTTTGGCGCCGATCCCGGTCTGGCTGGCGATCGTGCCGAAAATGTCGAGCGTGCTGACCGGCCGGTCATAATCCTTGCCGCCCGGCAGCTGGCGCGGCCAGCGTACGGCAAAAGGCACCCGCACCCCACCCTCGAACAGCTGGCTCTTGCCGCCACGCAGCGGGCCGTTGTCGGCCACGGACTGTTCGCCCGTCTCGGCCGTGACGACCCCGCCATTGTCGGAAATGAAGAAGATCAGCGTGTCCTGAGCAATGCCCTTGCGGTCCAGCTCGTCCAGCAACTGGCCCACCCCGTCGTCAACCGCGCTGATCATCGCGGCATAGGTACGGCGCTTGGGATCCTGGATATGGGCATAGCGGCTGAGGTACTTGTCCGTCGCCTGGAGCGGCGAATGCGGGGCGTTGTAAGCCAGGTAGAGGAAGAACGGCTGGTCGGCGGCCGCCGCCTTGCGCGAGACGAATTCGACCGCGCGGTAGCTCAGCTCCTCGGTCAGGTACTTCTTGAAATGGACCCGCGCACCGTTGTCGATCAGCTTGGAGCGATACCAATCATAGGGCTTCTTGGAGTCCTCCAGCGACTCGAACACCGTCGCCTCCGGGCGGTAATCGTGGCCGCCTTCGATGAAGCCATAGAATTCGTCGAAGCCGCGATTGCGCGGGCGCAGCGTGGGGTGCGTGCCCATGTGCCACTTGCCGACCAGCTGGGTGGAATAGCCGCCGCGCTTCAGCAGTTCGGAGACCATTTCCTCGGTCCGCGGCACGCCGCCGCGCGGAACGGCGCGATCGCCATGGGGATTGCGATCGAACCCGAAGCGTGACTGGCAGCGCCCGGACAGCAGACCGGCCCGGCTCGGACCGCAGACCGGATAGGTCACATAGCCGCGCGTGAAGCGCACTCCTTCGCGCGCGATCCGGTCGATATTGGGCGTACGGATCTCGGTGCTGCCGTTGAAGCCGACATCGCGGTAAC
>JBEGOD010000203.1:0-7860 GCA_041182185.1 Pseudomonadota bacterium
CCCCATTGGGTGGTTGGGCCGGGGGAGCGGGCTGGCTAGGTTCCAGCCGAGAGGCTGGACAAACCCACAAAGCGAAGCTATGCGCCGCGCTTCCTTTTCAGGCCGGTCGGAACCGGCCCCAGCGAAAGACCACTGCGATGAAGGCCGATATCCATCCCGATTACCACATGATCAAGGTGCAGATGACCGACGGCACCGTGTTCGAAACTCGCTCCACCTGGGGCAAGGAAGGCGACACGCTGACCCTGGAAATCGACCCGACTTCGCACCCGGCATGGACCGGCGGCACCCGCCAGCTCGATCAGGGCGGCCGCGTTGCCCAGTTCAACAAGCGCTTCGGCGGGCTCAGCCTCAAGAAGGGCTAAGCCTGGTTCCTCGTGGACACGGGAAGGGCGGCCACTGGCCGCCCTTTTTCGTGAAACGCACCTGCACCAGTCTTAGCCTTCCCTGCGGGGGAGATACCGCGCCCGGATAGTTCGTCACATCAGCCCGGCGGCTAACCATTGGTGGCGTAACCCAGAGCCCCGGTGCGCTGGGCATTCGGTGCGCGCCTCTCATTTTTGTCGGTTGTCGCGCCAAGGGGCGTTGCCAAACCTCTCGTCCACAAGCCGGGATCACGCATTGCGAGAACAAGCCGCAGGCCCCGGTCGCGTTTGGACAAGAGGAGCATGGCATGCGGTATACGAGCGTTCTTGGCTGGTCGTCGCTCGCGGCGGTCGCTGTTTCCCTGGCCATGCCCGCCCATGCGGCTGACACGGCTGATACTGACGCCGCTCCGCAAGCCGCGGACAAGGATGTCATCATCGTCACCGCCACGCGCCAGGCGGTCGACCAGCAGAAGGTTGGCGTCGCGCTCACTGCGCTGACCACCGAAGACCTTCAACTGCTCGCCCCGCGCTCGCTGCTTGATATCCAGGGTTCGGCGCCCAACGTGTTCATCGGCAGCGGCACGGCCGCGCCCGCGCAGAGCGCCATCTTCATCCGCGGGCAGGGCTATGCCGATGTGGAAAAGACCCAGAGCCCGCCGGTCGGCGTGATCCAGGACGGCGTGTTCTTCGGCAACAACACCGGCCAGCTGCTCGACATGTTCAACATCTGCTCGGTCGAGGTCGACCGCGGACCGCAGGGCATTTTCTACGGCAAGAACACCACTGCGGGCCTGATCAACCTCACCCGCTGCGCGCCCACCCGCGAGCTTGGTGCCAGCCTTGAGGCGGGCTACGGCTCGTTCAACGATTTCTACGGTCGCGGCGTGTTCAACGCGCCGCTGGGTGACAATGGCGGCATTGCCGTGTCCGGCCAATATCGCCGCACCGATGGCATCCTCAACAACGTCTTCACCAAGGGCCGCGCCGGCAATTCGGATTACCGCGCCTTCAACCTCAAGCTGAACTATGACCTGGCCGACTGGCTGAACGCGGACCTCAGCTACGATCACATTCACCAGACCGGCGGTGGCACCCCGGTCCAGTTCGGCAACAAGCTGACCGCGAGCATCCTTTCGGGCGGCAATCCTGCGGCGATCTGGCCCAAGTATAATGCCGAAACGGGCAGCCCAGATGGACTCAAGCCACGCGAGGTTGGCAACAACCTTGGTGCGGACCAGGACCGCCTGAATACCAACATCGTCAGTCTTGCGCTGAAGGCGAAGACCCCGATCGGTGAACTCGTCTCGCAGACGTCTTACATGTCGTCAGGCGATACGGTGAACCAGGACTTCGACGGCACCTGCGTCGGCGCGGCGGGCTGCACCAGCGTAGGCAACCCGCTGCTGGCCGCCACCGGCAGCCAGCTCCTCACCAACCGCGACCAGACCTACAAGCAGTTCACGCAGGAAGTCCGGCTGCAGGGGAGCGCCGCGAATGGTCTCGTCGATTACATCGTCGGCGCGTTCTATTACGATCACAAGATTACACTGCACCAGAACACCAACAAGGCCATCGACCAGTTCTCGGGCGAAAATGCTCACAGCTGGTCGTTCTTCGGCAACATCGACATCAATCCCACCGACACGATCAAGATCTCGGGCGGTGTGCGCAACATCTCCGAGACCAAGGCCTTCAACACGCGATATATCCTGCTCGGCACGATCCCGCTCGTCCCGCAAATCAATGACAAGCGCAGCTGGGACAAGCTGATCACCCGCTTCAACGTGCAGTGGCAGGCGGCGCCCGACGTCCTGGTCTACGCGAACCGGTCCGAAGGCTTCCGCTCTGGCGGCTTCTCGATCCGCGGCACGCTTTCAGAGCAGCAGGCCAGCCAGACCAACTGCGGGGTTGTCGGCGGCTGCCCGAACAACAACTTCCTCTCGTTCCTGCCCGAGACGAACACGTCCTATGAGGCCGGTTTCAAGACACGCTTTCTGAACCGCGCGATCACCTTCAACGCGGCCGGGTTCATCAACAACATCGATAACTTCCAGCAGAGCCAGGTCGTCGTGACGCCCGGTTACGGCCCCGGCACCAATACCTATGTCGTGAGCTTCCCCAAGGTCCAGATCAAGGGTCTCGAGTTCGAGCTGGATTTCGATTTCGGCAAGATGACCGAATCCATGAAGGGCCTCTCGCTGTCCGGCACGCTCGGTATCCAGGATGCCAATGTGAAGAACGGCAAGGTCAATGGCCAGACGGCCTCGATCGGTGCGGGGGCACAAGCGGGCGCACCGGGCACTACGGCCAATTTCACTGGCGTCCAGCTCCAGCGCGTGCCGAAGAACAACTTCACTGTACGCGGCAGCTATGTCCGCGATCTCTCGCCTGATGCGAAGCTTTCGCTGACCGCCGGCTATTCGTGGATCGACAGCTTCTCGCTTGGGACGTTCGGAACGCTCAATGACATCCAGCCGAGCTATGGCTTGCTCGATGCTTCGGCCACGCTCAACTACAAGGGCTACTTCCTGCGCGTGGCGGGCAAGAACCTGACCGACAAGGCCTATCGCACACAGTCACTGCCCACCGTGTTCTTCCAGGGCTGGGCAGCCCCGGCGACGGTGACCGTTTCGGTCGGCGCGAAGTTCTGATCCGCGCAGGTCAGCTCTGAAATAGGGAAAGCCCCGGCGGATGACTTCTGCCGGGGCTTTCTGCGAGTGACTGATTCGCTGTGCAGTTGGTCCGAAAAGCGCCGCGTAATAAAATTACGCACACGGTGCGCCGCAGCGATTTTTCGCTTTGCAACGGGCGGGTCATGTGCAAGAGGGCGCGCCTCTCCCAATCGCTGCTTGCGGGGCGGGCGGGCGCTGCCTAACAGCGCGCAGTCCGGCGGGTGCCGGGAGATATGGCGATCGTAGCTCAGTTGGTTAGAGCGCCGGTTTGTGGTACCGGAGGTCGTGGGTTCGAACCCCATCGATCGCCCCATTCTCCCCCTTAGTTCCTTCGCCCCGGACAGGAGGAGAGCCGCGTGCCTGCGATCTGGGAAGAACCTGATTTCGACGATCACGAGTTGGTCCAGGTGGTGCGCGATCGCGCCAGCGGGCTGACCGCGATCATCGCGCTGCATTCGACTCACCTCGGCCCCGGCGCCGGTGGCACGCGCTTCTGGCACTACGGCGATCCGGCGATGGCGATGCGCGATGCGCTGCGCTTGTCACGCGGGATGAGCTACAAGAACGCCATGGCCGGTCTGCCGATGGGCGGGGGCAAGGCTGTGGTCCTGGCCGATCCGGCCGGCACCAAGACTCCTGAATTGCTGGCCGCGTTTGGCAGCGCGATCGATGCGCTGGGCGGACGCTATGTCACGGCTGAAGACGTCGGCATGAGCGAGGCCGACATGGTCGCCATCGCCGCCAAGACCCGCCACGTTACCGGCCTGCCGCCGCAGGACGCCAGCCAGGCCGGCGGCGATCCCGGCCCGTTCACCGCCCGCGGCATCTTCTATGGGATCAAGGCGGCGGTCGCGCACAAGCTCGGCACCGATCGCCTGGCTGGTATCCATGTCGCGATCCAGGGCACCGGCAGCGTTGGCGGCGGGGTGGCCCGGCTGCTGGCGGGCGAAGGCGCGCGGTTGACCTTGGCTGACGTCAATGCCGATCGCGCCAAGGCACTTGCCGCCGAATTGGGCGGGGAGGCTGTCGCCGCCGAAACGATCATGGACACCGCATGCGACGTGTTCAGCCCGAACGCATTGGGCGCGATCCTCGACGATGCTGGCATCGCCCGTCTTCGCACCCCGATCGTCGCGGGCGGGGCCAACAACCAGCTGGCCCGGCCCGAACACGGCCAGATCCTTGCCGCGCGCGGGATCCTCTATGCGCCGGACTATGTCATCAACGCTGGCGGAATCATCGCGGTTGCGCTCGAATACCTCGCCCGCGAACACGGCCAGCCAAGCTCGCTTGACGAGGTCCACCGCCGGCTTGAGGAAATTCCCGGCCGCCTGACCGTGATCTGGAACGAGAGCAAGGCCAGCGGCCGCTCCGCCGACCAGGTGGCCGACAGCATGGCGCAGCGGCTGATCGGGCGTTAGGCGCTTGCCCGAATCCCTGCACCCTGCCAAAGGGCGCAGACCATTTTTCGGGCATTCTTAACCCCCATGCACGGCCCATCTTAATGCACGGATATGCCAATCCAGCCCGCTTCCTGCGCCTGGCGCGCTGGTTGACGCCGTTGCTGCTGGTGTCTGGGCTGGTCCTCACCGGTATTACGCTGGCCTGGGCGCTACTGGCCGCTCCGGCCGAGCGCTTGCAGGGCGATTCTGCCAGGATCCTGTTTGTCCATGTGCCGGCCGCCTGGCTGGGCATGGGGGGGTGGACCGCGCTGGCGATTGCCAGCTTGACCGAGCTGGTCTGGCGCCATCCGCTGGCCGCGATCGGGGCGCGGGCGGTGGCACTGCCGGGGGCGTTCTTTGCCGCGCTGTGCCTGGCCACGGGTTCGCTCTGGGGCCGTCCGGCCTGGGGTACCTGGTGGGTATGGGACGGGCGGCTGACCTCGATGCTCGTCCTGCTGTTCCTGTACCTCGCCTATATCGCCCTGGCCCAGGCGGCAGACCGCGATAGCCAGGGATCGGGGCAAAGCCGCGTTCCGGCGATTTTCGGCCTGGTCGGGGCGATCAACATTCCGATCATCCACTTTTCGGTGCTGTGGTGGAATTCCCTGCACCAGCCGCCCAGCATTGCGATGGGCAAGTCGGCCATGGCGCCGGTATTCCTCAACGGCTTGCTCGCCGCCAGCCTGGGCTTCTCGCTGATCTTCGGCGGGGTGGTGCTGGCGCGGATGCGGGCGATCCTGGCCAATGCCCAGGCCGATGCCCGCCTGCGCCGTAAAGCCCTTCAAGATGATTTTGGGGAGCTGGAAGATGCGTGAAGGCCTCGATCACTGGCCGTTTATCGCCGCCTCGTTTGCCCTGGGCATCGGCGGCACGCTGGCGCTGGTCGCCCAGTCATGGCTCGCCATGCGCCGCGCCGAAGCGCGCCGTGACAAGAGCCGCCAGAAATGACGATGACCCCGATGAAAGCCAAGCACCAACGGCTGGTTTTGGCGCTGATCGCGCTGGTGGCGCTGGTCGGGGCGGGGGTGCTGGCCGCCTGGGCGCTGCGCAGCCAGGCCTCGTTCTTCTACCTGCCGGCTGAATATGCCGCCAATCCTCCCGAGGCAGGCCGCGCCGTTCGGCTGGGCGGGATGGTCGAGCAGGGATCGATCAAGACCCAGGCCGATGGCGTAACGATCACCTTCGTGATCCATGACGACAAGGCCCGCGTGCCAGTGACCTTCAGGGGGATCGTGCCGGACCTGTTCGTCGAAGGATCGGGCGCCGTTGCCGAAGGCCGCCGCCAGCCGGACGGCTCCTTCCGCGCCGACAATGTCCTCGCCAAGCATGACGAGAACTACGTTCCGCGCGAAATGAAGGACATGACCAGCGAACAGGCCCGCCAGGCCATCGAAGAAACGAAATGATCGCTGAATTCGGCCTTGCCGCCCTGTGGCTCGCGGCGGCGCTGGCCGCGCTCCAGCTGATCGCCGGAGCCCTGGCCCTGACCCCGCGCGGGGCGGCGCTTGGCGGGATCGTGCGGCCGGTGGCGATGGTCCAGGGGGTGCTGGTGGCCCTGTCGTTCGCGGCGCTGGTCTTGCTGTTCGCCCAGACTGACCTGTCGGTCGAACTGGTGGCCAAGAACTCTCACTCGATGAAGCCGCTGATTTACAAGATCACCGGGACCTGGGGGAACCACGAAGGCTCAATGCTGCTGTGGGTCATGGTGATGGGCCTGTCGGGCGCCTTCGTCGCGGCGGTTGAACGGCGGCTGCCTGAGCCGACCATGCTGGCGACGCTGGCCGGTCAGGCCTTCGTCAGCCTGGGCTTCTATGCCTTCTTGCTGCTGTCTTCGAACCCCTTTACCCGCCTGACTTCACCCGCAATTGAGGGGGCAGGGCTTAACCCGCTGCTACAGGATCCCGGTCTCGCCTTCCACCCGCCGCCGCTCTACATTGGCTATGTCGGGCTGTCGGTGGCCTTCAGCTTTGCGATCGGCGCACTGATCACGCGTGAGGTCGGCCCGGCCTTTGCCCGGGCGATGCGTCCCTGGGTACTGGGCGCGTGGATCTTCCTGACCCTGGGCATCGTCGCCGGGTCCTACTGGGCCTATTACGAACTTGGCTGGGGCGGCTGGTGGTTCTGGGACCCGGTCGAGAATGCCAGCCTGATGCCGTGGCTGGCGGCCACCGCGCTGCTTCACTCGGTTTCGGTGCTGGCCGCGCGCAACGCGCTACGCGCCTGGACGGTGATGCTGGGCGTGGTCGCTTTCTCGATGTCGATGGTCGGCACCTTCCTGGTCCGTTCGGGCATCCTCACCTCGGTCCATGCCTTCGCGGTCGATCCGGAGCGGGGCAGCTTCATCCTGGGCCTGCTGGCGCTCAATATTGGTGGGGCGCTGGTGCTGTTCGGCCTGCGCGCCTCCAGCGTGAGCGAGGGCGAACGCTTCGCCGCGACCAGCCGCGAAAGTGCGCTGGTGTTCAACAATGTCATGCTCAGCGCGATCCTGGGCATTGTCCTGGTCGGTACGCTATACCCGCTGCTGGCTGAGGCGCTGGGGGCCAAGGTTTCGGTCGGCCCGCCTTATTTCAACCCGGTCGGCGCGATCTTTGCCGTGCCGATGCTGATGGTGCTGGCAGTCGGCCCGCTGCTGCGCTGGCGGCGCGATAGCCTGACGCGGATCAGGCTGCTGATCGCCATTCCCGCGGTGCTGCTGATCGGTACGCTGGTCTGGGCCGGCAGCCAGGCCGTCGGCCTGCTCCCGTCGCTGGGGTTGGCACTTTCCGCGGCATTGGCCGTGGCCAGCCTGTTGCCGCTTAAGGGGCGCAAGCTGCGCCAGGTCAAGCTGCCGGTCTGGGGTATGGTCACGGCGCACTTCGGGATTGCCGTGGCGCTGCTGGGCATGGCCAGCGACGCGGCCTTTACCACCGAGCGGCTGGTCGCCGTGCAGCCGGGCGACACGGTCGAGGTTGGCCCCTGGCAGGTGAAGCTCCAGCGGATCGAGCCCGTTGCCGGGCCGAAC
The DNA here is from genome assembly GCA_041182185.1 of Pseudomonadota bacterium. GTDB lineage: Bacteria > Pseudomonadota > Alphaproteobacteria > Sphingomonadales > Sphingomonadaceae > Novosphingobium. The sequence continues at coordinate 7,484 of JBEGOD010000203.1, forward strand.
TGGACGGCGCTGCGCGCCGATCTGGCGGTGAGCTACAAGGGCGGCGCGGTGACGGAAATGCACCCGGCGGCGCGGACCTTCTGGGCCCCGCCGAACGAGACCAACGAGGCGGCGCTCAAGACCCGCTGGAACGGCCAGCTCTATGCCGTGCTGGGCGAGGACTCGACCGGCGGACGCTGGCAGCTGCGGCTGTGGTGGAAGCCGTTTGTGCCGATGATCTGGTACGGCGGGATCCTGATCGCGCTGGGCGGTTTGCTGGCGTTGCTGGGCCGGCTGGCGAGTGACCTCAAGCGCCTCGTCGCCCGCGTCAAGATCGCCTATCGCCGCAAGCGGCGGGGCCGATGAGCGAGCCGCAAGCCCCTCCGCGCGGGACGCTG
>JBEGOD010000204.1:0-28434 GCA_041182185.1 Pseudomonadota bacterium
GTCCAGCAGGACGGGAACATGGGGAGCCGCGCTCATTTGCGCGCCTTCCCGTTCTGGGCCTGGGCGGCAAGTTCGGCGCAGGCTTCCTGGGCATCTTCCCAGCCGGCGCCCAGCTGGGCGAGTTCGGCTGGGTTCCAGATCGTGAAGGACTTGCCGCCGCCCTGGAAGAAGGCCGCGCTGTCGATCCCGCCCAGCTTGAAATAGCGCTCGGGCAGGACGAAGCGGCCGGAATCGTCGAACGGCACGCGGGCAAAGCCATAGAGCTGGTTGGCGCGCAGTTCGCGGTCGTAATCGGCGCCGCGTTCCAGCGCGATGCGCTCTTCGCGGTCAAGCTCGGCTTCGAATTCGCTGACCCGGCCGAGGCCGAAACCGATCAGGCACTTCCAGCGGGGGTGCTTGGCCAGGCACAGCACACGCTCGCCCTGGCCGGAATCGCGGACAGCCTTGCGGAAGTCGGGCGGCAGCACGAACCGGCCCTTTTCGCCAAGCAGCGAAAAGCCCTGTCCGCTGTAGCTGATTGGCCGAACCGCCTCCACCTTACCCTGCCCCACATGCCGGCTGACCCGGCGCTTAAATCCCCCTCCGCACCCATCGCCCGCCCTGGCGACCGGATCCCCCTGAACGGGGCACGGCGGTGAACTTCACTGTCGATGAAATGATTTCTTAACCATCGACCTTGGGGGATGGAAGGGTTTTTTGCGGGAAATCGCGGGATAACTCGGTAAATTGTTGATTCTAAGTCGCCAGATTCCCGAAGCGGCCCACCAGACGCCCTTTCGTTTATGCTTTGTTCTAAGGAAAAATCAGCGGTTTACCGCGCGACTCGGCGCAGGGGGACAGGCCCTCCCGTGCTTTCCCCGAATTGTCCCGGATCAGGGCTGGATGAAGCCGCGCTGGAGCAGGCTGGCGAGCGCCGGAGCGCGCACTGCTTCGGGGTCCTCGGCCGAGAGCACTTCGGCATCGGCCAGCGCCACAACCTGACCGCGCCCGATCCGGCAGATCGCCAGCAGTCCCCCGCCCTCCAGCCTGCAGCCTGCGCCGGCGGTGCGCCAGGCTCCGGCCAGGTCGACCGGGATCGCTGGGCCGCTTACGGCCACGGTGCGGAGCCCGGCCGGCTGGCCTTCGTCAAAGGTCAGTTCCAGCCCCCAACGGGCGAGGATCGGTGACAGCAGCACGACATCCTGCGGCCGCCGCGGATCGCCCACGGCAAAGGCTGAATGGGCTGTCAGCATGGGATCGGCCAGCAGCAGTAGCAGCCCCCCGCCCCGCACCCAATTGTCCAGAGCGACATTCTCGGCTGGCGACAGCGGGCGCGGCTGGGCGATCACCAGCCGCTCGAGGCCCGGACCCAGCCGCTCAAGAGTATCGAGCGGCACCACCGGGCCGAGCGCGGACAGCGCCGCCTTGACGCGGTGCGGGGTGCCGTTCGTGACCAGCAGGTCGTCCAGTCCCCCGCCCTCACCCCAAATGATCGGCAGCGAGGTGAACAGGCCAATCGGGTGCTTCGGCTCCGCCGGGCGTGACAGCACCGCCCAACCGAACAGCACGGCCAGGATCAGCAATAGCGCAGCAATGGGCCTAGTTCTTGGGTGCGGCACTGGAGCTGGCCGTGGCTTCCGGCGATGCGGCGGGAACCACGCCGATATCGGCCAGCGGATCGCCGCGGTCATCGGCCTTGGCCGGCGCGGCGCTTACCGACGCGGACGTATCGGCCAGGCGGGCACGATCATTGATGATGTTGGCAAGACCGACCAGCAGGACGATTGCCGCCAGCCCGAACAGCCCGGCCTGGAGCCGCTGGACCGCCTGGGCGCGGAGTTCGCGCGCGCTGGGCGGCACGAAATGCTGGGGGACCGGGCGTCCGTCAGTTCGATTTGGCTGGGTGGCCATGAACCAAGCCTAACCGATCAGGCCAGCCAGGGAAAGACCGGCAGGCCCTTCGCGCGCAGCCACTCGGCGTTGTAGAGCGAGGAAAGGTAGCGGAAGCCGGTATCGCACAGGATCGTTGCCACGCGCACGTCCTGGCGACCCTCGGCCACCAGCTGTCTGCCCAGCTCGATCGCCCCGGCCACGTTGATGCCGGATGACAGGCCCAGGCACAGTCCTTCCTCGCGCAGCAGGCGGGCGACCCATTCGAGGCCTTCCTCGTCCGAGATGCGGAACTGGGTATCGATCGGCGCGCCTTCGAGGTTGGCGGTGATCCGGCCCTGCCCGATCCCTTCGGCCACCGAGCTGCCTTCGGCCTTCAGCTCACCAGTGGCGTAATAGCTGTAGAGCGCTGCGCCATGCGGATCGGTCAAGGCAATCCGGACGTTCTCATCAAAGGCCTTGAGGCCCATGCCAACCCCGGCAATCGTCCCGCCGGTCCCGGCGGCGCAGGTGAAGCCATCGATCCGCCCGTCGAGCTGCTGCCAGATTTCGGGCGCAGTGCTCTCGATATGCGACTTGCGGTTGGCGACATTGTCGAACTGGTTGGCCCAGACCGCGCCTTCGGTTTCTTCGGCCAGGCGGCGCGAGGTGTGGACGAAGTGCGCCGGATCGGCGAACTTGGTCGGCGGAACCAGCACCAGTTCGGCCCCCAGCGCGCGCAGGGTGTCCATCTTTTCCTTGGACTGGTTGTCCGGCATGACGATCACGGTCTTGTAACCGCGCGCATTGGCGACCAGCGCGATCCCGATCCCGGTATTCCCCGCCGTGCCTTCGACGACCGTGCCGCCGGGCTTCAGCTCACCGCGCGCCTCGGCATCGCGGATGATCCACAGCGCGGCGCGATCCTTGACCGAAGCGCCGGGGTTGGCGAATTCGCACTTGCCCCAGATCTCACAGCCGGCCGCCTCGCTCGGTCCCTTGAGCAGGACGAGCGGGGTATTGCCGATCAGGTCGAGCGTCGATTTCTGTACGAGCGGCATGGTCATCGCCCGAGAAGTAGGACCGCCGGGGGCGCTGCGCAACGCATTTGCGCTTGCCCCCGATAAGCTCAATCTTCCGGCGCGATCGTGACCTTCAGGCCGTCGAGCGCGTCGGTCAGCTGGATCTGGCACGACAGGCGCGAGGTTTCGCCGCGGTGGTCCGAGCTGTCGAGCAGGTCGTTCTCGTCTTCGCTCATCGCCGGCAGCTTGGCCGCCCAGTCGGCATCGACGTGGATGTGGCAGGTGGCGCAGGAGCAGCAACCGCCGCACAGCGCGAGCAGTTCATCAAAGCCGTTGTCGCGGATCGCTTCCATCACCGACAGGCCAGCCGAAGCCTCGACCGTCTTTTCTTCACCAGCCCGATTGACCACTACCAGCTTCGGCATCGCGTCTTTCCTCTTGCATGCACCCTATCGGCGCTTCGCGGGCGCTGCTAACCAACACGCTTTCCTTTGGCAAGCAGGACCATTCCCGTGGGATTGACCGCAGAGCAATTGCAGCATGGTCTGGATAGCGTGGCCCGGATCGAACCGCGCTTTGCCAGCGCGCTGGAGCGGACGGGCTATCCCGAGCCGCGGATCCGCCCGCGCGGCTATGGTACCCTGATGCGCACGATCGTCGGCCAGCAGGTCAGCGTGGCCGCTGCGGCATCGATGTGGCGCAAGTTCGAAGATCACCTTGGGCCAGAGCTACCGCCCGAAAAGGTGCTCGAATCGGATTTCGATACGCTGCGCGCCTGCGGCCTTTCTCGCCAGAAGCAGGGCTACATGCGCAGCCTGTGCGAGCTGGTGGTGGACGGCGCGCTCGATTTCGAGGCCCTGCCCCAGGACGACGAGGAAGCGATCGCACAACTGACGAAGATCAAGGGCATTGGCCGCTGGTCGGCCGAAATCTACCTGCTGTTCGCCGAGGGGCGCGGCGATATCTGGCCGGCCGGCGACCTGGCGGTCCAGGCGGGGCTGCACAAGCTGCTGGGGCTGGACGAGCGCCCATCCGAGAAACTGACCCGCGAAATGGCCGAAAAGTGGGGCCCGCACCGCGGCGCCCCGGCCCTCTTCACCTGGCATTGCTATAATAATCCGGCGCTGTAGTCTGCCACAGGGGTCGGACCTTGGGGGGTAAGACAATGGCAGAGGCAAGCGTACACTTTCGGGGCGCACAGCTTCATTCTTTCGAACAGACCCATCCGGCTGACCGCGATGCCGTTGCCGTGGCGATTGCCGTCTGCTGGTTCGGATTGCTGGCGGGCTTTGTCCCGGACATGTTTCGTCAACTTGCCAAGGGTCACAGCTATGTCCTGAGCGCGCATCTCCATGCCGCTTCGGCCGTCGGCTGGATGGCCTTGCTCAGCTGGCAGGCACTGAAAATCCGAACTGGGGACGCATCGGCGCACCGGCAGAACGGCAAGCGCCTTGGCCCTGCACTGGCGGCGGTCCTGGTGCTGAGCGCGCTGGTCACGGTCTGGACGGCGGATCGGGCGGCGGCCGCTGATCCGGCGGCAACCTTCAATCCGGCCCGCCTTGCCTTCCAGCTTGGCCATGTGATCCCCTTCGCGGTGCTGACGGCTGTCGCCCTCACCCGGACTGACCAGCCAGCGTTGCACAAGCGGCTGATGCTGCTGGCGGTTTTCGCGATCCTCGACACCGGCTGGTCACGCTGGCTGGGGCAGGATCTGACGGCAGTGCTGGGTCAGGGGTTGCTGCGTGAAACGCTCGGCAGGTTCCCGCTGACCTGGGCGCTGATGGTCGGGATGGCGCTGTTCGATCTGCGCACACGGGGGCGCCTGCACCCGGCGTTTGCACCTGCCGCCGGACTGATCTTGGCTACCGAGGCCGGATCGGTCGTGCTGTTCTTCACGCCTGGCTGGGCGGATGTCGCCAAGCGGATGCTGGGAATCTGATTTTAGCCAATTGCCAGTCTGGTTCGGTGCTGCCAATGCTGCTTACACCAATGTAAGCGAGTGAGGGGAAGCAGCATGGGGCAGGCGAAGGCCATCTTCATCACCGGCGGCGGTTCGGGCATTGGCCGGGCCGTGGCGCAGAAATTTGCCGCCAATGGCTGGTTCGTCGGGCTGGCCGACATCAGCGAGAGCGGGATGAAGGAAACGGCGGCGCTGCTGCCGGCCGGGGCTTCCTCGCAGCACAAGCTCGATGTGCGTGACCGCGCCGCCTGGGACGCTGCCCTCGCCGCTTTCGCCAAGGCGGCGGGCGGGCAGATCGACGTGGTGTTCAATAACGCCGGCATTCCGCTGGGCGGTGCACTGATCGAGAACAGGCCGGAAGAGATCGAGCGCTGCCTCGATATCAACCTCAAGGGCGTGCTGTGGGGCGCGCAGGCCGCGCACCCCTGGCTCAAGGCCAGCGCGCCGGGCTCGTGCCTGCTCAACACCGCCAGCGCTGCCGGGATCTATGGCACGCCGGGGGCCTCGGTCTATTCGGCCACCAAGTTCGGTGTGCGCGCGATCACCGAAAGCCTAGACGGCGAATGGGCCGAGGACGGGATCAAGGTGGCCAGCCTGATGCCGGGCTTCATCGACACCCCCCTGATCGACATGACCTCCAACCAAGGCAGCAATGAAGCCATCCGCGAACGGGTGGTTGAGGCGGGGCTGGAGATCACCCCCGTCACCGAAGTGGCCGAGGCCGCGTGGAATGCGGTTCACGGCGACCAGCTCCACAACCGCGTCGGCAAGACCGCGCACCGCATTGCCTTCGCCGCCCGCTGGCTGCCGGGCCGGGTCCGCAAGCAGATGCGCTCCAGCGCGCGGCCGCTGGGGAAGTAGCTTTTTAGGCGAAAGTGGCGATCCACTCCACCATCGCCGCATCGCGGGCCGAAACACCATCGGCGTCATGTGTCGTCAGGGTAATTTCAACCCGGTTGTAGACGTTGAACCACTCCGGGTGGTGATCGGCCTTGTCAGCATAGAGCGCGACGCGGGTCATGAAGCCGAAGGCCTCGTTGAAGTCCTTGAACTTGAAGGTGCGGACAATCGCCTTGCCGTCTTCGCGCAAAGCCCAGCCGGAGTGCTCCGCAAGGAGGGCGGACACTTCGGTATCAGTCAGGCGCGTAACGGTCATGTTCAGGAACTCCGCGGGGCGAGCAGAAAATAGCTGGCTGAAAGCGCGCCGACCAGCACGAAACCAAGCAAGGCGTTGAACGGGTCCTGCGCGACGAATACCACCATCAATCCCAGGTTGATCGCGACCACCAGCGCCATCGAAACAGCAAACGCCGGGATGGCGAATGGGCGCTGCAGATTCGGCTGGCTGCGCCGCAGTCCGATTGCCGCCGCGGTTACCGCCAGGAACAGCCCTTGGGCCAGCGCGGTACTGGTCGCGGCCAAGGTCAAGTATGTGCCAGAAAGGATGAACGCGGCAGAAACCAGAGTAACAGCTACAAGTGCCCACATCGGCGTGCCCAGCGCGCTCACCGCTTCAAGCTTGCGGGGCAGGATGCCCGAGCGCGCCGAAGCAAAGGCAATGCGGGTGACCGTCATAAGATTGAGGTTGGCGATCGCCCCCAGCGAGAGAATGCCGAAAGCTGTGAAGACCTTGCCTGCGTTGCCGCCGAACACGCCTTTGGCTGCATCCGCCGCGGCAAAATCCGAGCCGGCCAGAGTGGTTGGCGCGATGACGTGGAACATCGCTGCATTGACCAGCAGGTAAAGCACGCTGACACCAAGAATTCCGCCGAATATGGCGCGCGGGATCGCGCGTCCCGGATTATCGATCTCTTCGCCATAGAACACCACATCGCCCCAGCCATTGTAGGTGCTGATGATCAACAAGATCGCGGTCGCCACCTGTTGCCACCCGGCCAGTGCCGGGCCTGGATCGCCAGCTGGGGGTGCTGCTCCTGGCTGCGCGAACAACACAACCACCAGACCGAGCAGGACGGCGCCCTTGAGCGCCGCAAGCGTGACCTGGATGGCCCCGGCAGATCGCGTGCCCATCGCGTTGAGGACAAAAAACAGGAGCAGCATCGCGGTGCCCATCACGCCTGGCGACAGGCCGTCGCCAATCCCGAGGCGAACGAGAAATTCGCCGATCACGTAGCAGATCATCGCCATGCTCGAGACCTGCATCAGCAAGGACATGAAGGCGATGACCACCTCTGGCGCTCGCCCGAAAGCAAGGCCGACGTATCCCTGCGGACCATCGGCGCGCGGGATCGCGGACCCGAGTTCGACATAGGGCAGCGCCAGCAGCAGCGAGAGCACCGCGCCGAGCGCCCACAGGCCAAGCAGGACCGTTGCCGAGCCGCTCGCCTGAGCGACCACCCCCGGCGTCCGCAAGATGCCTTGGCCGACCACCGAACCGACCACTGCTGCCAGTCCGAATACCACGCCAAGCACGCGCAGGAGGTGACCCTTGGTCTGCATCGCCACTCTCCCCCCGCTGCCTGCCTTGGCAGTGGGTCCGGTTTGTCCTATCGCGCTGGGCGATGCAAGCGTGCCGCCTGACTGCAAACAACCTGGCTTGCCAGCGCGGCGAGCGGCTGCTGTTCCGCGCCCTGGGGCTGGAGCTGGCCAGCGGCAAGGCGCTGCAAGTCAAAGGCGCGAACGGCATTGGCAAGTCCAGCCTGATCCGCATCCTGGCCGGCTTGCTGCGCCCGTTGGCTGGCGAAGTTGCGCGCGACGGCAGCGTAGGCCTGCTGGATGAGCGCCCTGCCCTCGATCCCGGGCTGCCGCTCGGTCAGGCGCTGGGCTTCTGGCAGCGGCTCGATGGACCCGGCGATGCGGAATTGGCGCAACTGGGCTTGTCAGGCCTGCTTGAAGTGCCGGTGCGCTACCTTTCCACCGGGCAGAAAAAGCGCGCGGCGCTGGCCCGGTTGCTCGGACAGGAAGCGCCGATCTGGCTGCTTGATGAACCCTTGAACGGCCTCGATACCCGCGGCGTTGCGCTGGTCGAGGCGCTGGTGGCGCAGCACTGCGCGCAGGGCGGAATTGCCCTGGTCGCCTCGCACCAGCCGATTGTGCTGCCCGGCGGTCAGGCGATCGACCTGGCGGACTTTACCGCATGAACCACTTCCTCACCCTGCTGCGCCGCGACCTCGGCCTGCTGCTCGGCGGTGAGCGGCGCGGGGCTACGCTGCTGCCGGTGCTGTTCTTCCTTGCAGTGGCGATGCTCTATCCCTTCGCGGTCGGGCCCGATGCGCCGGTGCTGGCGCGGACCGGCGGCGGGGTGCTGTGGATCGCGGCGCTGCTGGCGGCGATCCTGCCGCTCGACCGGCTGGTCGAGCCGGACCTGGAACTCGGCCTGTTCGATCAGCTCGCGCTGCGCGGAATCAGCGAGGAACTGGCGATGACCGCGCGGATGCTGGCGCACTGGCTGAGCTTCGCCCCGGCGCTGCTACTGGCGGCGATCCCTGCCAGCGCGCTGGTCGGGATCGATGCGGCGATGCTGACGACGGTGGAGCTCGGGCTGCTGGCGGGAACGCCGGGCCTGGCCGCACTGGGCGTGCTGGTCGCGGCGCTGACCGCGGGCCTGCGCGGCGGGGCGGCCTTGGGCGGGCTACTTGTCATCCCGCTGGCCGTGCCGCTGCTGGTGTTTGGCGCAGGCAGCCTTTCCGCTGGCGGCGAAGCGGGCATTGCCCTGACCGCCGCCTTCAGCCTGGTGCTGGTGGCCATCACGCCCTTCGCCGCCGGCGCCGCGATCCGCAGCGCGCGGGGGCAATAGCGCCGTTCAATAGGGCGGCTTGTCCAGCCCCGTCGGCGACTTGGTGAAGATCTCCACCCCGGTCTCGGTGATCCCGATCGAATGTTCGAACTGGGCCGAAAGCGAGCGGTCCCGGGTCACCGCCGTCCAGCCGTCTTCCAGCACCTTCACCCCCGGCTTGCCGAGGTTGATCATCGGTTCGATCGTGAAGAACATGCCCGGCTTCAGCTCCGGCCCGGTGCCGGCGCGGCCGGCGTGGACCACTTCGGGGGCATCGTGGAACAGCCGGCCGAGACCGTGGCCGCAGAATTCGCGGACCACGCCATAGCGATTGGCTTCGGCATGGGCCTGAATTGCCGCACCGATATCGCCCAGCCGCGCACCCGGGCGCACTTGTGCAATGCCAAGCATCAGGCATTCGTAAGTCACGTCGACCAGCCGCTTGGCTTTCAGCGGCACGTCGCCGACCAGGTACATCCGGCTGGTATCGCCGTGCCAGCCATCGAGCAGCGGGGTGACGTCGATGTTGACGATATCGCCGTCCTTCAGGACCTTGTCCGAAGGGATGCCGTGGCAGACCACATGGTTGATCGAGATGCAGCACGAATGGGTATAGCCGCGGTAGCCCAGCGTCGCCGGGACCGCGCCGCCATCGAGCGTCATCTGGCGAACGACATCGTCCAGTTCCTGCGTCGAGACGCCCGGCTGCACCATTGGCACCAGCGCATCGAGGATCTCGGCCGCCAGCCGCCCGGCGCGGCGCATCCCCTCAAAGCCTTCCGGCCCGTGGAGCTTGATCGTGCCGTCGCGCAGGACGGTCTCGGTTCCGGTCACTACCTGATATTGTGTCATCGCCGCGCCATATAGGCGCGCCGCCGCCAAAAAGCGAGTGGGCCGTCAGCGGCCCGCAAACCCGCGTCAGCGCCCCAAGGCAAAGACCGAGCGGTATTGCGGCTTGACCGCCGCCAGCACGGCCTTGGTCACCGGCAGGGTGATCTCGTAATCCCCTTCCGCATAGGGTCCGGCCTCGTAAGGCGCGATCAGCACGCCGATCCGGTTGAACTGCTGCTTGTTCGATGATCCCAGGATCACGGTCGAGGCCGTGGGATCGATGCACTGGTCGAACATGTCCTCGCTGGCCGGATCAACCGGCGCGCCGCGGCGGGCGCCGCGTTCGCGGTTAAGCGCCTTGCAGAACGGATCGCGGATCGCCCTGGCCAGGGCGGCGCGCGAAACGAACAGGTCGGTCACCACCCGGCTCTTTTCCGCTGCCTTGTCCCACAACAGCGCTTGCGACCAGTGGTTGGGGTGGGCCCCGCCGGTGTACTCGCTGGCACTGGCTGTCAGGCTCAGCCAGCCGGGCAGGTCGGTCACCACGGACCAGTTGACCGCATGGCTATAGGGGTTGAACGGGAAGCCGTTTTCCTGCGCGGCCACCCGCCCCTCGCGCGCCGCGGCCACCAGTTCGCGCCGCTGCTTGGCCAGGTCCGCTTCCAGCTCCGCGACCAGCGCAGGAATGGCCGCAGCTTCGGCCGGGTAGCCATAGTCGAACTCGAACGAAGCTGTCCGCTCCTCGGTCTTGGGGGCCAGGACTCGCGGAGCCGGTGTCGTCGGGGCCAGCGGCGCGCTGTTGGCCCCGGCCTGCTGCTCGGCGGCGGGCGCCTTGGCTTCGTCCTTTTCGGGCACGCAGGCCGTGCCCAGCAGCAGGAACAGGATCGCCGCTTTGCGCATTTGCCAATTTCCTCTCGCACCTCGCGCCGCAGCGCGGCTATGGCAGGAACCATGACCGATAAGCACGCGCCGATCCAGCCTGACCGCGACCAGGCCGCCACACCGATCCACGTAGTCGACAAGGCAGGGCTGGACGAATTCCTGAAAGGCCTGCCAGGTGCGGCCCGCTCCGCGCTGGCCGCGCAAAAATTCAGCGCCGGCCCGTTCGAGCACGCCATCATTCCCACAGGTGAGGACTGGTCAGTCGTCGCCGGCGTGGCCGACGCCAGCGAGCTTGGCACCTGGTGCCTCGCCAGGTTGGGCGAAAACCTGCCTGCCGGCACTTACCGCGTCGCCAATGCCGAGAGCGGCCCGGCGCTGTTCGGCTGGGCTGCCGGCCAATACCGTTTCGACCGCTACCGCGCGGAAGGCTCGGACGAAGGCCCGCGCGTGTTGCTGACCAAGGCGGCGGGGGCGATCGACCCGGCGCTGGCCGAAGTCGCCGCCACGGCGCTGGTCCGCGACATGGTCAACACGCCGGCCGAGGACATGGGGCCAGCCCAGCTGGAGGCCGAAGTCGCCCGCGTCGCCAAGGCCCACGCTGGCAAGCTTGGAGCCGAAACCAAGGTCACCAGCGGCGATGCGCTGGAACAGGGCTATCCGATGGTCCACGCCGTCGGCCGCGCCGCCGCGCGCCATCATGCCCCGCGCCTGCTCGAGCTGACCTGGGGCGATCCGCGCCACCCGAAGATCGCGATTGTTGGCAAGGGCGTCTGCTTTGACAGCGGCGGGCTCGATATCAAGCCGGCTTCCGGCATGGCGCTGATGAAGAAGGACATGGGCGGCGCAGCGCACGCCCTCGCCCTCGCCCAGCTGATCATGCAGCATCACCTCAAGGTGCGGCTGCACCTGCTGATCCCGGCGGTCGAGAACGCGATTGCCGGCAATGCCTTCCGCCCCGGTGACGTGCTCAAGAGCCGCGCCGGGATCTCGGTCGAGATCGGCAATACCGATGCCGAAGGCCGGCTGGTGCTGGGCGATGCCCTGACCCGCGCGGGCGAGGAAGCGCCCGAACTGGTGATCGACTTTGCGACGCTGACCGGCGCGGCGCGTGTCGCGGTCGGGCCGGACCTCCCCGCCCTGTTCACCCGGCGCGACGAGCCTGCGGCGGAAATGCGGGCAGCGGGCGAAGCGGCCAGCGATCCCAGCTGGCGCCTGCCGCTCTACGATGGCTACCGCGAGTACCTGAAGAGCGACATCGCCGACCTCAACAATTCCGGCAGCAACGGCTTTGCCGGGGCCTCGGTCGGCGCGCTGTTCCTTGACCGGTTCGTGCCGGCCGGGACCGACTGGGCCCACTTCGACACCTTCGCCTGGCGCCCCGCCGCCAAGCCCGGCCGCCCCAAGGGCGGTGATGCCCTGGGCCTGCGCGCGGCCTGGGGACTGTTGAAGGGGCGCTATGGATGACGCTGGCGGCGCCGTGGCATGCCCACATCTATTTCACCAACCGGGAACGCAGCGCGGCAGAAGCCCTGCACCGCTGTTTCGCGGGTGACGCGGCGATCCTGTTCACCGGACCAATGACAGACGGACCCGCCGGTCCACATCCCGTTCCGCAGTTCGAAGTGCACTTTCGCGAAGACGCGCTGGATCATGTCCGGGCGGTTATCAGGGCAAGCGGTCTGGTCGCGCTGATGCACCCGCTCACGCTTGACGATCTGGCGGATCACACGTCCTTGGGCCAGTGGATCGGCGATCCGATCACGCTCGACCTGACAGTGCTTGATCCGCCCGGCGTAAACCAGGGTATCGCCCGGTTCGGCCTGGCTGACTTCTGACTGGCGCAAAAGGGGACGTTGCAAAAGGGAACATGGGGGATGGATAACTTGCCCTTCGCAGCCAGCACCGCTAATCGCCCGATCTTCCAGTTTTCGGGGCACGAAGAGTTGACCGTAACCGCCATTCCCGAGGGCCAGTATGGCCTTACCGGCCCAGCCGAAAAGCTTGACGCCGCGCATTGGCCGGTGCGCGGGGACCTGGCCCATATCCGCCTGGCCGGGCGCTGCTTCGTGCCGCACTATGCCGTGCCGATGCCGCGCAAGGTCGTGGCCGGCGGGGCGAACCTGCTCGCGGCGAACAAGTCCGATGCCGAGTTGCGCGAAGTGCTGGCCGGCGGCACGGTCTTCAACGTGCTGGACTTCACCGGCGGCTGGGCCTGGGGCCAGGTCGGCGAGGACGGCTTTGTCGGCTACCTGCCGCTTGAAGCGCTCGAAGCCTGAGGTGGCGCACAAGGTCTTCATCGACGGCGCGGCCGGGACCACTGGCCTCGAAATCGTTGAACGGCTGGCGCCCCGCGCCGAGTTCGAACTGCTGATCCTGGACGATGAAGCACGCAAGGATGCCAGCGCGCGGCGCGATGCCTATCACGCGGCAAACTTTGCCGTGCTGTGCCTGCCGGACGAGGCCGCCAAGGAAGCGCTGGCGCTGGCCGAAGGTTCGGCCGTGCGGATCATCGATGCCTCCAGCGCCCACCGCGTGGCCGATGGCTGGACCTATGGCTTTCCCGAACTGACCGGGCGCGCGGCGATTGCCGCTGCCACGCGCGTCAGCAATCCGGGGTGTTATCCCACCGGGTTCCTTGGCCTGGTCGCGCCGCTGGTGCGGGCCGGGCTGCTGCCGGCCGACTGGCCCTATACCGTCAACGCCGTCTCGGGCTATTCGGGCGGCGGCAAGGCACTGATCCAGCGGTTCGAAGAAGATGGCGACATCGCCTTCCGCGCCTATGGCCTGGGGATGGGACACAAGCACGTGCCCGAGATGCAGCGCTATGCCGCCCTTGCCCACCCGCCGCTGTTTGCACCGGCGGTGATCGATGCCCACCGCGGCATGGTGGTCGAAGTGCCACTGCCGCTGAGCGCCATGCCGATGGCCGGATCGCCCGAAGTGCTGCGTCTGGCGCTGGTCGAATTCTACGCCGGCAGCACGGTCGTGACCGTGCACGACGAACCGAAGGACGAGTTGCTGCTGCGCCGCTCGATGCAGCCCTCGGACCGGCTCGACCTGTGGGTTTTCGGCGCCAAGGACGGCGCGCAGGCGCGGCTGGTGGCAAGGCTCGACAACCTGGGCAAGGGTGCCAGCGGGGCGGCGGTGCAGAGCCTCAACCTGATGGCCGGACTGGACGAAACGGCGGGCCTCAATCTCTAGACTGCCCATTTATTAGGCAGCATCTGCTGAAAAATCAGGCAACTTTTTACGGCATCCCACGCATCATTTGAATCAAGCCCCAAGCGCTTTCGATTCAAATCTTGCGAATCCACCCTTTTCGGCGGCGCGACCATGTCCTAGGGCCGGTATATCGCCGCTGGCACGATTCTTGATATGCGGGTTGGTGCGGCATTCGAACGTCCGGGCCGGATCCGATGCAAATCGGGCTGGTACCGGCGCAGCGCGCAGGGGAATGACAAAGTGAAAAAGATCGAAGCGATCATCAAGCCCTTCAAGCTCGATGAGGTCAAGGAAGCGCTGCACGAAGTGGGTGTTTCCGGCATCACCGTCACCGAGGCCAAGGGCTTTGGCCGCCAGAAGGGCCATACTGAACTCTATCGCGGCGCCGAATATGTCGTCGATTTCCTGCCCAAGGTGAAGCTTGAGGTGGTGGTGCCCGACGACCTGGCCGACCGCACCGTCGAAGCCATCTGCAATGCCGCCCAGACCGGGCGCATCGGCGACGGCAAGATCTTCGTCATCCCGGTCGAACGGGCCGTGCGCATCCGCACGGGCGAGCGTGACAACGACGCCATCTGATCCATCAACCCATCCGGAACACTCGCCCACGGCCGCAGGCCGGGGTCATCAAGAAGGAAGACCAATGACCAAGGCAAAGGACATCATCAAGCGGATCAAGGACGAGGAGATCGAGTGGGTCGATCTGCGCTTCACCGATCCCAAGGGCAAGTGGCAGCACCTGACGATGTGCGCCCACGTGATGGGCGAGGACGAGCTGGAAGACGGCCTGATGTTCGACGGTTCGTCGATCGAGGGCTGGAAGGCCATCAACGAATCCGACATGATCCTGAAGCCGGACCTGGATTCGATCTTCATCGATCCGTTCAGCGCCACCCCGATGATGATCATCACCTGCGACATCGTCGAGCCTTCGACCGGCGACCTTTATGGCCGTGATCCGCGTTCGACCGCCAAGCGCGCCGAAGCCTATGTCAAGACCACCGGCATCGGCGATACCGTCTATGTCGGCCCGGAAGCCGAGTTCTTCCTGTTCGACGACGTCCGCTTCTATGACGGCTATGACGGCAACGGCTTCAAGATCGACGACATCGAACTGCCAACCAACGGCAACCGCGAGTATGACGGCGGCAACCTGGCTCACCGTCCGCGCGCCAAGGGCGGCTACTTCCCGGTCGCCCCGGTCGACAGCTGTGTCGACATCCGCGGCGAAATGGTCTCGACCATGCTTGAAATGGGCCTGCCCTGCGACAAGCACCACCACGAAGTCGCCAGCGCCCAGCACGAGCTTGGCCTGACCTTTGGCACCCTGGTTCAGACCGCTGACCGCATGCAGGTCTACAAGTACGTCGTGCAGCAGGTCGCCCAGGCCTATGGCAAGACCGCGACCTTCATGCCCAAGCCGATCAAGACCGATAACGGTTCGGGGATGCACACCCACATCTCGATCTGGGAAGGCAGCAAGCCGCTGTTCGCCGGGAACGGCTATGCCGGCCTCAGCGACATGTGCCTCTACTTCATCGGCGGCGTGATCAAGCATGCCAAGGCGCTCAACGCCTTCACCAACCCGACCACCAACAGCTACAAGCGCCTGGTGCCGGGTTATGAAGCCCCGGTGCTGCTGGCCTATTCGGCCCGCAACCGTTCGGCCTCGTGCCGCATCCCCTATGGCGCCGGTGACAAGGCCAAGCGCGTGGAATTCCGCTTCCCCGATGCGATGGCCAACCCCTACCTGTGCTATTCGGCGCTGCTGATGGCCGGTCTCGACGGGATCAAGAACAAGATCCACCCGGGCGAAGCCATGGACAAGAACCTCTACGATCTGCCGCCAGCCGAACTGGCCGAAGTGCCGACCGTCTGCGGTTCGCTGCGTGAGGCGCTGGATTGCCTGGAAGCCGATCACGACTTCCTGCTGCAGGGCGGCGTGTTCACCAAGGACCAGATCGAAGCCTATATCGAGCTCAAGTGGCCCGAAGTGATGCGCTGGGAAACCACGCCGTCGGCGGTCGAGTTCGACATGTACTACAGCGCCTGATCCAGGCCTGAATTCGTTCACCGAGGGGGCGTCCGGAGCAATCCGGGCGCCCTTCGCGTTTGCAGAAACCATTTTCCTACAGCTGCTTGCCTGATGTAACTGGCTGGCCTTTCCGCAATCTGCGAGGGCCCCTCCGCATGAACCGCAAGCCGATTTTCGATGCTGTCCGCCAGTTGCTGGGCCGCAGTTTTCGCACTGCCGAAGTTTCCGCGCTGGACCGCGCAATCGATACCGCCATGGCGGCAGACACCACGCGGCAGATCGGCCCCGACGGAACCGCGCTGATCAAGCGCTTCGAAGGCTGCGCAAAGCGGCGCGCCGACGGGACGTTCGCGGCCTATCCCGATCCCGGCACCGGCGGCGAACCCTGGACGATCGGCTGGGGGGCGACCGGCAAGGGCATCGGCTCCGCCACGGTCTGGACCCAGGCCCAGTGCGACGCCCGGCTGGAAGCGGACCTCGCCCGCTACGCCGCCGAAGTCGCCCAGGTGCTGGGCGATGCGCCGACCAGCCAGCCGCAGTTCGATGCGCTGGTCAGCTTTCACTACAACACCGGCGCGATCGCCCGGGCCACGCTGACCAAGCTGCACAAGGCGGGTGATCATGCCGGCGCAGCAGCCGAATTCGGCAAATGGGTCCACGCCGGCGGCCGGCGCCTGGCCGGCCTGGCGCGCCGCCGCGAGGCCGAAGCGGCGCTTTATCGCGGGGACTGATCGCACGACCGATTGCATCTTGCAATTGATCGTCAAGATGCCGAATGTCCGCGCGTTTAATCGATCCATTAAGGGAGATTCGCGATGCGCGAACGGCTGCAGCACTATATCGACGGCAAGTGGGTGGACAGCGAAGGCGGCGCCCGCCGCGAAGTGATCAATCCGGCGACCGAAGAGGCTTGCTGCGTTATCTCGGTCGGGACCAAGGCCGATGTCGACAAGGCCGTGGCGGCCGCCCGCCGCGCCTTCAAGACCTTCAGCCAGACCACCAAGGAAGAGCGGCTCGCGCTGCTGAACCGGATTGTCGAGGAATACAAGAAGCGCGGTGCGGACCTCGCCATGTCGATGGCCGAGGAAATGGGCGCACCTGTCTCCTTCGCCGGCACGGCCCAGGTGGGCGCCGGAATCGGCGGCTTCATGAGCACGATCGCCGCGCTCAAGGACTTCAACTTCATGGAAGACGGTCCGGGCTTCAAGGTGGCCTATGAACCGATCGGCGTGGTCGGCATGATCACCCCGTGGAACTGGCCGCTTAACCAGATCGCGCTGAAGGTTGCCCCGGCGCTGGCCGCCGGCAACACCATGGTGCTCAAGCCTTCGGAAGAGTGCCCGACCAACGCCGCGATCTTTGCCGAGATCCTGGACGCTGCCGGCGTGCCGCCGGGCGTGTTCAACCTGGTCCAGGGCGATGGCCCGACCACCGGCAACGCGATCTCGAGCCACCCGGACATCGAAATGGTCAGCTTCACCGGCTCGACCCGTGCGGGCATCGCCGTGGCGATTGCCGCCGCGCCGACCGTCAAGCGCGTCCACCAGGAACTGGGCGGCAAGTCGCCCAACCTGGTCCTGCCCGATGCTGATTTCGCCACCCAGCTCGCCCCCGTCGCGATGGGTCCGCTGATCAACACCGGCCAGTCGTGCATCAGCCCGACCAAGGTACTGGTTTCCAAGGACCGCGAGGCCGAAGCCGTCGCGTTCTACAAGAACATGTACTCGCACACGCCCGTCGGTGACCCGATGGCCGAAGGCAACCACCTTGGCCCGCTGGTCAACAAGGCGCAGTATGACAAGGTCCGCGACCTGATCCAGTCGGCGATCGACGAAGGTGCCAAGCTGGAAACCGGCGGCCCCGACCTGCCCGCTGGCGTCAACCGCGGCTACTATGTCCAGCCGACCGTGTTCTCGGGCGTGACCCCGGACATGCGGATCGCCAACGAGGAAATCTTCGGTCCGGTCGCCACGATCCTGACCTATGACAACCTTGAGCAGGGCATCGAGCTGGCCAATGCCACCGAATACGGCCTGTCCGCCGCGATCACCGGCGATCCGGCCAAGGCTGCGGCCGTTGCGCCCAAGCTGCGTGCCGGCATGGTCGCGATCAACAACTGGGGCCCCAGCCCGGGCGCACCGTTTGGCGGCTACAAGCAGTCGGGCAATGGCCGCGAAGGCGGTCTGGCCGGCCTCAAGGACTTCATGGAAATGAAGTCGATCAGCGGCCTGCCCGCCTGATCGCTTTTCCCTGAACTAACGCAGCCCCCTTCCCGCCCGCGCGGGGAGGGGGTTTGCTGTTGGGCAGCGGCAGCCATCCGGCATGCGCCGGGTATACGTATGCCGCGCGCTGGCCCTGACCGCACCCAGCCGGTAGCCTCGCTGCCTAGAACAAAGGGCAGGGGAACGAACGCGATGAAGCACGGCACAACTTGGGCCAAGGGCCTGGCCGCCGCGCTGGCCCTGGCCGCGCCGCTCCCCACCATCGCGCAGACGCCAGCCGTGTTCGTGGCCGAGCGCCCCGCCCCCCGGGTCGATTACTGGCAAAAGCGCGCGGCCGAGATCGACCAGCGCATGAAGGCCCGGCAAAGCCTGCAGCCGGTCCGGCTGGCCTTCATCGGGGATTCGATCACCGACTTCTGGCATCTCGACGCCAACCCCTGGTTCCCGGGTCAGCACATGGGGCGGGCCATCTGGGACGAAAGCTTTGGCGGCGCGGTCCCGGCGCAGACCGCCATCAACCTGGGCGTGTCCGGGGACCGGATCGAGCACGTGCTGCACCGGCTGCTGCCAGCGGCCAAGGGCGGCCAGGGCTGGCTCGACCGGCACGATCTGCAGCCGGACAGGATCTTCGTGCTGCTGGGGATCAACAATTCGTTCGACGCCGAGACCCCCGCGACAGCCAGCATCTATCGCGGCGTCGTGGCGGTTACGGCACGGATTCACGAGCGCAAGCCCAAGGCCCAGATCGTGATCCAGTCGCTGCTGCCGACCGATTCCGAGGCCAAGAACCGCGACCTGGTCGTGCCGGTCAATGCCATGCTGCGCGCCTATGCAGTGGCCAATGGGATGGCCTACCTGGACCTTTACCCGGCCTTCACCGATCAGCAGGGCCTGCAACGCCGCGAACTGTTCAACGATGGCCTGCACCCCAGCCGCGACGGCTATCGGGTGTGGCGCGACCGGCTGGTCGAATTCCTTGGGTCTGCCGGATCCTCGGCTCGGTTGCATGGCAACGCGGTGAAGCAGAACTAGCGATCTGCGCTCAAGCAGCCACAAACTCAACCTATCCGGCTAGATCGGATCGGCCAGCCGGTACTGGTCCTGCGCTCCGGGCATGCCATCCTTGCCGCCACCGACCAGCGGTTCGTCGGCAATGCGGCGGCCAGCAGCGGCCGCGGCAATCAAGCGGTCCTGGTCGGCATCGCTGATCCGGGCCCAGCCCGAACGGGTCAGCCGCTCAAGTGGGCGATAACGGACCTTGTACTGCATCCGCTGTGCGCCTTCGACCCAGTAACCCAGGTAGACATAGGGCAGCTCTGCCTCAACCGCGCGGCGGATGTGATCGAGGATGATATAGTTGCCCAGCCCCGAACGTTCGGCATGATCGGGATCGTAGAAGCTGTAGATCATCGACAGCCCATCGCCCTGCTTGTCGGTCAGGCAGGCGCCAACCAGGCGGCCGGGGGTGCCATCGACGGTCGGCTCGCGGTATTCGACCAGGTAGGTATCGACCGGCGTGTGCTCGACCATGTCGGCAAAGTCGACCTCGTCCATGCTGGCCATGCCGCCGCCAGGGTGGCGTTCACCCAGATAGCGCTGGAGCAATTCGAACTGTTCCGCTGTCGACCAGGGGCGGCAGAACGTGGTGACCAGGTCCGAATTGCGCTTCAGGTTGCGGCGCTGGGTGGACGAGGCGCGGAATTCATCCGCCACGACCCGCACCGAGACGCAGGCAGTGCAATCGATGCAGGAGGGGCGATAGGCCACCGTCTGGCTGCGGCGAAAGCCGATCCGGCCCAGCGCATCGTTCAGCGCATCGGCGTGCGGGCCCTTAAGCTCGGTGAACACCTTGCGCTCGCTGCGCCCCGGCAAATAGGGGCACGGCGCAGGGCTGGTCACGAAAAACCGGGGAAAGCGCACAGGGGCGTTCACGGGGTGCTGGAATCCTCTGCCGGGTCAAGGTCTCGCACTATGCCCGCGCGGGGTGGGCGTTGAAAGAGTTTTAACCACGAAACAGGGTAAACGGATCGTTATTTTGCACAGCCCTGCGCCGAGTGGCTTCAGCCCAGCTCCACCTGCGTCACTGAATAGCCAGCCTCGCGCAGCGAGGCGACCAGCGCATCGAGCTGATCGGCATCGCGCGCCTCGCATTCGATATCGGTGATCAGGCCCTTGGCCGGCAGCGTGGTAAAGATGCGCTGGTGGTAGATCTCGATGATGTTGACCGAGTGCTTGTCGAACTCGCGCATCACCTTGAACAGCGCGCCGGGGCGGTCCTGCAGGGTCAGGCGGAGGCGAGCGAGCCGGCCCGAACGCGCCAGATCGCGCAGCAGGACATTGGCGAGCAGGCGGGTGTCGATATTGCCGCCGGTCAGCACGATCCCGACCTTGCGGCCCTTGAACAGTTCCGGATAGGCCATGACGGCGGCCAGGCCGGCCGCTCCGGCGCCCTCCACCACGGTCTTTTCGATCTGCAGCAACAGGGCCAGCGCGCTTTCCATCCGGCCTTCGCTGACCAGCACCAGGTCGTCGAGCAGATCGGCCAGGACCTTGCTGGTGAACTCGCCCGGTGCCTTGACCGCGATCCCTTCGGCCAGGGTATCGCCGCCGGTCGGCAGGTCCGTGCCCTTGAGGCGGTTGTACATCGAGGGGAACAGTTCCGCCTCCACCCCGATCAGGCGGATGTCCGGCTTGATCGCCCGTGCCGCCACGGCCATGCCCGATGCCAGCCCGCCGCCGCCGATCGGGATCACCAGCGTATCCAGTTCGGGCACGTCCTCCAGCATTTCCAGGGCAACGGTACCTTGCCCGGCCGCGATGTGGGGATCGTCGAACGGGTGGACGAAGGTCAGCCCCAGGTCGCCTTCCAGCTGGCGGGCATGGGCATAGGCTTCATCGAAGGTCTCGCCATAAAGCACCACCTTGCCGCCGACAGCCTCGGTCTGCATGACCTTCACGGTCGGGGTGGTGCGCGGCATGACGATCGTGGCCGGCACACCCAGCCGGGTCGCGTGATAGGACAGGCCCTGGGCATGGTTGCCGGCCGATGCCGTGATCACGCCGCGATTGTTCTGCGCCCCGCCCAGCAGGATCAGCGCATTGAGCGCGCCGCGCTCCTTGTAAGCCGCGGTAAACTGTAGGTTTTCGAACTTCAGCCAGACCTCGGCGCCGGTGATCTGGCTCAGCGTCTTGGAATGATCGATGTCCGTCCGCACCACCGAACCGGCAATCCGCGCCGCCGCGGCGCGCACGTCATCGATGGTCAAGAGGGCGGTGCCGGCAGGCGACTGGACTGGGCTGGTCATGATGCCGGGGCCGTAACGGAAAGGACGGCCCCATGCAAACCGCAGCAAGCCAAGAAATGCTGGATCGCAGCGAAGCACGCTTTGTCGCGGTATTAACCAAGCCGCTTCGGGCTTTGGAGAGAGCCGCCCGGCTATGGCAATCAAATCGGGTCGCACCGGTAAGGATCACGCTGATGCGGAAGTCGCGCAAGACCCATTGCCTGCCGCTTATCGCCGCATGCGGCCTTGCCCTCCCTGTGCCCGCGCTCGCGGCGACATCCCAGACGGCGGATTCCACTGCCCAGGTGCTCGACACGATCCAGTACGCCGTGCTGCTCGACATGAACTTCGGCCGCGTCGCCACTTCGGGCAATGCCGGCGTCGTCGAACTCAATCCCGGCAGCGGCTCGCGCACTTGCGATCCCACCCTGGTCTGCGTCAGCGGCTTCAACATGTCGGAACTGCGCCTGACCGGTTCGGATGCCAATGTGCAGGTCAATTTCGATCCGACCTTCCAACTCACCGGTCCCGGCGATCCGATCGTGGCCGAACCGCTGTTCCCGGGCGGATCCGGCGCAGTCATCTCGATTTCGGGCGGCCAGGCTGTCGTCAATTTCGGTGCGCGACTGTTCATCAATGCCGGACAAGCGCCGGGGATCTACTCGGGCGATTTCACGGTATATCTCGAATACAACTAAGCCGTTCTGGAAAAGCCCGCCCAAGCCGCTATGACCGCAGGCATGAGCGAACCAAAACACGTTTCCTTCCTGGGCCTGGGCGTAATGGGCGGCGCGATCGCGCGGCACATCGGCACTGCCGGTCACAAGCTGACCATCTACAACCGCAGTGCCGAACGGCTGGAGAAATGGCAGGCCGCCAATCCCGGACTCGCGGTGCGCGTCGCACAGTCCCCGGCCGAGGCGGCCGAAGGCGCGCAGGTGGTGCTGACCTGCGTCGGCAACGACGATGACCTGGCCGACGTCGTGCTGGGCCCGACCGGGGTCTTCGCCGCGCTGCGCAAGGGCGCCGTGTTCATCGATCACACCACCGTATCCGCCCGGATCGCCCGCCAGATCGCGGTCGAAGCGCGCGACCTGCAGGTCCACTGCGTCGATGCCCCCGTCACCGGCGGCCAGGCCGGGGCGGAAAACGGCACGCTGACCGTGATGTGCGGCGGCCGCGACGAGGCGATCGAGGCGGCCCGTCCGGTGATGGAAGCCTATACCAAGCGGATCGTCCACGTCGGCAAGGCCGGCGCCGGGCAGACCACCAAGATGGTCAACCAGATCGCCTTTGCCGGCGTCCTCGCCAGCCTGTCCGAAGCCATGCGCTTTGCCCAGGCCGCGCACCTCGATCTCGAAAAGGTCTATGAGGCGATCTCTGGCGGGGCATCGCAAAGCTGGCAGATGGACAACCGCTGGCACACCATGGCGAAGGACGAATTCGACTTCGGCTTCGCGGTTGACTGGATGCGCAAGGACCTGGGCCTGACGCTGGAAGAAGGCCGTTCGCTGGGCGTGCCGCTGGCCGTCACCGCGCTGATCGACCAGTTCTATGCCGAGGTTCAGGCGCTGGGCGGCGGCCGGCAGGACACCTCTTCGCTGATCCGCCGCCTGCCCAAGCGGGGTGGGGCGTGATCCGCGCCCTGCTGGCCGGGGCTGCTGCCCTGGCTCTTTCCGCCCCGGTGCTGGCCGATACCCTCGTCGACAATGTCGATGGCCTGACCATCGATGCGACCGGCGGGATCGAGCGCTTCACCGGGCTGCTGGTGGGCGACGATGGCCGGATCGTCCAGGTCCTGCACCGCGGCGACAAGCGGCCTGGCAAGGTCGATTATCTGCTCGATGGCAAGGGCCAAGTCATGGTCCCGGGCATGATCGACAGCCATGGGCATGTCATGGGTCTCGGCTTCTCCGCCCTGACCCTGGATTTGTCCGAAACGAAATCGCTGACCGAAGCGCTGGCCAAGGTCGCGGCCTATGCCAAGGCCAATCCGGACCGCCCATGGATCCTCGGACGCGGCTGGAACCAGGAATTGTGGCCGGAAAAGCGCTTCCCGACTGCAGCCGAACTCGATGCCGTGGCGGGGGATCGCCCGGTCTGGCTGGAACGGGTCGATGGTCATGCCGGCTGGGCCAATTCCAAAGCGCTCAGCGCCGCTGGCGTAACCGCGCTGACCAAGGCCCCGGCCGGCGGATCGATCGAGCGTCTGGTGGGCGGCAAGCCAGCCGGCGTGCTGGTTGACAATGCAATGGAACTGGTAGGCAAAGCCGTTCCCGCGCCGCGCCCGGAAGATCGCGATCTGGCCCTCGCCAAGGCGCAGGAGATCCTGCTCGCGCGCGGGGTCACCGCGATTGCCGACATGGGCACCACGATCGAGGACTGGCAGGCCTTCCGCCGCGCTGGCGATAATGGCGCGCTGCGGGTGCGGATCATGTCCTATGCTGCCGGGACCGAGCAGATGGCGCTGATCGGCGGCCCCGGCCCCACGCCCTGGCTCTATGACGACAAGCTGCGGCTGAACGGGGTGAAGCTCTATTCCGACGGCGCGCTGGGTTCGCGCGGGGCCAGCCTGAAGGCGCCCTACAGCGATGCGCCCGGGGTCAAGGGCCTGCGCGTGACCGGCGATACCCAGCTCAAGAACATCCTCAGCCGCGCCGCGCTCGACCGGTTCCAGGTCGCGATCCATGCCATCGGGGATGAGGCCAATGCCGCGGCACTGTCCGCAATCGAGGACATGAACCAGACCTACACCGGCGACCGGCGCTGGCGGATCGAACACGCGCAGGTCCTCGATCCGGCCGACATTCCGCGCTTTGCCAAGGCCGGAGTGATTGCCTCGATGCAGCCAGTGCACCAGACGTCCGACCGGCTGATGGCCGAAGCGCGGCTCGGGCCAAACCGGCTGACCGGCGCCTATGCCTGGTCAAGCCTCGCCGCCAGCGGGGCCAAGCTGGCCTTCGGTTCCGACGTGCCGGTGGAACTGGCCGATCCCTGGGCGGGCATCGCCGCCGCGATCAGCCGCACCGGGCCGGACGGGCAGCCCTTTGGCGGCTGGCAGCCGCAGGAACGGGTCAGCCGCGAGCTGGCGCTCAATGCCTATACGGCTGGCGGAGCCTGGGCCGGCTTTGCCGAAGGCCGGTTCGGCCGGCTGCAGCGCGGTGAACGGGCCGACTTCCTGCTGATCGACCGCGATCCGCTGCTGGCCACGCCAGCCGAGATCCGGGCGATCCAGGTCATGCAGGTCTGGGTTGGCGGCCGGCTGGTGCACCAGCGCGGCAATTAAGCGTCAGGCCGGCGGTTCGCCCGGCGTGGGCACGAGTTCGGTACCAGCCGCGGCATCCTTGGCTGCGCGCCGGTCGGTGAACCACATGATCGCCAGCGCACTTTCATAAAGCAGCCACAGCGGCACCGCGAGCATCAGCTGCGAGATCACGTCTGGCGGCGTCACGATCGCGGCGACAATCGTGATCCCGACGATGACATAGCGCCGCGCCTTGGTCAGGTCCTCGCGGCTGACGATCCCGGCCCGGTTAAGCAGCAGCAGCAGCACCGGCAACAGGAAGCTGATCCCGAAGGCCATGATGAACTGCATCACCAGGCTGAGATAGGCCCCGGTTTCGGGCAGTGCCTCCATTGCCAAGCCGCCGCGCTGGCCCTCGAACCCCAGGAAGAAGTGGAACGCGGTCGGCATGACCAGGAAATAGGCCAGTGAGGCCCCGGCAGTGAACAGGATCGGCGTGGCCAGCAGGAAGGGCAGGAACGCCTTCTTTTCCTTGGCATAGAGCCCCGGCGCGACAAAGGCCCAGAGCTGGTTGGCGATGATCGGGAAGCAGAGCAGGAAAGCCGCGAACAGCGCCACCTTCACCTCGACGAAGAAGGCCCCATAGAGCTGGGTGTAGATCAGCTTGCCCTGCCCCGGCGGGAAAGCCTGGGTCAGTGGGCGGACCAGGAAACCGAAGATGTCGTTGGCGAAATAGAGACAGCCAATGAAGGCCACGACCAGC
The DNA here is from genome assembly GCA_041182185.1 of Pseudomonadota bacterium. Classification (GTDB taxonomy): domain Bacteria; phylum Pseudomonadota; class Alphaproteobacteria; order Sphingomonadales; family Sphingomonadaceae; genus Novosphingobium. The sequence goes on from JBEGOD010000204.1 coordinate 25,050, forward strand.
GCCAGGATACAGCGCATCAGCCGGGTGCGCAGCTCGATCAGGTGATCGAGCAGCGGGGCCTGGCTCTCGTCGATGTCCTTGATCTTGAGCACCATGTCAGGCCGCCTGATCGGGTTTGGGCTTGGGTTTGGACTTGGGCTTGGCGCGTTTCGGCTTCGGCTGGCTCGGCTCAGGGCTGTCCGGCAACGGCGCCTCGGCCTTCACGGTGCCCGGATCCTGCCCGATCAGCGCCGCTTCGGCATGCGCACTTTCGGGCGGATGCTCGCGCATGATCGCCGCGTTCTGTTCGCGCCACTTCTTTTCCATTTCGGCGAGTTCCGCCTCGCGGATCATGGTTTCCACGCCCGCGCGGAAATGGCCGGAAACGCGCCGGATCTTGCCGATCCAGCGCCCCGCCGTGCGCAGCGCCAGTGGCAGGTCCTTGGGACCGATCACCACCACCGCAACGATCACGATAAGCAGCAGCTCGGAGGCGCCGATATCAAACACGCGCCTGTCCTCGTCCGCTTACTTCTGTTCGGTCTTGGTCGCTTCGGTGGCGGCGGTCGGCTCGGCCGAAGGGGCCGGGATCTGGGCCGGCGGCGGAGCCGGCTTGGTTTCCTCGTCGGCGATGCCCTGCTTGAAGCTTTTGATACCCTTGCCGAAATCACCCATGATTTCGGAAATCCGGCCACGTCCGAACAGCAGCAGCACGACCACCAGCACGATCAGCCAGTGCACGAGAGAGAAACCGCCCATTTCAATAATCTCCAAGGGACTCGCGGGCGCATCGCGCCCTTCGCCGCCTATCTAGGCGCTTTCATCCTCGCTTGCCAGCCCGGCTTCAACCTCGGCGGCTTCACGGCGCTGATCGGTCGTTTCCATCGCATCGGCCATGGCATCCTCGACCGGATCGAGCAGGCCGGCGGCCTTGAGCTCGTCCAGTCCGGGCAGGTCGCGGCGGCTTTCAAGACCGAAGTGGGTGAGGAATTCCGGCGTGGTGGCATAGATCACCGGGCGGCCAGGCACCTCGCGGCGACCCACGATCCGCACCCAGCCGGCTTCCATCAGCACGTCGAGCGTGCCCTTGGCGGTCTGGACGCCGCGGATCGCCTCGATCTCGGCGCGGCTGACCGGCTCGTGATAGGCGACGATCGCCAGCACTTCAGTGGCCGCGCGCGAGAGCCGGCGCACTTCCTCACGCTCACGCCGCAACAGATGCGCCAGGTCCGGCGCGGTCTGGAAGTGCCAGCGCTTGGCCCGTTCGACCAGGTGGATGCCGCGGTCCTTGTAGGTCTCCGCGAGTTCGGCCAGCGCCGCCTTGACGTCGGCCCCGCCCAGGTGCGTGGAAATCGCCTCGGCGGTCATCGGCTCCTCGGCGGCGAACAGCGTCGCCTCGACCGCGCGGACCAGGTCGTCGGGCCGGGAATACAAGGGACCTGTCATGCCTTGACCCCCCGCAGCAGCAACGGGCCGAAGGTCTGCTCCTGCTGCAGTTCCGCCTTGCCCAGCCGCGCCAGTTCAAGCGCGGCGACAAAGCTGGAGGCCATGGCCGAGCGGCGCAGCTTGGGATCGGCGTGCGGCGGCAGGAAATCGCGCAGTTCCATCCAGTCGAGGTTAACCCCCAGCATGGCCGAAACCCGCGTCAACGCGCTGTCGAGCGTCATCACCATCCGGTCGCGGACCATGTGGACCACCGGCTGGGTGCGCGCCTTGACCTGGCCATAGGCCTGGACCAGCGCAAACCAATCGCATTGCCACTTCGCCTTGCGATCGATCCGCAGGCCTTCCGGCGCGCCGCGTTGGAACACGTCGCGGCCGAGCCGGTCGCGGCCCATCAGCCGGGCCGCCGCATCGCGCATCGCCGCCAGCCGCTGCAGCCGCAATTGCAAGCGCAGCGCCAGTTCCTCGGGGCTCGGGTCTTCCTGTTCGTCGCGCGGCAGCAGCAGCGCGGACTTGAGGTAGGCCAGCCAGGCGGCCATCACCAGGTAATCGGCGGCCAGCTCCAACCGCAGCGCCTCGGCCCGGTCGATATAGGTCAGGTACTGGTCGACCAGCGCCAGGATCGAGATCTTGCGCAGATCGACCTTTTGCCGCCGCGCCAGATCGAGCAGCAGATCGAGCGGCCCTTCCCAACCATCGAGCTCCAGGTACAGCGCCGCATCCTCGGTCGCGGCCGCGCTGGGGCCGGCCCAGTCCTCGTCCGGCAGGCTGATCGCGGGGGCGTCGTCGAGCTCGCTCACGCGTTCACCCCCGATGTTTCGAGCAGGGCAAGGAAGGCATCGCGCTTGGCGACAAGTTCGGCCTGATCGGCGGTCGGCTGCGGCGCGTGGATGGCATCAAGCGCGCGGGCGTGGCGCGCGGCGGTCGCCTCGCTCATGCTGCCCAGCCGCGCGCAAATGCCGGTCATGTCGTCCATCCGCGCCCAGCAATTAAGCGCAATGTCGCAGCCAGCCATGATCGCTGCTGCCGCGCGGTCGGGCACGGTGCCGGACAGCGCCTCCATATCGAGATCGTCGGTCAGCAGCAGGCCATCGAAACCGATCTTGCCGCGAATGATCTGCTCGATCACGAAGGGTGACTGGGTGGCGGGATGATCGGCATCCCAGGCGGTGAAGACCAGATGCCCGGTCATCGCGATCGGCGCATCTGCCAGGGCCTTGAACGGGGCGATATCGCTTTCCAGCTCTTCCGCGCTGGCCGTGACGGTCGGCAATTCCTTGTGCGTATCGACCGAAGTCCGCCCGTGGCCGGGCATGTGCTTGATCGTCCCCAGCACGCCGGCGCGGGCCAGCCCATCGAGCACCGCCCGCCCGATCGCCGCGACCCGCAGCGGCTCGAAGCCATAGGCCCGGTCCCCGATCACATCGTGCGCGCCGTGCTGGCGAACATCGAGCACCGGGGCGTGGGTGCAGGTAATGCCGACTTCGTGGAGGTCATGGCCCAGCGCCTCGGCATTGGCGCGGGCGGCTTCGATGGCCGAGGCCGGGGCCAGGTCGAACAGCTGGTCGAATAGCGCACCCGCCGGATAGGCCGGCCAGACCGGCGGCTTCATCCGCGCGACCCGGCCACCCTCCTGGTCGATCGTGATCAGCAAGCGTTCGCGCCCGTGGATCGCACGCAGCGCATCGGTCAACGCACGAACCTGCTCACGGCTTTCGATATTGCGGCCGAACAGGATGTAGCCCGCCGGATCGGCCTCAGCGAAAAACGCCCGCTCGGCGGCGGTCAGAGTCAGTCCGGAAAGGCCGAAAATGGCGGGAGTCATGGTCTGCCAAAGGTCGCAGGAACTGACCCGCCGTGCAAGCGGGCCGCCCCAACTGCGTGTGGATTACCGGCTATTTGACCTGGCAGGAAATGCCCGCGCCCTTCAGCCGGCCGCACAGGGCATTGGCCGAGGCCTTGT
>JBEGOD010000205.1:0-6319 GCA_041182185.1 Pseudomonadota bacterium
GACAAGAACCCCGGCGATGCCGAGGCTGAGGCCCGCTTCTAGGCGATCAGCGAAGCCTACGATTGCCGGAAAGACCCGCAGAAGCGCGCGGCCGATGATCGCTTTGGCCATGCTGCCTTCCAGAACGGCGGGATGGGCGGCGGCGGCGGCGGACCCGGTGGCGGCTTTTCCGACCTTGGCGACATTTTTGAGACCATTTTCGGCAGCGCCTTTGGCGGCGGCGGGCGCCAGCAGGCCCGGCGCGGCGCTGACCTGCGCTATGACCTGGAAGTCAGCCTGGAAGAGGCCTTCCACGGCAAGCAGGCCCAGATCGAGATCGAAGTGGCCGCAGCCTGCGAGCCCTGCGACGGTTCAGGCGCCGAGCCCGGCACCGGTACCCGCCGCTGCAACCTGTGCGGCGGCCATGGCCAGGTCCGCGCCCAGCAGGGCTTCTTCATGGTCGAGCGGACCTGCCCGACCTGCCATGGCCGCGGCGAAGTGATCGAGAAGCCGTGCCGCAAGTGTGGCGGTGAAGGGCGGATCGACCAGCCCCAGACGCTTGATGTCAGCATTCCGTCCGGCGTCGATACCGGCACCCGTATCCGCCTGGGCGGCAAGGGAGAGGCTGGCCCGTTCGGTGCTCCGGCTGGCGATCTTTACATCTTCGTTCACGTCCGCCGCCACGCGGTGTTCGAGCGCGATGGAACCACTCTGCTGACCCGCGTGCCGATTACCTTCACGACGGCAGCCCTGGGTGGTGAAATCGAACTGCCGGGCATTGATGGCGAGCGCCATACCGTGCCGATCCCGGCCGGCATCCAGTCCGGCAAGCAGTTGCGCCGCCGCGGCGCCGGCATGCCGGTGCGGCAAGGCCGCGGGCGCGGCGATCTGGTGATGGAAATCACCGTCGAAACCCCGACCAAGCTGACCGCCCGCCAGAAGGAACTGCTGCGCGAGCTTCAGGAAACCGAGACCGGCGAGGAATGCCCCGGTTCAAAGGGCTTCTTCGACAAGCTCAAGGAAGCCTGGAGCGACTTGACCGATTAGCAGGCCGGGCGCAGTCCACTTGCCTGAACAATCGAGAGGATCGATCATGCGCCTTGCCCTGCTTTCCGCCGCCGCCATGCTGGCAGCCAGTGTGCCGGCAGTTGCCCAGCCGGCCGATTTCAGCAAGGTCGAGGTCAAGCCCGAAGTCGTCGCGCCCGGAGTGGCCGTGCTGTTCGGCGCGGGCGGGAATATCGGGGTGTCCTATGGCGAGGATGGCACGGCGCTGGTCGACGACCAGTACGCGCCGATGACGGAGAAGGTGGTTGCAGCTGTGGCGGCGCTGGGCGCCAAGCCGGTCAAGTTTCTCATCAATACCCATTGGCACGGCGATCATTCAGGCGGGAACGAGAATTTCGGCAAGGCCGGAGCGATCATCATGGCGCATGACAATGTCCGCGTGCGTCTGGCGCAAGGTGGGACGTCCGGGGTTGGTACGTCTGGCGCGCGGGACATAGTCGCTGCGCCGTCGCTTGCGCTGCCGGTCGTCACTTATGATCAAGGGCTGAAGCTGCACCTGAATGGCGACGTAATCGAAGCGATATTTACGGGCGGAGGCCATACGGATGGCGATACCGCGCTCTACTGGCGCAAAGCCAATGTCCTCCATACCGGCGATCTGATGATGAACGGCTTGGGCTTCCCATTCATCGATACGACATCGGGCGGGAATGCTTCTCGCCTGGTCGGGACGCTGACCAAGCTGATCGGGCTTACCAATGCCGAAACCCGGATCATTCCCGGTCATGGTCCGGTCGGCAAGCAAGCCGATCTGATCGCCTGGCGGGACATGATCGCAAGATCGGTCGAGCTCATTGGCCAGCGCAAGGCCCAGGGCCAGCAGCTGGAGGCCGTGCTGGCGGATAATCCGCTAAAGCCGATGGAGCAGCCCAAGGCCTTCATCAACGCCGACACATTCGCCAAGGCGATCTGGGCCGGCCTGGATGCCAAGCCAGCGCAGGCGCACAAGCACCATTAGCTCGCCAACACTTCGGCCCTGATCCGCGGCACAAGCCCTGGGTCGGCGCGAAGACGGGGCTCTTCCTCGTCCAATATCATCAGGAAGGCTTCGCGCTTCAGCGCGGCCAGTTCCTGCGGTTCGACAATGCTGCCGGCGGGGAGCGCCGAGGCGACCAGGTCGATCATCCGCTCGGCGCCATGGAGCCGACCCCACAGGTAGTCGTTCTCGCGGTAGGCGCGGCTGAAGAAGGCGCCGAAGTTGTAGAATTCCACCCCGCGCAGCGTGGCCGCTGCACCGCCCGCGCGGATCGCCGGACAATCGTCGGGGGAGATCCGGTCGACCTTGGCCGGATCGAGCTCGTTGATGTTCTCGCCGCGCAGCAGCGGCAGGGTGACCGTGTCATAGAACGGGAACCCCAGATAGGTCAGCAGGATCCGCCGCCGCAGCTCGCGCGGCAGCGGCTTGAGCGCCTCAACCAGGATGGCGTCGACCTGCGGATCAAGCTCGGCCAGCGCCCGGCGCTCGGCCATGGCGACCAGCACGGCAGCGGGGTCCGCGAACACCTGGCGAGCAAGGCCAGCGAAATCCTGGCCCAGGTAGGCTGCACCTTCGCGCTCGAAATAGAGCCCCAGCGCCCGATAGACGGCATCGCGCGCATCCTCGCGGGCGTGGGGATGCTCGCGGTCGACATCGTCCCAGTCCTCCGACAAGCGGCGGGCGAGATGGCGCAGGCGGCGGACCCGGTAACCCAGGTCATGGTCGCGGAAAAAGGCCACGGCTTCAGGCGAGGCACCGCCCTTGATCGCAGCCAGGTGATCGAAGCCGATCGCCGTCAGCCAACCGTTGAGCTGCTGCTCGATCGCTTCTGGCCCGCCGGTCAGGTCGGGCGCGGCGGCATGAATTGTCTGGGCCAGGTCTTGCACGATCGCGCGGAATTTGACCTGGCCATAGCCGTGGTAGGCATAGCCTGCGCCCTTCGCGGCGGCGTCCTGTGCCTTCTTGCGCCATGACGTCAGCCGCCGCTGGCTTGGCCATTCGAACAGCAGGGTGCGGCCGAACAGCCGCTCCACCTCGGCCTCTACGTCCGGGCGCAGCGTTTCGACCACGCGCTTGAGCTCGTCCAGTTCGTGCGACCGCTGGGCGATGGCTTCCAGGTTGTCACGAACTGGCTGCTCGCGCGGGATCGAGGAAAGCGAGCCGAGGATCACCGAGAAGAAACCGGGCGGGCGGGGGTCGTTACGGCGCATCCCGCCGACCCGGTCCGGGTGCGGATCGACATAGACGAAGCGGCGGTCAACCTCGCGCTGGGCGGGGCGATCGCGCAGTACGCTCATCGCCTCGGCAAAAGGCGCGTTGACCAGCACCGAGCCATCGATGAGCGAGACACCGGCCAGATCGCCCAGCTTGCTGTGATTGGGCATGATCCGGGTGAAGAAGGCCGTGCGACTGTCCCATTCTTCGCCCCGCTCGGCGACCAGCGCATCGATTTCGGCGGTTTGCAGCGCCGGGAAGGCACCGGGAAAGCTCGCTGTGGCGCGCGCCGCAAAGACCAGTTCTGGCGTCGGGGCCAGCGGGTGCGCGCCGGTGATCGGCGTCTTGCTGCGGAATCCGATCGAGAGACGGTGCTCGCTTTCCTCGGCATCGGCCGGGCTGTTGAGTCGCAAGGGCTGCGGGTGGCCCTTGAAGTCGGTTGCCGTCACGAACAGGTCGAGCGGATGACCGGGCGGCAGCAGCGGGGTGTCGGTCGGCCCCTTGGCCATGATGTCGAGCGCCTCGGCCAGCAGGCGTGCGAAGCCCAGGCCCGAGAAGGGCGGTTCGAACCAGCGCGAACGGATCAGGCGAGAGAGTTTGGCGCGGACTTCGCCGCGCGTTTCCGGAGCGACGCTTTGCGAAACGACGTTGCCAGGGCGAGACAGCAGGAACCAGACAATCGGCATGGCCCAGAACTTGGCAAACCGCCACCACGGCCTGGCATCGGGATCGACCAGCACGTCGACGTCGGCGCGCTCCAGCCACAGGTCGGTCAGCGGCTCGAGGCTCTGCCCTGAGTGGACCGCCTGGGCCAGGAACACACCGTTGATCCCCCCGGCGCTGGCGCCCGCGACAATATCTGGCAGCACGCGCAAGCGCAGCTGTTGCCCGCGCTCGATGCTGCGCAACAATTTGAGGTAAACGGCTTCGGTGCCTTTGGTCGCATCCTCACCGGCAACGTGCGATCGGCTGGCCCGAGCCAGCTTCCAAAGCTCCTTGGTGACGCCGTGCATATAGACCGCAAGGCTGACCCCGCCGTAGCAGACGAGGGCAATGCGGAGTTCCTTCTGGCGCATGGCTCTCATATAGGCAGAAATTGCGGGATGGCGATAATTAGTCTCTCTAGATGGCGACGGACTTGCGTTCCCTCTTCGTTCCAACTATCGCGGTAGCATGGCCAAGCCCAAACGCCGTTATATCTGCCAGGCCTGTGGCAGCGTCAGTTTTCGCTGGCAGGGGCAATGCGCTGACTGCGGCGAGTGGAACACGCTGAGCGAAGAAGCGCCCGAGACGGTCTTTTCCGCCAAACACGATCTTTCTGGCGGCGGGCGCAAGATTGCCTTCGAACCGCTCGACAAGCCCGGTGAAAAACTGGTCCGGCGCAGCACCGGGATTGCCGAATTCGACCGCGCGCTGGGCGGCGGGCTGGTGCCCGGTTCAGCCGTGCTGATGGGTGGCGATCCGGGCATCGGCAAGTCCACCCTGCTGATCCAGGCAGCCGCGCAGATGGCGCGGGCCGGGGGTGAGGTGGTCTATATCAGCGGCGAAGAAGCGGCCGGCCAAGTGCGCCTGCGGGCCGAACGGCTCGGCCTGGCCGATGCCCCGATCAGGCTGGCGGCGGCCACTTCGGTGCGCGATATCCTGACGACGCTGGGCAGCATGGCACCGCCAGCGCTGGTGGTGATCGATTCGATCCAGACCATGCATTCCGACCAGATCGAGGGCGCACCGGGCACGGTCAGCCAGGTCCGCGCTTCGGCCTTCGAGTTGATTCGCTTTGCCAAGGAGTGCGGCTGCGCGCTGGTGCTGGTTGGCCATGTTACCAAGGACGGCTCGATCGCCGGTCCGCGCGTGCTGGAACACATGGTCGACGTGGTGATGAGCTTCGAGGGCGAGCGCAGCCACCAGTACCGGATCCTGCGCAACCTCAAGAACCGGTTCGGCCCGGTCGACGAGATCGGGGTCTTCGCCATGGCGGGGGCTGGGCTGGAAGAGGTCGGCAATCCCTCGATGCTGTTTCTATCAGGCCGCGATTCGCCGGTTCCAGGCAGTGCGGTGTTCCCGGCGATGGAGGGCACCCGGCCAGTGCTGGTCGAGATCCAGGCGCTGATCGTGCGCCTCGCCAGTGGCGCAACGCCGCGCCGGGCGGTGGTGGGGTGGGATAATGGCCGGCTGGCCATGCTGCTGGCCGTGCTAGAGGCGCGCTGCGGGCTCAATTTCTCGTCATGCGAGGTCTATCTCAATGTCGCTGGTGGCTACCGCCTGGGCGATCCGGCTGCCGATCTGGCCGTGGCGGCGGCGCTGATTTCGGCCCTGGCTGATCGGCCGCTGCCCAACGACGCAGTCTGGTTCGGTGAGGTTTCACTGGCCGGTGAAGTGCGTCCGGTTGCCCATGGCGGCCTGCGGCTCAAGGAAGCGGCCAAGCTCGGGTTTACCAAGGCGTTCGGCCCGGGCGACGGCGCGGGCATGGGTAAGGGGCACCGCGAGGTAACCTTGCTCCGGAATCTCGTTGACCGGGTGATGGGCGAGTCATAGATTTGAAACCATGACGGGTTTTGATATTGCTGTGCTGGTCCTGTTGGGACTGGGCGCGATCACGGGGTTCCTGCGCGGCTTCGTGCAGGAAATCCTGGCGTTGGCCGCCTGGGTCATTGCGCTGTTTGCCATCCATAACCTGCACACTCCGCTGACTGAGCGGCTTGAGCCGGTAATCGGCAACGGTTCCGGCGCCACGGTGCTGGCCTTGGCCCTGCTGCTGCTGGTGCCCTATGCGATTGTGAAGCTGATCGCGAACCGCATGGGTGAGGCCAGCCGCGAATCCGTGCTTGGTCCAATCGACCGCTTGCTCGGCTTCGGCTTTGGCGCGATCAAGGGCATGGTCATCACCGTGCTGGCCTTCTCGGTGCTGGTGCTGGGCTATGACACGGTCTGGGGCATCGGTGGTCGTCCCGACTGGATCACCCAGGCGCGCAGTTATCCCTTCGTCAACGCCAGCAGCGAAGCCTTGGTCAAGATGATTGCCGAGCGCCGCAAGGAAGCGGTCGATGCCGAGACCAAGCGTCTCGGCACAGCCCAACCCTGATC
>JBEGOD010000206.1:0-4732 GCA_041182185.1 Pseudomonadota bacterium
CAGTAATCAGCTGGGTCAACATGGCCGCTACGCCCGGCGCCCACATCACGAGGTAAACCGCCAGGCCGCCCAAGGCATCCAGCTTGCCGGCTCGGACAACCGGGATATAGGACAGCCCGACCAGCACCACGGTCAGCGCCAGGAACAGCCGCAGCTTGCGCCGCGCGAGCGCAGCCTTGTCAGTATCCGCCATCCCTCAAAATCCCCCCAAAAGCTAGTCGGCCGCGGCCCGCTCCAGATGCCAGACCGGCGTCCCTTCCGCCGCTGACAGCCGCGCCGCCTCGGCCGTGATGTAATCCCGCGTCACCGGCAGCACGCCAGCGCGCTTGGCGGCCTGGACGTGGAAGTTGACCATGGTGCCGTTGCGGAAGCCCTGTTCGGCGCCGACCAGGTAGAATTGCCACATCCGGAAGAAGCGCGCGTCGAACATCGCCTCGATCTCGCTGCGGTGGAGGACTGCGCGGCGGTACCATTCGGCCAGGGTCCAGGCATAGTGCAGGCGCAGTTCCTCGATCTCGGCGATCTTCCAGCCGGTCTGCTCGTGGGCCAGGGCCAGGTCGCTGACGCAAGGCAGGTAGTGGCCGGGGAAGATGTACTTGCGCACCCAGGCGTCGGTCGCGCCGGACATGCCGGGCTTGCCGATGGTGTGCGTCAGCATCACCCCGTCGTCGGCCAGCAGGCCGAAGGTCTTGCCGTAATATTCCTCGTAATGCGGCTTGCCGAGGTGTTCGATCATGCCGATCGAGCTGATCCGATCGAATGTGCCGGTGACATCGCGGTAATCGATCAGCTCGAACTTGACCTTGTCGGCCACGCCGGCCGCCGTGGCGCGTTCGTTGGCGAACTTGACCTGGTCGGGCGCGAGGCTGACGCCGAGCACTTCGCAGCCATAGTGGCGGTTGAGGAACAGGCCGAACCCGCCCCAGCCGCAGCCAATATCGAGCACCCGCATGTGGCTGGCGTCGCGCGGCAGGTGCAGCTTGGCGGCGATCAGCGCCTTCTTGTCGACCTGGGCCTGTTCCAGCGTGTTGGCCGGATCGGTGTAATAGGCCATCGAGTACATCCGGTCCTCATCGAGGAACAGCTCATAGAACTCGCGGGTCAGGCCATAGTGGTGGACCACGTTCTTGCTGGCGCGGCTGCGGTAGTTGACCTGGTCGAGTCGCGAACCCAGCCGGTCGAGCAGCTTCTTGGCGGGGCTGGGCGGCTTGAGCCCGCTGCCCGAGCCAGCGGCATTGGCCATGATCAGCAGCACCATGTCGCGGATGTCATGCGGCGGTTCCACCACCAGCCGCCCGTCGGTATAGGCCTCGCCTGCGCCGAGGCGCGGATCGCGGGCGATGTGCAGCGCGGCGCCCTTGTCGGTCAGGCGGATGGTGAGCGGGTCGGCGGTGAGATCACCATAGCGGTGTTCGCTGCCATCGTGATCGATGACACGAAGCTGACCTTGCTTGATCAGCGCGCGGAGCATCTTGTCGAGCAGCCACATAGGCCAAGAGACTATGCCTCTTGCCGGCCAGTGCAACCCTTTAGTGGCCGATCCAGCCCAGCACTTCGGCGAGCTGCCACAGGCCGAGGAAGAGGAACAGCAGCGCGGCAATCGTCCGGGTGAGTTTCAGCGAGACCTTCTCGACCAGTTTTTCGCCCAGGAACACCGCCGGGCCATTGGCCATCATCATCCCCAGCGTGGTCCCCGCAGCGACGACCAGGACCGAGTGGTACTGCGCCCCAAGGGCAATGGTGGCGACCTGGGTCTTGTCGCCCATCTCGACCAGGAAGAACGCCACCAGCGTGGTCAGGAAGGCGCTGCCGCGGTGCGTGACGCTGTCCTCGTCCTCATCCAGCTTGTCGGGCACCATGGTCCAGGCGGCCATGGCAATGAAACCAAGCGCCACGGTGATGCGGAACCATGGCGCATCAAGCAGGCCGGCGATCTGGCTGCCGACCAGCGCGGCGAGCGCGTGGTTGGCCATGGTCGCGACAAAGATCCCCAGCAGGATTGCCCAGGGCGCCCGCAAGCGTGCAGCCAGCACGATCGCCAGCAGCATGGTCTTGTCGCCAATTTCGGCGAGCGCGACGACGGCAGTCGAGGTGAAGAAAGCTTCGAACATTATTGGCCCCGGGCAAGGAAGAGGACGTCGCGCGGCTGGGACAGCAGATGCTGTCCGGAATCGATGTACAGCGTCTCACCGCTGGCGGCCCAGCCTTCGGCCAGGAACAGCGCGGCATCGGCCAGTTCCTGCGGCTCGGTCAGGCGCTGCAGCAGGTTCATCCGCCCGCTGGCCTCATGCTCTTCCTCGCGCTGGTCGAAGCTGGCCATCATCGCTCCGGGAGCCAGGCCATAGACCCGCGCCGCGGGGTCTTCCTGCGCCATGGCCAACATGGTCACGGCGGCGGCGAAGGCCTGCTTGGCCATGCTGTAGCTGAAGAAATCGGGGTTGGGGTTGAGCAGCTTCTGGTCAAGGAACTGGATCACCCGCTTGCCGCCCTTGGCCTTGGCTTGAGCCAGGAAGGCCTGGGCCATGCGGGTCGGGGTCTCGGCATTGACCGTGATCGCTTCGGCAAAGACTGCCGGATCGAGCGCGGCAGCGTCATCATAGCGGAACACGGCGGCGCAATTGACCAGCACGCGCCAGTCATCCAGCCGCGCGGCGAGATCGGCGACCATTGCCAGCGCGGCCGCGCCATCGAGCAGGTCGCACTGGACCACTTCCGCGGATGGGAGCGTGGCGGCAAGGGCGTGGGCGGCATCGGGCGAATGGTGGGCGTGGATCACCACGTGCCAGCCCTGGGCCGCAAAGCTGCGTGCCAGCACCGCGCCGATGCGCTTGCCAGCGCCAGTAATGAGAACGGCCGGGGACATGGGCTTTGCCCTATGCACACCCGGTCGCGCTCGGCAAAGGGTTAGTTGGGGTTAGCGGTGCGGCTTAGCGGCCCAGCTTACCGACAACGCGTCGGGCCCTTGGCCAGCTCGTTGCCGATCAGGGCGCCGGCCGCGGCCCCCAGGATCGTCCCGGTGGTGCGTTCACCGCGGGTGTCGATCGCGCGGCCCAGCAGCGCGCCGACCGCCGCCCCGGCCAGCAGGCCCACCGTGCCATCGCCGCGGCGGCAGTAATAGCGGCCATCGTCACCCTGCCAGTAGCGGATGCCGTTATCGGTGCGGCGATAATTGATGTCGCCGTTCTTGGCGCGATAGCCGTGCGCCGGGGCCCAGCGCGGCGGATCGGCAAAGGCCGAGGCCGAGGGCAGGGCGGCCGTCGCCAGCGTGGCGGCGATCAGGGTTTTGCGGAACATCGGCGTTCTCCTGTTTTCATCGAAACTGATGAAGACAGCCTCTATCCCTTAAGCTGAACGGCGGATGTCAGCGGATGGTAAACCGTGGCAAATGCGCGGCCAGCTGACCGGATCAGCCCAGCGCGACCTGCTTTTCCTCGGCCAGCCGGTCCAGTTCGGCGCGACTGAGCTTCTGGGCGGTGGTCTTGAGCTGGCCGCAGGCCGCGTCGATATCGCGCCCGCGCGGGGTGCGGACCGGGGCGCTGATCCCGCCTTCGAAGACAATTTCGGAGAAGCGCCGGATCCGTTCGGGCGTGGAGCAGTCATAGATCGCACCCGGCCAGGGGTTGAACGGGATCAGGTTGACCTTGGCCGGCAGCTTGTACTGCTTGATCAGGCGGACCAGCTCGCGCGCGTGCTCGTCGCTGTCGTTCTTGTCCTTCAGCATCACGTATTCGAAAGTGATGCGGCGGGCATTGCTGGCGCCAGGATAGTCGGCGCAGGCCTGAAGCAGTTCCTCCAGGCCATATTTGCGGTTGATCGGCACGATCTCGTCGCGGATTTCCTTGGTCACCGCATGGAGCGAGACCGCCAGGTTCACGCCGATCTCTTCGCCGCACTTGGCCATCATCGGCACGACGCCGCTGGTCGAAAGGGTGATGCGGCGCTTGGACAGGGCCAGGCCGTCGCCGTCCATCACCAGCTTGAGCGCATCGCGGACATTGTCGAAATTGTAGAGCGGCTCGCCCATGCCCATCATCACGATGTTGGTCAGCAGGCGCCCGTCGGAGGAATAGCCGCCGTCCTCGTCAACCATGTCATCGCCCAGCGCGGCCAGATCGGCCTGGCCGGCGCGCGGCCATTCGCCCAGCGCATCGCGCGCCAGCATGACCTGGCCGACAATCTCGCCCGGCGTCAGGTTGCGGACCAGTCGCATCGTCCCGGTGTGGCAGAACCGGCAATTGAGCGTGCAGCCAACCTGGCTGGAGACGCACAAGGTGCCGCGATCGGCGTCGGGGATGAAGACCATCTCGTACTCATGGTCGTCAGCCGTCTTGAGCAGCCACTTGCGGGTGCCGTCGCTGGAATGCTGGCTCAGCACAACTTCGGGCCGGCCGATGACGAAGCGTTCGGTCAGCCAAGGCCGCATGGTCTTGGCAATGTCGGTCATGCCAGCGAAATCGGTCACGCCGCGAAGATAGAGCCAGTGGAACACCTGCTTGGCGCGCAGCTTGGCCGCCTTGGCATCAAGGCCGGCGGCCTCGAACAGTTCGGCGATCCGCGAACGCGGCAACCCGATCAGGTCGACGCGGCCATCCTCGCGCGGGGTAACGTCGCGCGGGGTCGGAACGGGATCGACCATCCCGGGGATTTGCATAAGTGCGGTGTCGGCCATGGCGCCGGCATATAGGGGCGCCTCGGCGGTTTGGCTAGCGCAGGCGAATCAGCGCAGCCGGGC
>JBEGOD010000207.1:0-5111 GCA_041182185.1 Pseudomonadota bacterium
GAGGACCTGCGCGTCAAGGAAAGCGATCGCATCTCGGTGATGGCACCCGCCCGATCGCCACGAGCTTCCCCGCGTTCGCAGCCTTGCTGGACGGGCTGGCAGGATGATGTTCGATTGGGCCACAATCGTCGGCCTGGTTGGCTCCGCGCTGTTCGTCGGCGGGTTCGCCTATGCCAATGCCGCGACGCAGTTGGACAAGATCCTCTTCAACCTGATCAACCTGCTCGGCGCGATATTGCTGCTGGCCTCGCTTTCGGTTCACTTCAACCTCGCGGCCTTCGTGCTCGAGATCTGTTGGAGTTTGATCGCGCTGGCAGGCCTGATCAAGGCGCTGGGTGAACGGCGCCGGAGGCCGGCGCCATGATCATCGCGGTCGACGGCCCCACCGCCTCGGGCAAAGGCACAATCGCCAAGGCGCTGGCTGCACATTTCGGGCTGCCGCACCTTGATACCGGGCTGCTCTATCGCGCGGTCGGGCGGCAGGTTGCGCTGGGTGGCGGCAACCCGGACGATCCGGACGATGCGCTGGCGGCCTGCGCCTTCCCGGACGCGCTGCTCGATGACCCCGAACTGCGCAGCGAAGCCACCGGCGGCCTGGCCAGCCGGGTCTCGGTCCACCAGGCGGTGCGGCAGGCGCTCTATGAGCGGCAGCGCGCCTTTGCGACCCAGCCGGGCGGCGCAGTGCTGGACGGGCGCGACATCGGAACGGTGATCGCACCCGAAGCGGAGGTGAAGCTGTTCGTGGTCGCCTCGGTTCCCGCGCGAGCCGAGCGGCGCTTTCGCGAAATGCAGGAACAGGGCCGCGCCGTCGCCCTGGCAGAGATCGCCGCCGACCTGGCAGCCCGCGACGAACGCGACCGCACCCGCGCCGAGGCCCCGCTGGTCGCCGCACCCGATGCGGTCTTGCTCGATACGAGCGACCTTGGCCGGGACGAGGCTATTGCCACTGCGATTGCCATTGCGAACAGGGCGGTTAAGCAGGGCGGATGAGCCCAGCCACCTCGCGCGCGCGCCTGATCGGCCTGACTTTAATCTGGGCCATCGCGCTCACCGCGTCAGGCCTCGCACCATATGATCGCGCAACCTGGTGGATGGAAGTCGCCCCGGCGCTGATCGCCCTGCCGATCCTGTGGGCCAATGCGCGACGCTTCCCCCTCACCGCCCTGGCATTGGCCCTGATCGGCCTTCACGGGCTCGTCCTGATGCTGGGCGGGGCCTATACCTATGCCCGCGTGCCGATCGGCTTCGCAGTGCAGGACTGGCTCGGCCTGGCGCGCAACCCCTATGATCGGTTCGGCCATTTCGTGCAGGGTTTTGTGCCGGCCATCGTGCTGCGCGAACTGCTGCTGCGGCTTGGTGGCCTCAGGCGCGGCAAGCTGCTGGCCAGCCTGGTCGTCGCCGCCTGCCTGGCCGTCAGCGCGACGTACGAGTTGATCGAATTCGGCGCGGCCATGGCGCTCGGCCAGGGGGCGGAAGAGTTCCTGGGAACCCAGGGCGATCCGTGGGACACCCAGTGGGACATGCTGATGTGCCTGATCGGCGCGCTCACTGCCTTGGCGGCGCTGACCCGGCTTCATGATCGCCAGATCGATCGCCTGCCACCAACGGACTGACGGCAAGTCACCGCAAAGGCGATTGCGCCGGCGCGGGCCCGGGTGTTAGGCCACGGCCATGCCGCGCTTTGCCCTGCTCGCCCTTGCTGCCCTTGCCGCCGGATCGGCTGGTGCCTTGCAGTCCGCCACTGTGCAGGAGCGCCGCCTGGCCGAAGTCGAGCGCGGGCGGGCCATTGCCGAGGCCCGCTGCGCCGCCTGCCATGCGGTGGTGGCCAATGGCACCTCTCCCAATCCCGACAGTCCGGGGTTCGAGGATATTGCCAACCGCAAGGGCCTGACCAGCGCAACGCTGCGGCAGTACCTGCGCGATGCGCATAACTACCCCGATGCGATGCAATTCCGGATCGACCGCAGCCAGGTGCGCGACCTTTCGGCCTATATCGTCACGCTCAAGCGAGCGGGTTACAAGCCGGCGATCTGACGCCGCGATCAGTCGCAAAATCCTTGCGTTTTAGGGCCTCCGCGCCTAAGCGCCGCCGGTCCCGGAGGGCTCTGGCCCAAGGGGATGTCGCAGGTGGCATTCGGCCCCGGCGACGTTCGGCCCACTTTTGGCCCGCCAAGGCAATGGTGCTGCGGCGGAGAAAAGACCAGCGGATACAACCGCTTGGCCGGAAACATCGATAGACAGGAAACTGTACCATATGGCTTCTGCAGCCAATCCCACGCGCGACGATTTTGCCGCGCTGCTCGACGAATCTCTCGGCGGCGCCGCTGATGGCGGCTTTGAAGGCCGGGTCGTCAAGGGCACCATTACCGCAATCGAAGGCGACAAGGCGGTCATCGACGTCGGCCTGAAGAGCGAAGGTCGCGTTCCGCTCAAGGAATTCGCGATGCCGGGCCAGCCGCATGGCCTGAGCGTTGGGGACGAAGTCGAAGTCTTCGTTGACCGCGTTGAAAACGCCGATGGCGATGCCATGCTCAGCCGCGACCGCGCCCGCCGCGAAGCCGCCTGGGACAAGCTCGAAGAAGAATTCGGTGAAGGCAAGCGCGTCGAGGGCGTGATCTTTGGCCGCGTCAAGGGCGGCTTCACGGTCGACCTCAACGGCGCAGTTGCCTTCCTCCCCGGTTCGCAAGTCGATATCCGCCCCGTGCGCGACGTGCAGCCGCTGATGGACGTGCCGCAGCCGTTCCAGATCCTGAAGATGGACCGCCGCCGCGGCAACATCGTGGTCTCGCGCCGCGCCGTGCTGGAAGAAACCCGCGCCGAACAGCGTTCGGGCCTGATCATGAACCTGGCCGAAGGCCAGATCATCGACGGCGTCGTCAAGAACATCACCGACTACGGCGCCTTCGTCGATCTCGGCGGCATCGACGGCCTACTCCATGTCACCGACATGAGCTACAAGCGCGTCAACCACCCGAACGAAGTCATCAATATCGGTGACACCGTCAAGGTGCAGATCATCCGCATCAACCAGGACACCCAGCGCATCAGCCTGGGCATGAAGCAACTGGAAAGCGATCCGTGGGAAGGCGTTGCCGCCAAGTACCCGGTTGGCGCCAAGCTGCGCGGGACCGTTACCAACATCACCGAATACGGCGCCTTCGTGGAGCTGGAAGCCGGGATCGAGGGCCTGGTCCACGTTTCGGAAATGTCCTGGACCAAGAAGAACGTCCACCCCGGCAAGATCGTCTCGACCAGCCAGGAAGTCGACGTGCTGGTGCTGGAAGTCGACAGCGACAAGCGCCGCATCAGCCTGGGTCTCAAGCAGGCCCAGCAGAACCCCTGGGAAGCCTTCGCCGAGAAGCACCCGGTCGGTTCGACCGTGGAAGGCGAAGTCAAGAACGCGACCGAGTTCGGCCTGTTCATCGGCCTCGACGGCGACGTCGATGGCATGGTCCACATGTCGGACATCGCCTGGGGCATCTCGGGCGAAGACGCGCTGGCGCTGCACCGCAAGGGTGAGCAGGTTTCGGCGATCGTGCTCGACGTCGATGTGGAGAAGGAGCGTATCTCGCTCGGCATGAAGCAGCTTGAAAAGGGTGCTCCGGCCGCTGGCGTGGCTGCTGCCTCCTCGGGCCTGAAGAAGAACGAAGTCGTCACCGTCACCGTGCTCGAAGTGCGTGACGGCGGCCTCGAAGTTCAGGCTGGCGACGATGGCGCCACCGGCTTCATCAAGCGTAGCGACCTGGGCCGCGACCGCGACGAACAGCGTCCGGACCGCTACCAGGTTGGCCAGAAGTTCGATGCAATGGTGATCGGTTTCGACCGCTCCAAGAAGCCGAACTTCTCGGTCAAGGCGCGTCAGCTGCACGAAGAAAAGGAAGCCGTGGAACAGTACGGTTCCTCGGATGCCGGCGCTTCGCTGGGCGACATCCTCGGCGCCGCGCTGAAGGCCAAGAAGGACTAATCCTCCTTCGCGAGCCTAAGGCCAAGCTAACAAAAGCCCGTCCGGAGCAATCCGGGCGGGCTCTTGCTTTGCCTCCATTTTGCTTTGCCACGCAATTGGGGTTATCCTTGTGCCATGCTCGAAATTCACCAGTTCCCCTGCCTGTCGGATAACTACGGCTATCTGCTCCACGATCCCGCCAGCGGCGAGACCGCCTGCATCGATACGCCCGATGCCGATGCCTACCTGCGCGAAGCCGGGCACAAGGGTTGGCAGATCACCCATGTCTGGAACACCCATTGGCACCCCGATCACGCCGGCGGCAACGCGGCGATCAAGGCGGCCACTGGTTGCACCGTGATTGCCCCGGCCGAGGTCGAACGGATCGCCGCGCCGGACCGGGTGGTTGCGCATGGCGATACGGTGACGCTGGGTGCCTTCACGGCGCAGGTCATCGACGTTTCGGGCCACACCAACGGCCATGTCGCCTTCCACCTGCCCGAGGCCGGGGTGGCTTTTGTTGGCGATGCGGTGTTTGCCCTTGGCTGCGGACGGATGTTCGAAGGCCAGCCGGACCAGTTCTGGGCCAGCCTGCAGCGGATCAAGGCGCTGCCCCCTGAAACGCTGCTCTACTGCGCGCACGAATACACCGCCTCCAACGCCCGCTTCGCGCTGCACGCCGATCCGGACAATGGCGCGCTGCAGGACTATGCCGCCCAGATCGAAAAGGCCCGCGCTGCCGGCAAGCCAACCGTGCCCACGCCGCTCTCGCGCGAACTGGCGACCAACCCCTTCCTGCGGGCCGACGATGCTGCGCTGGCCGCGCGCTGGGGCGGCGGGGATGCCGCGGCGACCTTTGCCGCGCTGCGGGCGGCCAAGGACACGTTCTGACCGTCATGCAAGCACTCCAGGTCCAGACCCTCTCGCCCCACCTGTCCGGCTGCGTCCTTGTGGACCTCCCCCTGCCGCAGCGCGGACCGGGCGAAGTGCTGGTCAAGGTCCATGCGGCCTCGCTCAACTTCCCGGACCTGCTGATGACCCGGGGCGAATACCAGTTCAAACCCGAGGTCCCGTTCATCGCCGGACTGGAGTTCGCCGGCAAGGTGGTCGAGGCCGACCCCGACAGCGGCTTCAAGCCGGGCGACGGAGTCTATGGCGGGAACAAGAC
>JBEGOD010000208.1:0-20120 GCA_041182185.1 Pseudomonadota bacterium
CTTCGGGTGCCGGCAGGCCATAGAGCTCGGTATTGCGGACCCCGTCGAGGACGGCCAGCCGGTCGCGCAGGTCTTCCGAATACTTTTCCATCCGCCGCCACGAGGCCGTTTCGCTGACCAGTGCGATCTGCGAAATGGCGGCCTCGGTCGTGCGTGGACGGCGTACCTCCAACCGCTGGATCCCTGTCGGCAATTGCGGACGCAAGGCGTTTACATCGCGCACGCTCCGGTCATAGGCCTGCTCGGCATCGGTGCCGTAATCGAACCAGACCTGGATATTGACGAGCCCGTCGCTCGAGGTCGAACGGATGTCCCGGACATTATCGAGGCCCTGGAGCGCGCGCTCGAGCGGCTTGGCAACGGTCTCCTCGATCTCGGCGGCATCGGCCCCGGGCAGGGTAACGATCACCACGGTCAGCGGGATCGGGAAATAGGGATCGACCGCGCGCGGGATCTCGCGAAAGGCATTGAAGCCAAGCAGCGCCAGCAGCACGAAGGCGACCAGCGTCACCTGCCAGCGGCGGACAGCGGTGGCGACGAGGTTCATCGGCTGGCCGCTCAGCGTGCCGCGACGGGGTCGATCTGCGCGCCATCGCGCAGCCGATCGAGCCCGGACAGGGCAATCACGTCACCGCGCTGGAGGCCAGCGAGCACCTCAGCCCCGGCGGCGGACAGCGGCCCCAGCGCAACCGGGCGCGTCTTCACCCGGCGCTGGGCATCGACGACATAGACAAAGCCCTCATCCGCGCGGATCGCGAAGATCGCGGTCGGCGGGATGACCAGCCGGGTCGATCCCCCCGCTGCCGGCGTGGCAATGGTCGCGCGCCCGACCAGGCCCGACCGCAGCCGCGGATCGGCCGGCAAGGCAATCTCGGCGGTGAAAGCCCCGGTGCCGCGATCGGAGCGCCCGCCCACCTCGATCCCTGCCCCGGACAGGAGCGTGCCGGGCAAGGCATCGAAGCGAACCTGGGCGGGCACTCCGGCACGCCGGCGCACGGCATCACGGTCAGCCAGCAGCACCCGCAGCACGAAGCCGCTGCTGGCATCGCCCAGGGTCAGCACCGGCATCACGGCATCGATGATCTGGCCCGGCTCGGCCGTGCGGCTGAGCACGATCCCATCGGCCGGGGCGACCACCCGCGCGGTCTGGAGCGAAAAGCGCCGGGCCGTAACATTGGCGCTGGCACTGCGCGCGGCAGCTTCGGCCGCTTCGAGCCGGGCCTTGGTGATCCAGCCCTGGGCATAAAGCTGCCTGAGACGGTTCAGCTCGGCCCCGGCGCGGTCGCGTTCGGCAGCGGCGGCTTCGAGCGAGGCGCCAACGCTGGTCATGTCGAGCGTGGCGAGCACCTGGCCGCGCTGGACCCGGTCACCCTCCTGCACCGCTATTCGGGCGATCTGGCCCGGGGTGGTGAAGCCCAGCGGGATCTCCTTGCGCAGCGCCGCCGTGCCAGCGGCCTCGATCGCCGAAGCCGGCGCCGCTTGACCGACCGTGATCACGCTGACGCGCAGCGGCTTGGCAACGGGCGGCTGTTCAGCAACCCCACAGGCCGCCAGCAACGGAAGCAACAGGGTGGGAATTAGGCGTGGAGCGGTAGGCATTTATCAGCTCATGCCGCTTTAGGTTGCAATTTGCAACCCGGTATTTGGACCCTGTCCAGATAAGCGAAAGGGCCGGTGACTTGCGCCACCGGCCCCTGCGTTCGGTCAGTTCCGGCCGCTCGGACTAGAACTTCATGCCCGCTTCCACGCCGATCAGGCGGCGCCCGCCCGGCGAGATGAACGAGCCGCCAAATTCGATCGCGGGGATCGCTTCGGCGATGTACTTCTTGTTGAACAGGTTCTCGGCGAAAGCGACCAGGTGGTAGCGATCGGTTTCAAGGCCCAGGCGGGCATTGAACACCCCGAAGGTGTCGCGCTGGGCGACGTCGTAGCGGGCATTGCCGACAAAGCCCGGCAGTGCCAGCGCCGAGATCGGCAGGAGGCCGGTGAACAGCGTCGGGCGCTCCTGGTTCTGGACGGTGTGGAACCAGGTCGGGCCGGTCAGGCGGTAATCGGCGCGGCCGGTGATCCGCAGGCTGTCGGTCACCGGAACCTTGACCTCGCCCCCGACGTTGAGCGTCCAGTCAGCCGTGTAGGGCGACTTGTTGCCGACGGTATAGGTGCGCGACGAGTTCTTCTTGATCTCGCTGTCGGTCACGTTGAACGAACCGAACACCTTGAACCCATCGACCACCTTGGCGGTCAGGTTGATTTCCGCGCCCTTCACGTCGACCGTGTCGATGTTCGAAACCACGCGCAGCAGGCCGAAGCCGCCGACGAAGAATTCGAAGAACTGCATGTCGCTGATCCGGGTATAGTAACCGGCCAGGTCGAAGGTCACACGGTTGTCGAACAGGCTGCCCTTGACCCCGACTTCGAACGCGCTCGACTTTTCCTTGCGGTACTGATCGTCGATCCGGACGTTCGCGTTGATCGTGCCGGGGGTAACGCCGTTGTTGAAGTTGGCGTTGATCAGCGCCGAAGAGCCCTGGTTGTTGAACCCGCCCGATTTGAAGCCGATGCCCCAGTTGGCATAGACGTTCAATTCGCTCGTCGGGGTCCAGCTCAGCGTGATCTTGGGCTGGAGCTGCTTGAACGAGGCCGACTTGGGCGTGAGCGGTCCAAAGGCCTGACCCGGATTGATCGGACCGCCGGTGAACGGATCGGTCGCGGTCGGCACCAGCGAGCTGGAGGCGCGGTCTTCGATGTCATAGCGCAGCGCCAGGCCGGCCCTGAACTGGTCGTTGGGCTTGAATTCCAGCGAGCCGAAAGCGGCATAGACGTTGGTATCGAAGTTATCGGCCAGCAGCAGCGAGGTCGGGTTGGCAGTGGTCGGACCGTTATACAGGTTCTTGATCACCCCGGCCCCGGTGTCGCCGCCCAGGCTGACGCCGGTGGTGCGGTCGATATTGAGGTAATAGGCGCCAAGCTGCCACGAAACCGGGCCGTCACCGGTGGAAACCAGCCGCACTTCGGCGCTGATGTCCTTCTGGTTGCGCAGCTGGTACTGGATCCCGTCGCAGGTGGTGTTGCTGTAAGGCCCGAAGGTCGAGCCATTGGCCGGCGCGAAGATGAACGGCACCGGGATCGTGCCGATTCCGCCCGGCGGGTTGACCGGGAAGCCGGTGTTGGCCAGCGTGCTGGCGAAGCAGGCGTTGACCGTGGCCGCACCGGCCGGCTGGGCCGCGCTGATATAGCGGGCAAAGTCGGCCGAGGTGCCATCGGCAACTAGGTCCTGCTTGATGTCAGAGTACAAGGCCCAGGCAACCAGCTTCACGCTTTCAAAGCTGTGCTCGACCTTGATCGAGCCGTCGAAGCTCTTCTGGTCATTGGTGGCGCGGATGTTGTTGTAGAAGCGGAACTCGTGGGCATCGACGTCCTGATAGAACGCCGGGTTCACCGCCGCGAAGTTCGGCAGGTGGAAGGCTGCGTTGAACGGCAGCGAGGCGCCGTGGAATTCGGCATAACGCAGCTTTACGTCGAACTCGGTGTTCTCGCCCGCCTTGACGATCAGGCGGCCATCGACGTTGTAGGATTCCTTGTCATCCACGGTCTTGCTGTTGCCGAGGAAGATGTTGCGGAAGAAACCGTCGCTGTGCTGGAAGCTGCCGCTCAGCACCAGGCCCACGTTCTCGCCCAGCGGGGTCGAGACATAGGCCGAGGCATCCCAGCTGTTCTCGTTGGCATAGGAGATCTTCGCCCCGCCTTCGGCCACGTCCTTGGGCTTCAGCGTCTGCAGCACGATCGCGCCGGCCGCGGCGTTGCGGCCATAAAGCGCGCCCTGCGGACCCTTCAGGATTTCGACCTGGCGCAGCGTGCCCTGGACCTGGTTGAGCTGGGCGGTGTTGGTCTTGAGGATCCCGTCAACCACCAGCGCGACCGAGCTTTCCGCGTCGCGCGCGCCGTTGATGCCGCGGATATTGATCTGGGTATCGCCGGCTTCGGCCGTGCCGGTGACGATCGTCACGCCGGGGGTGAGCTGGGCGAAATCGTCGGCGTTCTTGGCGCCAGTGTTTTCCAGCGTGGCGGCCGAAAGCACCGCGACCGAGGCCGGGACATCCTGCAGCCGCTCATTCTGGCGGCGGGCAGTGACGATGATGGCCTCTTCCTCATTGGCACCGTCGGCAGCGCTATCCTGCGCGAAAGCCGGGGTGGCACCAAGGGCGAGACCGGCGGCCGAAGCCGAAAGCAGCAAGCGCGTGATCCGCATGATGTAGTACTCCCTGTTCACCGCCGCCCCGATCCAACGCAGAAATGCCCGGGTGGCTTGTGAGATGTTCAGCTTATTGTATACAAATGCCTCAGGTCAAGTCATTCAGGCTGCATCATGTCGCGCGCATCGGACCATGCCTATACGGTAATCAGGGGAATGATCCTCTCAGGCGAGCTGCCGCCTGGGGCGCAGCTGAGCGAGGAAGCGCTGGCGCTGCGCTGCGAGGTATCGCGCACGCCGGTGCGCGATGCCCTGCGGCGGCTCGAATCCGACCTGCTGATCCGCCGCAGCGAGAGCCAGCGCAGCTTCGTGGCCGACTGGTCGGATGACGATATCGACGATGCCTTCGAACTACGCTCGATGCTTGAGGCCCAGGCCGCGCGCCGCGCCGCCACCCGGATCGCCCCCGCCCAGCTTGAGGCGCTGCGCCATCACAATCGCCTGATCGGGGCAGCGATCGCCGGGGACCAGGCCGACATCCCGGCCTTCCTCGAGCACAACCGCGCCTTCCACGAGATCATCCTGGCGGCGGCCGGATCCTCGCGCCTGGCCAGCCTGCTGACCCGGCTGATCGAACAGCCGGTGGTCTGGCGGACTGCCCAGAACTATGATCGCGAGAACCTGCGCCGCTCGCACCGTGAGCATGAAGAACTGGTCGCCGCCTTCGCCCGCGGGGATGCCGGCTGGGCCGCTTCGATCATGGCCGGCCATATCCGCCGCGCCTATTACGCCTATCTCGATGCCTACACCGCCCAGCAAACCGCTGCCGAATAGGCCTCTTGCAGTTTTGTATACAGAAATGGCATAGCACTTGAGATGAGCATCGCCCCTACCCCTGCTGGAAACGCCCTCACCGGGATCGAATTCGTCGAGGTTGGCCCGCGCGACGGGCTGCAGAACGAGAAGCGGCTGATCTCGACCTCTGACAAGCTGACCCTGATCCAGCTGGCGATAGCCTCCGGCGCGCGACGGATCGAGGTGACCAGCTTCGTCAATCCCAAGAAAGTGCCGCAGATGGCCGATGCGGATGCGGTCTGCGCCGGCCTGCCGCAGCGTGACGACGTGACCTATATCGGCCTGGTGATGAACCTGCGCGGCGCCGAACGCGCGCTGGCCACCGGCCGGATCGACCAGCTCGGCGCGGTCTGCGTCGCCACCGATCGCTTCGCCATGGCCAACCAGGGCCAGACCAGCGACGAATCGGTCGAAGCGGCACAAGCGATTGTCGCGCTGGCCAAGGAACATGGCCGCACTGGCCAGGTCACCATCGGCGCCGCGTTCGGCTGCCCGTTCGAAGGCGAGGTCAGCGAAGACCGCGTGGTCGAGATGGCCACGCGGCTGGCCGCGGCCGGTCCGGTCGAGGTGGCGATTGCCGACACGATCGGGGTCGGCAACCCGGCGCAGGTTACCCGGCTGGTCGAACGTGTCCGGCAGGCGATCAACCCGCTGCCGGTGCGGGTCCATTTCCACAACACGCGCAATACCGGTCTCGCCAATGTCTGGGCGGCAGTGGCGGCGGGTGCCAGTGTGGTCGATGGGGCACTGGGCGGTCTGGGCGGCTGCCCCTTTGCCCCCGGCGCGGCTGGCAACGTGCCGAGCGAGGACGTGGTCTACATGCTGGAACGGGCCGGCGTCAGCACGGGCATGGACCTGGCACGGATGGTGGAGGCGAGCCATTGGCTGGCCAATGTCATGGACCGGAAATTACCGGGAATGGTGGCCCAGGCCCCCATCTTCCCCAAAGTTGCAGACTTGAACGCTGACTAGGCACAGATTTTCTCGGGAGTAGGATCGCATGGGTTATCGCCTTGGAGTGGATGTCGGCGGGACGTTTACCGACCTCCTCTTGTTCAACGTCGATACGGGGGGCTTCTGGCGGCACAAGACGCCGTCGACCCCGCATGACAGTTCGGAAGGTATCCTCAACGGCGTGACGGCGATCTGCGCCGATGCCGGGATTTCCGCCGATGCGATCGACTACTTCCTGCACGGCACCACGGTGGCGACCAATGCCGTGCTGGAAGGCAAGGGTGCCAGGGTCGGCCTGGTCACGACCGAGGGCTATCGCCACATCATGCAGATCGCGCGGTCCTATGTGCCCGGCGGCCTGGCGGCCTGGATCATCTGGCCCAAGCCGACGCCGCTGGCCCGGCTGGAAGACACGGTCACGATCAAGGGCCGCATCGATGCCGCGGGCAACGAAGTCCGCCCGCTCGACGAGAATGACGTGCGCACCCAGTTGGGCGTGCTGAAGGCCCAGGGGGTCGAGGCGATCACGGTCAGCCTGATCAACGCCTATGTCAGCGGCGCGCATGAAGCCGTGGTCGGCAAGCTGGCCGCCGAGGTCCTGCCCGGCGTGCCGGTTTCGCTCAGCCACGAAGTCCTGCCCGAAATGCAGGAATACGAGCGTACCCTGACCACCGTGGCGAACGCGGCCGTGCGTCCGGTGGTCGGCAAGTACGTCGCCAACCTGCGCACCCGCTTGGCCGACGCCGGCATGGCCGGCAAGCTCTCGCTGCTGCGCTCGGATGGCGGGCTCATGTCGGCCCAGAAGGCCGAGGAGCACCCGGTCAACATCCTGATGTCCGGCCCGGCCGGCGGGGTGACCGGCGCGCTGTGGGTCGGCAAGAATGCCGGTATCCGCAATATCCTGCCGCTCGATGTTGGCGGCACCAGCACCGACGTGGCGCTGATCGAAAACCTCGAGCCGCGCCGCCAGCGCACCACCGAAGTCGGCCACCTGTCGGTCCGGGCCTCGGCGCTCGACGTCAAGACGGTTGGCGCCGGCGGCGGTTCGATCGCCTATGTGCCGGACCTGACCAAGGCGCTGCGGGTTGGCCCGCAATCGGCTGGCGCGGTTCCGGGCCCGGTGGCTTACGGCAAGGGCGGCGAACTGCCGACCGTGACCGATGCCAACGTGGTGCTGGGCTACCTGCCCGAAAACCTCCTTGGCGGCGCGTTCAAGCTGGACCGCGAAGGTGCCAAGAAGGCGGTGCAGACCATTGCCGATGCGCTGGGGATTGACCTGATGGCCGCCGCGCGCGGGATCATCGATATCGTCAACGAGAACATGTTCGGCGCGCTGCGGATGATCTCGGTCCAGCAGGGCTATGACCCGCGCCACTTCGCGCTGATGGGCTTTGGCGGGGCCGGTCCGCTTCACGTCAATGCCGTGGCGCGGCTGATGGGCTCCTGGCCTGCGGTCTCGCCCGTCTCGCCGGGTGTGCTTTGCGCGCTGGGCGATGCGACGACGCGGATGCGCACCGAAACGGCCCGCTCGTTCTCGCGCCTTGCCACCACCACCCAGGCCGACGAGCTGATCGCGATCCTGGAGGAAATGGCCGCGCAGACCCGCGCCGAGCTGCTCTCCGACGGGGTGCCCGAAGCCGACCTCACCAGCGAGTTCGAGGTTGACGTGCGCTATGCCGGGCAAGCCTTCGAAGTGCCGCTGACGATCACGCCCGACGTGCTGCGCGCCGATGGCGTGGCGGGCATCCTCAAGCGCTTCGATGAAGAGCACCACCGGCTCTTCACCTTCAACATGGAAACCCCGCACGAGATCGTGAACCTGCGCGCCGTGGCGCTGGGCAAGGCGCTCGACCTGCCGGCAGCTGAACTGCCCAAGGGCGATGGCAATCCGATCGCGGCGAAGATGCGCGATCACACGCTGTGGATGGACGGCCGCGAACAGGCCGCCGTGATCTATGATCGGTCAAAGCTGCGGCAGGGGGATGTGATCCCCGGCCCGGCGATCGTGGTGGAGATGGACTCCACCACGCTGATCGAAAGCGGCTGCATCGCCAAGGTCGACGCTGTCGGCAACATCCTGATCAACCTGGCCTGAGGGGAGACGAGCCATGCCCGCAACCATCGTCGAAACCAACCCGACCCCCTTCAAGCAGATCCCGATCGATCCGGTCACGCTGGACATCATCGAGAACGCGCTGCGCAACGCCCGGATCGAAATGGACGCCACCCTGGTGCGCACCGCCATGTCGCCAGGCATCCGCGAACAGGGCGATGCCTTCCCGCTGATCGCCGATCACACCGGCAAGATGATCGTCGGCCAGTTCGGCAGCTTCATCGGCGGCTTCCTCAAGAGCTTTGACGGCACGCTGGAAGATGGGGACATGATCTTCCTGTCCGATCCCTATTCCTGCGGCGGCGCGATCAGCCACTCGAACGACTGGCTAATCCTGTTGCCGGTGTTCAAGGACGGCCGCCTGATCGCCTATACCGCGATGTTCGGGCATATGTCGGACATTGGCGGCAAGGTGGTCGGCTCGATGCCGATCAACGCCCGTTCGATCTTCGAGGAAGGGGTGCGCATCCCGCCGGTCAAGATCTGGAAGAAGGGTGAATACAACGACGATCTGATGAAGCTCGTCATGCACCAGACCCGGAAACCCGACTGGTGCCAGGCGGACCTCAACGCCCTGATCGCCTCGTGCCGCGTCGCCTCGCGCCGCGTGATCGAAATGGCCGAGCGGTTTGGTGACGATGTCTACGTCTCCGCCACCCAGGAACTGCTGGCGCGCAACCACCGCGCGATGCAGGCGCTGATCGGCATGGCGATCGCCGAGGAGCCGGTCAGCTTCGAGGATTACATCTGCGACGATGGCGTGGGCTATGGTCCCTACAAGATCCGCTGCACCATGTGGCGCGAGGACGGCAAGGTCGTGCTCGATTTCGCGGGGACCGATCCGCAGTCGGCCGCCTCGATCAACTTCTTCCTCAACGAGAACATGTTCAAGATGTTCTTCGGCATCTACATGATCATGGTCTTCGATCCGCAGATCCTGTTCAACGACGGGTTCTATGACCTGATCGACGTGCGGATCCCCGAAGGCAGCCTGCTCAAGCCGAAGTTCCCCGCCGCGCTCTCGGGCCGGACTCACGCGCTGGGCCGGATCTTCGATATCCTGGGCGGCCTGCTCGGCCAGAAGACCCCGGAATTCCTCAACGCCGCCGGCTTCAGCTCGTCGCCCCACCTGTTCTACTCGGGCAACGACACGCGGCCCGGCAAGGGCGGCGAGTGGTTCCAGCTGTTCCAGATCGGCTTCGGCGGCATTCCGGGGCGGCCGCTGGGCGACGGGCCGGACGGCCACTCGCTCTGGCCGGGCTTCACCAACGTGCCGAACGAGTTCCTGGAACGCTACTTCCCGATGCTGATCGAACGCTACGAGACGGAACCGGATTCAGGCGGTGCTGGCCTGCATCGCGGCGGCAACGGCATCCACATGACTTACCGCTTCCTCAGCCCCGGCACGATCTCGATCCACGATGATCGCTGGTTCGTGCCGCCCTGGGGCGTCAACGGCGGCGAACCGGGCAAGCGCGCGCGCAAGATCCTGGAAAAGGCCGATGGCACCAGTGTGATCGTCGGCAACAAGGTCGAGGACGTCGAGGTCGAAGTGGGCGACCAGCTGCACTTCATCACCTGGGGCGGCGGCGGCTGGGGCGATCCGCTGGAGCGCGATCCGGCGCTGGTCGGGCTGGAAATCGTCCAGGGCCTGGTCACGCCGGAAGGCGCCAAGGCCTATGGTGTGATCGCCGATGCCAAGGGCGTGGTCGATGCCGCTGCAACCGAGGCGCTGCGCGGCCAAATGCGCAGCGGCCGCGGGGAGCTGCCGCTGTTCGACTATGGTCCCTCAATCGAAGTGCTGCGCGCGAATTGCCTGGCGGAAACGGGACTCCCTGCCCCGATCCAGCCGGTCTGGCCGCACCTCGAAGCGGCGGAGTAAGCCGTGCCCCAAGAATCTGGAAAGCCGAATACGGGTGCATTGAAGGGACTGCGCGTCGTCGAACTGGGCCAGCTGCTGGCTGGCCCGTTCTGCGGGCAATTGCTGGGCGACATGGGCGCCGACGTGATCAAGGTCGAGCCGCCGGGCGCGGGCGATCCGTTCCGGGTCTGGGGCATGGGCGAGGACAAGGTCGTCTGGGAAGTCCTGGCCCGCAACAAACAGTCGGTCTCCTGCAACCTGCGCGTGCCCGAAGGTCAGGCGCTGGTCCGCAAATTGATCGCCACGGCTGACGTACTGGTTGAGAACTTCAAGCCCGGCACGCTGGAAAAGTGGGGCCTGGGACCGGATGTGCTCCATGCCGACAATCCCGGCCTGATTATCGCCCGGATGTCAGGCTATGGCCAGACCGGCCCCTATTCCGATCGCGCCGGGTTCGGCGGGATTGGTGAGGCGATGGGCGGCTGGCGCTATATCGTCGGCGATCCGGACCGACCGCCGGCGCGAATGGGCGTCTCGATCGGCGATACGCTCTGCGCGACCTATGGCACCATGGGCGTACTGGCCGCGCTGCATCACCGCGAGAAGACCGGCCAGGGCCAGGTCGTCGATACCGCGCTGTACGAAGCGGTCTTGCAGGTGATGGAAGGGCTGGTGCCGGAATATGTGCACAACGGCTTCATCCGCGAACGCTCTGGCTCGATCCTGCCGGGCATCGCCCCGTCGAACGTCTACCAGTGCAGCGACGGCGTCTACATGATCGGTGCCAACAACGACCAGATCTTCAAGCGGCTGGCCAAGGCGATGGGCCGCCCCGAACTGGGCGACGATCCGCGCTATTCCACGCACCTGGCGCGCGGCGAACGACAGACCGAGCTGGATGACCTGATCAACGAGTGGACCCGCACCCTGACCATCGACCAGGTCGACGCGCTGATGATCGAGCATTCGATCCCTGCTGGCCGGGTCTATCGCGCGCCCGACATGCTGGCCGATCCGCACTTTGCCGCGCGCGAGGCGATCATCGAGGTGGAAACCGAACGCTTCGGCCCGCTCAAGATGCAGAACGCCTTCCCCAAGCTCTCCGCCACGCCCAGCGGCGTGCGCCGCCCCGCCCCGTCCAAGGTCGGGCAGCACAATGCCGAGATCTATGGCGGGCTGCTCGGCATGAGCGCTGCGGAGCTCGACGGGCTGCAGGCGGCAGGGGTGATCTGATGGCCAAGGACGAAGGCGACCTCGGCGAAAACTACAAGGGCGCCTTCGATGGCCACCTGCCGTTCGGCCGCAAGCCGGCGCTGCTGATCGTCGATTTCGTTATTGCCTATCTCGATCCCGCCTCGCCGCTTTATGCCGGGGTGGAGGATGCCCTGGCCAGCAACGAGCGCCAGCTGGCCGCGGCGCGCGCAGCCGCGATCCCGGTGCTGTTCACCAATGTCGAGTATACCCCCGGCGGGGCCGATGGCGGGGTGTTCTACCGCAAGGTTCCGGCGCTGAAGCTGTTCGAGCGCGGTTCGCCGCTTGGCGCGTTCCCTGCCAGCCTGCAGCCGCAGGCCGGCGAGCTGGTGATCACCAAGCAGTATGCCTCGTCCTTCTTCGGCACGACGCTGGCCTCCACTTTGACGGCAATGGGCATCGACACCCTGCTGATTACCGGGCTTTCGACCTCCGGCTGCGTCCGCGCGACGGCGCTTGATGCCTGCCAGCATGGCTTCCTGCCCTTCGTGGTGCGCGATGCCTGCGGCGATCGCCATCCCGGCCCGCACGAGGCCAACCTGTTCGACCTGCAAGCAAAGTACGCAGAAGTCATTTCCGAAAGTCAGGCGATCGCGCATATCAGCGCACTATGACCGACTTGTCCGCGCTGACCGCCCCCGCCCATTCCGCCGCCGCTGCGGCGTTCCTCTCCCGCGCCCCGCATGGCCTCCTGATCGGGGGCGGCAGTTCGGCACTCATGACCACTCTCCAATTCGGCGATTTCGCCAAATTTGTCCGGACAACTTTTCACGGGAGCAGGCGCCTGTTAAGCTAGTGCAGCTGTGGCGCGATCAATAGCATGATTGGCGCGCTTTGACCGAGGTCAAACGACTGGCCATGCGGTTCACCGCTGTGCGGTCAAACTGCTTTCATCGCCGCATGGGCCGCCAGCGCCCGCGCCCGCCCTGCGACATGCTCGACGATCTTCGCCGGATAGCCACGCGGGCGCAGCAGGCCGGGATCGTGGATTTCGGCAGCGCCGAGCTTGGCGAGCTCCGGCACCCACTGGCGGATATAGCCGGCCGCATCGAACTTCGGGCTCTGGGTGAGCGGCGCCATGATCCGCACGAACATGTTGGCATCGACGCCCGAACCGGCGCTCCACTGCCAATTGACCGCATTCTGGGCATGATCGGCATCGACCAGCGTATCCCAGAACCACTCTTCCCCGCGCCGCCAGTCGATCAGCAGGTGCTTGATCAGGAAGGAGGCGACGATCATCCGCACCCGGTTGTGCATCCACCCGGTCGCCCAGAGCTCACGCATCCCGGCATCGACGATCGGATAGCCGGTGCGGCCCTGCTGCCAGGCCTGAAGG
Source organism: Pseudomonadota bacterium (assembly GCA_041182185.1). Lineage (GTDB taxonomy): Bacteria > Pseudomonadota > Alphaproteobacteria > Sphingomonadales > Sphingomonadaceae > Novosphingobium. The sequence continues at coordinate 12,566 of JBEGOD010000208.1, forward strand.
TCGGCCTCGGCCGCCGGCCCGGTGCGCCAGGGCAGGTGCTCGAACTCTTCCTTGTAGGAGCGCGCGGCATAGTCCGGGAACTGGTGGATCACATTGGCGGCGTAGTCGCGCCAGCCCAGCTCGCCGAGAAAGGTCGCAACCGACCCACCGGAATTGGCGACGCCGTGCCAGACCTGCGCCGGCGAAACCTCGCCAAAGTGCAGGTGCGGCGAAAGGCGCGAGGTGCCGAGCATCGCGGGCAGGTTGCGTCGCTCGGCATAACGGGCGGCGCGGTGGGTAAAGGTGTCCAGCCGCTCGGCCGCCCCGCCCTCGCCGGGAGTCCACTCGGCGCGCAGGCCGCCGGCCCAGTCGGGCCTGGTGGGGAGCAGGTGCCAGTCCGCCAGCCGCTCACTGGTGGGCCACACTTCCGGCGCGGACAGCTGCGGCGCCGGGAGCGGCGGGGCGGGCGGCATCCGTTCCTGCAAGGCCCGCCAGAAAGGGGTGTAGATCTTGAACGGCGTGCCCCCGCCAGTCAGCACCGATCCGGGCGGGGCGAGGTAGAGCCCGTGGTGCAGCGTCAGGTCCAGCACCTTGCCAACGGCCCGCTCGGCATTGCGCCACCACGGCTCGACATGCTGCAAGCCGTGGACAGCCCGCGCGCCAGTTTCCGCCGCCAGCGCGGCCAGCACCTGCTCGCACTTGCCGCGGCGCAGGATCAGCCGCGAACCGGCGGCGCGCAGATCGGCAGCAAGGCTGGCCAGCGAATGGTGCAGCCACCAGCGCGAGGCCGCGCCCATCCGGCGATGCTTGGGCGTTTCATCATCAAGCACATAGACCGGGATCACCGGGCCTAGCCCGGCCGCCGCGCGGAAGGCGGGCTGATCGGCCAGCCGCAGGTCGCGGCGTAGCCAGACGATGATGGGTTTGGTCATGGCTTGGCTTTCCGCTGCTTGGTTGTTCGCAGCAAGCTGGCCTTTGGGCCGGTGCTAGCCTGCGGCAACCGGAATGCACGGCACGGCCGGCAAAGCCGCGGCGAACCGATCGCGCGCGCGCGGATCATGGAACCGGGCATCGCGCAGGATCACCGATCCATCGGCGGCGCGTTCGGCGAAGGGTGCCTGGGACCAGACGAGGAAGGCCGCCACCTGCGAACCGCCGGCCGCCAGCTGCGCCTGGTCCGGCATCCGGCACCGTTCCGTCTCGGGATAGGCATAGTCCGGACCGACCGGCTTGCCCGTCCAGGCCGAGGAGAGCCAGGTGCCGTCTGCAAGCCGGACAATCCGCTCGCGCGCCCAGAAGGCCAGCGGCATCGGACTGGCGATCACCTCAACCGGATAGGGTTCGCGCATCCGGCCAGCCGTTTCAGCCTGCCAGGTAATCGCGCTGTTGAGGCCGATATAGGCCGCCATCATCGCAATCACGATCCGCGCCGGACGCCTCCATTCGCCGCCGCGCCGCTCACGTCGCAGCGAGAACCAGACCCCAAAGCCCAACAGCGCCCAGAGCCAGACATCGATGATGAACAGCACGTCGCCGTGGAACCAGTGGCTGGAGAATGGCTCCAGCAGGCGAATGCCATAGACGTTGAACCAATCGAACAGCGGGTGGCTGAGCGTGCCGACCAGGCTGAGCAGGTAAAGCCACTTGAAGCTGACCGGCAGCCGCGCATCAGGCCGCGTTCCCCGGCTCGTCTGCCAGCGGTCGAACCACCACAGCGCTCCCGCCAGCAGCAGGGGCAGCAGCACCATCGCCGGCGGGCCATGGGTGATCCCGCGCCGGAAACCGAGGTGCTCGACCCCTTCCAGCCAGAAGAAGCAGGCCGCATCGATATCGGGAATATTGGCGCCGATGATCAGCGCCGGCATGGCCAGGCCGGTCCGGCGCTTGAGCCCAGCCTGACCGAGCAGCGCGCCAACCAGGCTATGGGTAAGATTGTCCACGCTGGCGCGGGCCAGGCCGGATTAGAGGTCCGGCCCGCCCTCGTTCACCGTCCAGGTCTGGCCCTTGGCGAGCAGCTTGGCGAGGTTGGGCTCCTTGCCCGCGCTGGCCTTCTGGCGCTCGGCCATGACCGCCGCCTCGAAGGTCGGGCGCGGATCGTCGTAAAGCACGCCCAGCGCCATCGGGAAGACCCCAAACGGCATTTCGACCAGCATGTGCGCGATCGAGCGGTTGGTCACGTCGTGCACGATCACGCCCGCCGCCTGCCAATCGCCATCAACCACATCGACCACCTTCAGCGTCAGCTTGTCAGCGTCCAGCGCGATCCCCTGCGTGCCCTTGGCAAACAGCATCGGCTCGCCATTGGCCAGCCACAGCTGCCGGTCTTCCGCGCCCTTGGGGGCGGCGAAATCGTTGAACACGTCCTTGTTGTAGACGATGCAGTTCTGGAAGATCTCGACGAAGGCGGCACCCTTGTGCCGGTAAGCGGCCTTGAGCACGTCCGGCAGGTTCTTCGACACGTCGAACCCGCGGGCGATGAAGCGCGCGCCGGCACCCAGCGCAAAGGCGCAAGGACTGGCAGGCCGGTCGACCGAGCCGAGCGGCGTGGTCGGGCTGGTCGTGCCTTCGCGGCTGGTCGGCGAGTATTGGCCCTTGGTCAGGCCATAGATCTCGTTGTTGAACAGCAGGATCTGGCAATCGAGGTTGCGGCGCAGCACGTGCATCGTGTGGTTGCCGCCGATCGACATGCCATCGCCGTCACCCGTCACCAGCCAGACATCGAGCTGCGGATTGGCCAGCTTGATGCCGGTGGCAAAGGCCGGGGCGCGGCCGTGGATCGTGTGGAAGCCATAGCTTTCGACGTAATAGGGGAAGCGGCTGGAGCAGCCGATGCCCGATACGAACACGGTGTTGGCCGGGTCCGCGCCGAGCTCCGGCAGGGTGCGCTGCACCGCCTTCAGGATCGCATAGTCCCCGCAGCCGGGGCACCAGCGGACTTCCTGGTCGGTTTCCCAGTCCTTGAGGGTCGTGGTGGTGGTGATGGGGGTGATCGCGTTCATGCCAGCGCTCCTTCGATCGCTGCTTCAATTTCGGCAATGGTGAACGGCTGGCCGCTGGTCTTGGTCAGCGGCTTGGCATCGACCAGGAACTGGTCGCGCAGCACGGTCTTGAACTGGCCGGTATTCATCTCGGGTACCAGCACCTTGTCATAGCCCTTGAGCAGTTCACCCAGGTTGGCGGGCAGCGGCCAGATGTGGCGGACGTGGATGTGGCTGACATCCAGCCCCTTGGCCCGCGCCCGGCCGACCGCCTGGTGGATCGGGCCATAGGTGCTGCCCCAGCCGACCACGGCCAGCTTGCCGCCCGGATTGCCCAGGCACACGTCCTGCGCCGGAATGCTGGCGGCAATGCCATCGATCTTGGCCTTGCGCGCATCGGTCTGGGCCTGGTGGTTGGCCGGCGAGTAATCGAGGTGGCCGGTGTCGACCTGCTTCTCGATGCCGCCGATGCGGTGCATCAGCCCCGGTGTGCCCGCCTTGATCCAGGGCCGCGCGCCCTTGGCGTCGCGCTTGTAGGGCAAGAGCGTATCGCCCGCATTCTTCTCGGCCAGGAAGCTGACCGGGAACGGGGCATAGCTGGCCGGATCGGGCACCAGCCACGGCTCGGCCGCGTTGGCGATATAGCCATCGGTCAGCAGGATCACTGGGGTCATGTATTGCACGGCGATCCGGCAAGCCTCGATCGCGCATTCGAACGCATCGGACGGGCTGCGGGCCGAGACCACCGGGATCGGGGCATCGCCGTTGCGGCCATAGACCGCCTGGTAAAGGTCGGACTGCTCGGTCTTGGTCGGCAGGCCGGTCGATGGCCCGCCGCGCTGCGAATTGACGATCACCAGCGGCAGCTCGGTCATCACCGCCAGGCCCATCGCCTCACCCTTCAGGGCAATGCCGGGACCGGAGCTGGAGGTTACGCCCAGCTGGCCGGCATAGCTCGCCCCGATCGCGGCGCAGATCGCGGCAATCTCGTCTTCCGCCTGGAAGGTGGTGACGCCGAATTCCTTCAGCCGCACCAGCGCGTGGAGGATCGAGGAGGCCGGCGTGATCGGATAGCCGCCGAAGAACATCGGCAAGTGGGCCAGCTGCGCACCGGCCACCAACCCAAGCGCGACGGCATCGGCGCCGGTAATCGTGCGGTAAAGGCCCGCCGGGGTCGGCACTGGCCCCAGGTGCAGCTTCTTGACGTGGCCGCCCAGCTCGGCCGTTTCGCCATAGGCGTGGCCGGCGTTGAGCGCCGCAACATTGGCATCGGCCAGGACCTGGTTCTTGGCGAACTTGGCATTGAGCCAGTCGATCAGCGGCTGGCGATCGCGATCGAACATCCACAGCGCCAGGCCCAGCGTCCACATGTTCTTGCAGCGCAGGGCTTCCTTGTTGCCCAGGCCGAAAGGCTTGACCGATTCCAGCGTCAGCGCCGAAATGTCGAAGGCCAGCACCTGCCACTTGGCCAGGCTGCCATCATCGAGCGGGCTGACCTCGTACTTGGCCTTTTCCAGGTTACGCTTGGTGAACTCACCCGTGTCGGCAATGATCAGCCCGCCGGGCTTCAAAGCGCCGACATTGGTCTTCAGCGCCGCCGGGTTCATCGCCACCAGCACGTCGGGCGCATCGCCCGCGGTATCGATGGAGGTCGAACCGAAATTGATCTGGAAGGCCGAGACGCCGAACAGGGTGCCCTGCGGCGCGCGGATCTCGGCCGGGAAATCCGGGAATGTGGCAAAGTCATTGCCCGCCAGCGCGCTCGACAAGGTGAATTGCCCGCCGGTGAGCTGCATCCCGTCACCCGAGTCGCCCGCAAAGCGGACAACTACGGCTTCGGGAGCGGCGGTGGACTTTGCTTCGGGATCGGCCAGTTGCGTTGCCATGCGTCTTCCTTGAACGACGTCAAACTTCAGGCGGACTTGCCGCTTCGTCGATTGCGAAGCGCCCTAGTCCCCTCCCCGCGTGCCCGGCAATCAAGAAAAACTGCGCACCGGACAACTGCAATCACAAGACGAGCGCCAAGGCGGCTAGTCAAGTGGCAAAACGCGACTTAACCTGTCGGTTAAACCATCAAAAGAGAGAGGTACCCTGCGTGTCCGATTCCACTCCGTTGATCCGTGAAGACGTGCAAGGCTTCCTGGCGCTGGTAAACAGCCTGCCGGCTCCCGCGCAGCTCGACCCGGTGGAGCAGCGCGCTGGCTATCTGGCCATGAAGGCCATGACCGAGGCCGATCCGCGGCCCATGGCCGTGATCAAGAACCTGACCTGCCCCGGGCCGGCCGGTGATATTCCGGTGCGGTTCTATGATGTGCGCGCAAGCCGCGAGCCCTCGCCGGTGGTCCTGTTTTTCCACGGCGGCGGTTTCGTGATCGGCGACCTTGATACGCACAATTCACTGTGCACCGAGCTGTCCGCCGAACTCGACCTGCCGGTCCTGGCGGTCCATTACCGCAAGGCGCCCGAGCACCCCTTCCCCGCCGCGCCTGACGATTGCGAAGCCGTGGCGCGCTGGCTGGCCGCCAGTCCGGGCGAGCTTGATCGCCAGGTAACCGGCCTGGTCACGATCGGCGGCAGCGCCGGCGGCAACCTGGCGACCGTCACCGCCCGTGCATTGATCGACCGTCCGGCTGCGGCGCCGATGCTGCTGCAGGTGCTGCTCTACCCCGCCACCGATGAAAGCCAGGATGGCTCGATGGAGCGCTTGGCCGAGGGTCACTTGCTGACCAAGGCGGTAATGGAGTGGTTCTATTCGCACTATCAGCCCAAGAGCGGCGACCCGCGCGCCTTCCCCTTGCATGCCAGCGCCGCAGGGATGTGCCCGACGATCGTCGCTACCGCCGGGCTCGATCCGCTGCAGGATCAGGGCCGCCGCATGGCCGCCAAGCTGGTCGATGCCGGCGTCGACACGGTCTTCCTGCATTTCGCAGGCATGACGCACGATTTCAGTTCGACCCGCAAGGCCCTGCCCAGCGCCCAGGCGGCCACGGCCAAGGTCATCGCGGCAATGAAGTTGATGCTGACCAAGGTTTGAGGGTAAGGGGCGGGCCATGTCCGATGATCCCCCCAAGACTGACTTCGCTGCCCTGCCCTATCGCCCCTGCGTGGGGGTGATGCTGGTCAATGCCTCTGGCCTGGCCTTTGTTGGCAAGCGCATCGATACGCGCGGCCAGCCTGACGAGGGCGGGGTCTACTGGCAGATGCCGCAAGGCGGGATCGACGCGGGCGAGGAACTGCGCGAAGCGGCCCTGCGTGAGCTGTGGGAAGAAACCGGCGTGGTCGAAGCGCACGTCTCGATCCTGGCCCAGACCCGCGAGGAAGTGCTCTACGACCTGCCGGACGAGCTGATGGGCAAACTGTGGGGCGGCAAATATCGCGGCCAGCGCCAGCACTGGGTGCTGGCCCGCTTCACCGGCGAGGATCACCACATCCGGCTGGATGCCCATGATCCGGCCGAATTCTGTGAGTGGCAATGGATGGACCCGGCGCAATTGCCGGAGGTGATCGTACCGTTCAAGAAGCGCGTCTACCGCGCCGTGCTTGACGAGTTCCGCGACCTGATCTGACGCTGACCTGCTTGGTGGGACCTGCTTGGTGGGACCTGCTTGGTGGGACCCGCTTGGTGGGACCCGCTTGGTGGCCTGCCCGGCGGCCTAGTTGGTTGTAACGGTCGGCTTCGCCTGGACCGCTTCGGCGGTCACGATCTGCGGCGCCGGACCCTGCTTGATCGCAGCGGCCAGGTCCTTGGCCGGCACGCAGTCCGATCCGCAGATCTGCTCGAGCCGGGCGAGGTTGCGGCGCGCGCGTTCGACCGCGCCCTTTTCGACCAGCGCCATGCCTTCGCCGGAGATGGCATAGACATTGCCAGGCTCGGTCTCGAGCACTTCGCGGTAATAGCGCAGCGCCTTGCCTTGCAGGCCCTGCTTGCGGGTCGCTTCGGCCAGGTTGAGCAGGATCGCGACATGGCCGGGCTGGATTACCAGCGCGGCTTCATAGGCATCGATCGCGGCATTGGCATCACCGGCGGCCAGCACCTTGCGCCCCTCGGCCACCAGCACGGCGGCGCGCGGATCGAGCGGAGTTGGCGGCGCAGACAGGCTGACGCTGGCCGTAACTGCCGCCAGCAGGGACAAGGCCAGCGCGGCAGGGGTGTAACGCATCAATTGCTCCCGAAGGCTCGACATCGCCGGATCTGTTATCAGGTCTTCCGGAAGCAGGCGACGAAAAAGCCGTCTGTCCCGTCACGGTTCGGGGAAAGCCGCAGGCCGGGGCCGCGCGCCTCACCGGCCCCGAGCGCGAGGTCTTGTGCCGACCAGCCCGGATGGCGCGCAAGGAAGGCAGCGGCCTGATTGGCTCCTTCAACATCAAGCAGCGAACAAGTGACGAAACCCAGCCGCCCGCCCGGTCGCAGCAAGCTTGCCGCCAGGTCGAGCAGCCGCGCCTGGACCGCGGCATAGCGTGCCAGCTGGTCCGGCGTCAGCCGCCAGCGCCCTTCCGGGCTGCGGCGCCAGGTGCCGGTGCCGGAACAGGGCGCATCGACCAGCACGGCATCGGCCTGCCCGGCCAGATCCGCCAGCGTGGCCGCTTCGCGATTGGGA
>JBEGOD010000209.1:0-3432 GCA_041182185.1 Pseudomonadota bacterium
GGCCGGCCTTGTCGCTGGTGGCGATCCGCGCCGCGCGGCGGACCGCTTCCAGCAGCACCGGATCGGCCTGTTCGCTGCCGATCAGGTGAAAACCGCCGCGCTGGCCGATCAGGTCCTCGCAGCCTTCGGCCCGCAGCAGGTCCATCAGGCGATCCCGGATCGGATCGACATATCCTGGCATGCCGGGATAGGTCAGCACGATATCGGCGTTGGCGCCGCAGCGCCGCCACGCGCGGTGGGCGGCGGCCAATGTCCGCAGGTTGCTGCCGTCGCTGGTCTCTGCCAGTTCGTGCAGCAGGATCGGCAAGTCGCCCGAGATGCCCAGGGTCCACAGATCGTCGCGCGACGATTGCCGACCTTGGCCGGCCGCCAAGTGCCTGGGCCCGCCTGGACCGAACAGGGCGGTGAACAGCTGCTGGGCCAGGGGAAGCTCGCCCGGCCGCAGCGCCAGAGCGCTTAGATTGTGTGCCGCGCGGTTGCGGGTTTCCTGTTCGATCCAGTCAAGATCGGCCAGGGCCGAGTGCCGTGCGGCCAGTTCGATCGCTTCCTCGCCCGATGTCGCGGCGATTGTGACGAAGGCAAGTTCCGCATGGCCAAAGGGCGCCAGTTCGATTTCGCCGCACAGGGCAGAGACCGGATCGAGCGTGTGCATCCGCGAAGCCTGTCCGCTGCGCCGGACCTGCGGAAAGCCCTGGGTCAGGTCGAGCCGCGGACGCAGCCGGGCGCGATCGCATTCCCAGCCGCGCAGGCGCACGCTGGGATCCGCGACCAAATAATGCAGCAGGGCCGCATGCTCGTCGCCAGGGCTGCGCAGGCGGCGGGTATGAAGCAGGCCGCCAACCGAGCGGACAAATTCGCTGGCCACGAACAGGCGCGAGAATGCCGGATGCCTAAGCCAGTCGTCGCGGCGCGCCAGGGCAACCTCAAAACTGCTCGCCACCTCGATCCGGCGGGCCTCGGCTGTTTCGTTGACGATGTGGAGGCGGCGGATCTCAAGATCGGCGAAGCCGGCGACCACGACTTCGAGGTTGGCCGAAATGCCGTGCGCGCGGGCATGGAATTCAGCCTTGTGGGCGTGGAACTGGACAGTGCGATCGGCGGTTTCGCCCAGGGGTAGCCGGGTAATCGTCCAGTCGGCGCCGAGGGTGCTGTCGCGCAGGTAGATGAAATGACCATTGCCGCCGTGGACCTCGCCGGGGCGGGTCATTGCCTTGCCCTGCCAGCTAAGCTCACCCTGGCCATCTTCGCAGATCGTTGCGGCAAGCCGGCCATTGCCGATGATGTGGCGGCCGGGCTGGCCCGCGAAGCGCAGTGGAATCCATGGCTCGGGCCGCGCTACCGGGGTGAACTGGGCCGCAGCCGTCGCCGCCGGCTCGATGTGGCGCAGCTCGGTTGGCAACTCCCAAGGCACCCGTTCGTTGAGCAGCAGATCGACTGTGGCGATCCGTGGATCGCTGTGAAACCAGTTGACGAACAGGTTGTCGAACAGGGCATTGGCATAGGCGCCAAGGCTCATCCCCTGATGGTGGGCCATGTAGCTGGCGACCGCGACGAAGTTCGCTCCGGCCGCGTCGTCGCCAGCCTGCCGCTCGCCGGTATAGTCAGCCGCCTCAAGGAAGCCGCAGCGCCCGATCATGCCATTGGCGGCCAGCCGGCGCAGGTTGGCAACGGCGGCATGGGGCCGCACCGCCAGGGCCAGGGCGCTGGCATAGGGTGCAATGACCGTGTCTTGCGACAACCCCCGGCGCAGCCCCAGGTCGGTCAGGCCAAAAGCGCGGTAACGCCAGGAGCCATCCTGGCCGACCGAGGCGAAGCCGGATTCGGAAATCCCCCAGGGGATGCCCAATCGGTCGCCATGGCGCTTTTGCAGATCGACCGAGGTGCGATCGCTCTGACCCAGCAATGTGCCGGGCTCGCTGCGCAGGAACAGCGTCGGCATGAGGTACTCGAACATCGAGCCGTTCCAAGAAGCAAGCGCCAGGCCGGAATCGAATTTCACGATCGGCCGGCCCAGCTGCACCCAATGCTCGACCGGGACATCGCGCTTAGCGATCGCGAAATAGCTCGCCAGCCGCGCCTCGCTGGCCAGCAGGTCGTAATGATGCTGATCGAGCCGCTCGGCGCTGAGACTGTAGCCGATGTGGAACAGGCGGTTGGTCGGATTGTAGAGCGGCGCGAATTCCATCGCATTCGCATAGTCGCCCGCTCGCGCACCGATCTTTGCGATCTGGGCGGCCAGCCTGGACCAGGCAGCCAGTCCGCGCGGCACCGCATCGTCCAGTTCTTCCAGCCATTTCTGGGCGTCTGTTGCCGTGGGCCCAGGCTGCGAGCTTCGCCGGCTGTTGTAGTGGTCCAGGATATCCTTGTGCGAGGACAGCGGCTGGGCCGGATCGAGCGCCGCCGCCAGGGACTGCGCCAGCTCCGTGCAGGAAGGCGGGGCGCTGGCCAGGACCTCGAGCCAGGGCAGGCAGGTCTGCACATCGCGGCGCAGCGCCGCAAGGTGATGTTCGGTGCGATCGAGCCACAGGCGCAGGTCGCGCAGTTTGCCGGGCTGGATCGATCGGCGACTGGCAATCAGCACGGCCGTTCGATGCTTGATGTCCTTCTGGCGTTGCAGTGTGCTGGCGATCAGTTCGGGCCAGCCTGCCGGAGACGTGGCCGCCGCACGCAACTGCGCACGCAGTCGGCCGAGTTCCGCGGCCAGCTCCGCCGCGGCATCGCCGCAGGCGCCTTCCAGCGCTTCGCCAAGCAGGGCAATGCACTCATCCAGGCCGTGCCAGCCAGATGCGCCAATCGGTGACTGCTCCGCGATCCGCAGGCACCCCTGCTGCAAGGTGATCAGGCTGACGGCGAGGTTGCCGCTGTCCACGGTAGAGACGTAGCGCGGCTCAAGCGGTGCCAGGGTGCGGGTATCGTACCAGTTCAGCATATGGCCGCGCCAGCGCTCGAGCCGTTCCAACCCGTCCAGCATCCGGTGCATGCGGACCGCCAACTCGTTGACTCCGATATGGCCAAACCGCCAGGCAGCCAGCGATGACAAGGCCATCAGCCCGACATTGGTTGGCGAGGTGCGGTGCGCGGTGGCTTCGATCGGCGCTTCCTGGTGGTTGTCGGGCGGCAGCCAGTTGTCTTCCGGGCGCACATAGGCCTCGAAAAAGACCCAGCTGCGCCGCGCGACCCGGCGCAGGAAATCGCGGTCGTGATCGGTCAGCTGCTCGGTGCGCTCGGGTCGGCTTCGTCCGGTCCAGAGCGCCAGTTCCGGTGCCGCGCACCACAGCACCAGCACGGGCAGCGCGGCAAGCAAGGCCGCAGGCCGGCTGCTCAAGGCCAGCCCGATGATGCTTGCCAATGCCGGCGAGTAACCCAGCGAGTGCCAGGCGGCGCGGCGCGGATGCGCTGCCTCCAGTTGCCGGGCTACCTGCGCGGCAGCGG
>JBEGOD010000210.1:0-42404 GCA_041182185.1 Pseudomonadota bacterium
GTTGTCTAATTGATTTTCTCATGAGCATTCCTTTTCCCGGTGCCAATGGTTGTCTTCGAGGTCACCGGACGGCGTGAAGTCGCTGTGTGTCCGGGCCTTCATGATCGCGGCCGGGCGGAAAGGGGTGGGTGTCTCTGGGTCCAACTCGAGGTCGTTGCCTCTACAGTCCGGGCGAGATCACCCTGGCATGGCTGACCGGGAAGAGGGTCGCTGGTGTCATGCCCAGCGAAACTCCGTCTCGTTCAACCATAGCGAATGAAGCAGAACGGCGAGCTTACGCGCAACGGCGATCCTCGCGCGCTTGTTGCCTTTTGATTCAGCGATCCGCTGCCCCCATTGCTGGAGTGCGAATGGCCGCTGTACGCGGCACAACATGATGTTCGCGGCCTCGTAAAGGGATCGCCGCAACATCGGATCTCCGGCTTTGGAGATGTTGCCTCGGACATCGCGTTCGCCTGACTGACTTCGTCGTGGGGCCAGCCCGGCATAAGCGCCGACATCTTCGCTTCGGGCAAAGCGATGGGGATCTTCAACGCTCGCGGTGAATGTCAGCGCTGTGATCGGTCCGACCCCGGGCACACTCATCAACCGATTGCACACCGGATCGTCAGCTGCGCGGCTTTCCAGCAGCCGGTTGGAAGCACGCAGTTGGTCTTCGATGACCTCCATGGATGCCACGAGCGGTGCGAACAATGGCTCAAGGTCGGGCCTTTGCTGATACAAGGCAATGAGTCGTTCGCGACGCTTGCCCGGTGTGTGGGCAGCACCCAGGCGCAATCCGAACAACTTCAGAAGCCCGCGAAGCTGGTTACCCATAGCGACCCGCGCGGTGATGAGCTGGGTCCGTATGCGCAGCGCGGCGCGATCGATGTGCGTCGCGGATGCCTTCATGTGCACGCGCTTGAACCAGCCCGTTCGCGATAACTGCGCCAACCCTTCCGCATCGTGCACGTCACTCTTGTTCACGCGAGTTGCCAGCACACCTTTGGCATGACGGGCGCAAATGCACTCGACCGGAACGCCGCGCTCAACCATGCCGTGGTACAGAAAGGTCGATAGTGGGCCTGTCTCCAGCACCACCCGTGACAAGCCTTCACAATGCTTAGTCAGCCACTTGGCCAGTGCATCCGGATCGCTGGCGACAACATCGCGCTTCAGGATCGCACCATCATCATCGACCACGCAAACGTGGGTGGTCTTGTCACTAACATCCAAACCAGCAAAGATCGCCATCGGTCACCCTCCTGCATTGAAGCGCCAAGGCGACTTCGTACCATCGAGGAGGGTGGCTAAATCAATTACGCGGTGTCTAACAAAGCATCCTTCCACCGCTTGACCAAATCCAACATCCCGCCTAAGGGCCGCGCTCTTCCGGGCTTGTTCCGGATTGAGCTGAACATTGCCGGGGCGCCTGCTTTCACAGGTAAACCGTCAAAGTAACCCGGTCTTTTCAGCCGGGTGGAGCGTTTTCGGCTCGCGCATTTCGGCCTGAGGCTTCCGCCTTCGCGGGAGTTCACCACGGGCCTGAGGCGCGATTCGCTTGCTCTTCACCCTGCCGCGATGGCCACAACCTAGGTGAAGAGATTCAATGCCTACGATTAACCAGCTGGTCCGCAAGGGCCGCGAACCGCAGAAGGCCAAGAGCAAGGTCCCTGCGATGGAACAGAACCCGCAGAAGCGCGGCGTCTGCACCCGCGTTTACACCACGACCCCGAAGAAGCCGAACTCGGCGCTGCGCAAGGTGGCCAAGATCCGCCTGACCAACCAGCGCGAAGTCATCTCGTACATCCCGGGCGAAGGCCACAACCTGCAGGAGCACTCGGTGGTGCTGATTCGCGGCGGGCGCGTGCGCGATCTTCCCGGCGTGCGTTACCATGTGCTGCGCGGCGTGCTGGATACCCAGGGCGTCAAGGACCGCAAGAAGAGCCGCTCGAAGTACGGCGCCAAGCGTCCGAAGTAAGGTTTAGCGCGGCGGTTCTCTCGCGACCCTGATGGGTGGCCGGGCCCGACAAAAATCTCTGCATTTTTGTCAAACCTGGAAACGTGAGTGGGCCGGAGCCGCAAGCGATCGCGGATGCGATCGCGCACTCCGAAGGAGTAAAGCAAAATGTCACGTCGTCGTCGTCCCGAGAAGCGGGAAATCCTGCCGGATCCTAAGTTCAAGGATCAGATCCTGTCCAAGTTCATGAACAACCTCATGATGGACGGGAAGAAGTCGGTTGCCGAAAGCATCGTTTACGGTGCGATGGAAACCATGGAAACGCGGGCCAAGTCGGACCCGATCCAGCTGTTCCACGATGCGCTGAACAACGTGAAGCCGCAGATCGAAGTGCGCAGCCGCCGCGTTGGTGGTGCGACCTATCAGGTGCCGGTCGAAGTCCGTCCGGAACGCGCCCAGGCGCTGGCCATCCGCTGGCTGATCACCGCCGCGCGCAACCGCAGCGAAACCACCATGGCCGCGCGGCTTTCCGCCGAGCTGCTGGACGCTGCCAACAACCGCGGCAACGCTGTGAAGAAGCGTGAAGACACGCACCGCATGGCCGACGCCAACCGCGCCTTCAGCCACTATCGCTGGTAAGGTGCGACTGGTCGCCTGTCGGGCCTGAAACAGCCGCGCTGGAACTGGATGTATGGCAACTTACGTGCAGTTCGGCGCTGGCTGGTCGGCAGGCGAGGGGTGGCTCAACTTCGATGCCTCCCCCACTTTGCGGCTTGAGCGGATCCCGCTGCTTGGCGGTCTGCTCGGGCGGCTGAAGGGCAATCCGGAGCGGTTCCCGGACGGGGTCCGCTACGGCGACATCGTCAAGGGCTTGCCGGTGCCGGACGGGAGCGTGGACGGGCTCTATGCCAGCCACGTGCTCGAGCACCTTGCGCTGGAGGACATGCGGCTGGCGCTGAAGCGTTCGCTGGCATTGCTCCGGCCGGGTGGGGTTTTCCGGCTGATCGTGCCGGATCTGGCCAGTGCCGCGCAGGCCTATTGCGCGGCGCTGGGCGATCCGGAAGCGGCGCACCGCTTCATGCGCGCGACCTACCTGGGGCGCGAACATGGGGGCTGCGCGGGCGGATCGGGCGGGCCTATGGGAACGCCGACCATCTCTGGATGTATGACTATCCGGCGATGGCGGCTGAACTGGAGCAGGCCGGCTTCACCGCGATCAGGCCGGCGCGCTGCGGCGATGCGGCCGATCCGATGTTCGCCCGGGTGGAGAATCCGGAGCGCTTCGAGGAAAACGGCTTCCCAGCCGTGGCGATCGAAGCCCGCCGGCCGGAAAATTGAGTTGAGACACAGGTTTACGCATTAGGCTTTCACTTGGTGCGCGCTCCCGCTAAAGGCGGCGCGCCCACAGCACAGGACAGGACGTATCATGGCCCGCAGCCATCCCCTCTCGAAGTACCGCAACATCGGTATCATGGCGCACATCGACGCTGGCAAGACCACGACGACCGAGCGCATCCTTTACTACACCGGCAAGTCCTACAAGATCGGCGAAGTCCATGACGGCGCCGCGACCATGGACTGGATGGAGCAGGAGCAGGAGCGCGGGATCACGATCACCTCGGCTGCGACCACCTGCTTCTGGAACGATCACCGGATCAACATCATCGATACCCCCGGCCACGTCGACTTCACCATTGAAGTCGAGCGTTCGCTGCGCGTGCTCGACGGTGCCGTGGCGTGCTTCGACGGCGTTGCCGGCGTTGAGCCGCAGTCGGAAACCGTGTGGCGCCAGGCCGACAAGTATGGCGTGCCGCGGATGTGCTTCATCAACAAGCTCGACCGCACTGGTGCCAACTTCAAGTACTGCGTCCAGTCGATCATCGACCGCCTCGGCGCGATCCCGGCGGTGCTGTATCTCCCGATCGGCCTCGAAGCAGATCTCAAGGGCCTGGTTGACCTGGTCCACAACCGCGCGATCATCTGGAAGGATGAATCGCTCGGCGCCGATTTCTTCTACGAGGAAATTCCGGCGGACATGGCCGACGAAGCGGCCGAATACCGCAACAAGCTGATCGAACTCGCCGTCGAACAGGACGACGAGGCGATGGAAGCCTATCTCGATGGCAACGAGCCCGACGCCGACACGCTCAAGAAGCTGATCCGCAAGGGCACGCTGGCCCAGGCCTTCGTGCCGGTCTGCTGCGGCTCGGCCTTCAAGAACAAGGGCGTTCAGCCGCTGCTCGACGCCGTGGTCGATTACCTGCCTTCGCCGCTCGATATTGCTGACGTCCAGGGCGTCAAGATGGACAGCGACGAGAAGGACAGCCGTCCCGCCACCGACGAAGCGCCGTTCAGCGCGCTGGCCTTCAAGGTCATGAACGATCCGTTTGTCGGCAGCTTGACCTTCATCCGCATCTACTCGGGCACGCTCAACAAGGGCACCTACCTGAACTCGGTGAAGGACAAGAAGGAAAAGGTTGGCCGCATGCTCGAAATGCATGCCAATGACCGCAAGGACATCGACGAAGCCTTCGCGGGTGACATCATCGCGCTGGCCGGCATGAAGGAAACCACGACCGGCGACACGCTGTGCTCCGAAAAGTTCCCGATCGTGCTGGAGCGGATGGAATTCCCCGAGCCGGTGATCGAACTGTCGGTGGAACCCAAGACCAAGGCTGACCAGGAAAAGATGGGCATCGCGCTCAACCGCCTGTCGGCCGAGGATCCCTCGTTCCGCGTCTCGACCGATCACGAATCGGGCCAGACGATCATCAAGGGCATGGGCGAACTGCACCTCGACATCATCGTCGACCGCATGCGCCGCGAGTTCAAGGTGGAAGCCAATGTCGGTGCGCCGCAGGTGGCATACCGCGAATACCTCGGCAAGCCGGTAGACATCGATTACACCCACAAGAAGCAGTCGGGTGGTACCGGCCAGTTCGGCCGCGTGAAGGTCAAGGTCACGCCGGGCGAGCGCGGTTCGGGCTTCGTCTTCAAGGACGAAATCAAGGGCGGTAACATTCCGAAGGAATATATCCCCGCCATTGAAAAGGGCTTCCGTGAGACCGCCGAAACCGGCAGCCTCATCGGCTTCCCGATCATCGACTTCGAAGTGCTGTTGTACGACGGTGCCTACCACGACGTCGACTCGTCGGCCCTGGCCTTCGAAATCGCCGGACGCGGTGCAATGCGTGAAGTTGCGCAGAAGGCCGGGATCAAGCTGCTTGAGCCGATCATGAAGGTCGAAGTCGTCACTCCGGAAGATTACCTGGGCGACGTCATCGGCGACATGAACAGCCGTCGCGGCCAGATCCAGGGCACCGACACTCGCGGCAACGCCCAGGCCGTCGAGGCCATGGTGCCGCTGGCCAACATGTTCGGCTATGTGAACCAGCTGCGCTCGTTCACCCAGGGCCGGGCCAATTACTCGATGTTCTTCTCCCATTACGACGAAGTCCCGGCGAACGTCGCGACCGAGATCAAGGAGAAGCTTGCCTAACCGGCAAGATGATACTAGGGGCGGCGCCTGATTCAGCGGGCGCCGTCCAAGCCCCCCCAGATTCAATTCAAGCGAAAGAAGGTTTGAGACAATGGCTAAGGCTAAGTTTGAGCGGACCAAGCCGCACTGCAACATCGGCACCATCGGTCACGTTGACCATGGCAAGACCACGCTGACCGCTGCGATCACCAAGGTGCTGGCGGAAACCGGTGGCGCCACTTTCACCGACTATGCCAACATCGACAAGGCTCCCGAAGAGCGCGAGCGCGGCATCACCATCTCGACTGCCCACGTTGAGTATGAAACCGCCAACCGCCACTACGCCCACGTCGACTGCCCGGGCCACGCTGACTATGTGAAGAACATGATCACCGGTGCGGCGCAGATGGACGGCGCCATCCTCGTGGTGAACGCTGCTGACGGCCCGATGCCGCAGACCCGCGAACACATCCTGCTCGCCCGCCAGGTCGGCGTGCCGCAGCTGGTGGTCTACATGAACAAGGTCGACCAGGTCGACGACGCCGAAATCCTCGAGCTCGTCGAACTCGAAATCCGCGAGCTGCTTAGCTCGTACGGCTTCGACGGCGACAACATCCCGGTGATCCCGGGTTCGGCTCTGGCCGCGCTCGAAGGCCGCGACGACAACATCGGCAAGGAATCGATCTACGCGCTGATGAAGGCCGTTGACGAGTTCATCCCGCAGCCGCCGCGTCCGACCGACAAGCCGTTCCTGATGCCCGTCGAAGACGTGTTCTCGATCTCGGGCCGCGGTACGGTTGTTACCGGCCGCGTCGAAACCGGCATCATCAAGGTCGGCGAAGAAGTCGAAGTGGTTGGCCTCAAGGACACCCAGAAGACCGTCGTCACCGGCGTCGAAATGTTCCGCAAGCTGCTCGATCAGGGTGAAGCTGGCGACAACATCGGCGCGCTGGTTCGCGGCCTGAAGCGTGAAGACGTCGAGCGTGGCCAGGTTCTGGCCAAGCCCGGTTCGGTCACGCCGCACACCGAATTCTCGGCCGAAGTCTACGTGCTGTCGAAGGATGAAGGTGGCCGTCACACGCCGTTCTTCGCCAACTACCGCCCGCAGTTCTACTTCCGCACCACCGACGTGACCGGGGAAGTGATCCTTCCTGAAGGCACCGAGATGGTGATGCCGGGCGACAACGTCGGTCTGTCGGTCAAGCTGATCGCGCCGATCGCCATGGACGAAGGTCTCCGCTTCGCAATTCGCGAAGGCGGCCGGACCGTCGGTTCTGGGGTTGTCAGCAAGATCACGAAGTAATATAGGCCCGCATCCGCCGGGGGATAACCAGATTCGTTCTGGCCCCCGGCGGTCGGTTTTTTGGAGGGGTTTGCGCCCCTCTTTGCTCTTTCTCATCGGTAGCAGGACATAATGGAAGCTCAGAACATCCGCATTCGTCTCAAGGCATTCGATCACCGCGTGCTTGATCAGGCGACTGGCGAAATCGCCGAGACCGCTCGCCGCACTGGCGCGCTGATCCGGGGCCCCATTCCTCTGCCGACCCAGATCGAGAAGTTCTGCGTCAACCGCGGCCCGCACATCGACAAGAAGTCGCGTGAGCAGTTCGAGGTACGCACCTACAAGCGGTTGCTCGATATCGTGCAGCCGAACGCCACCACCGTGGACGCGCTGATGAAGCTCGACCTGGCAGCTGGCGTGAACGTCGAGATCAAGCTGGCCTAACGGCCAGTCCGGCCTTCGGGCCGAACCTTTCGGCTTCGGCCGAAACTTCGCGGGGCGACCCGCGCGGACACAGGGATACCTCCGGCTTCGCCCACATGGGCAACCTGGCCGGGCAAGCGTCCCCCGTCTGCTACCGCAAGGTGGCCTTCAGCCCGGACGGGGCTCGTTTCACATTTCGGGCTGAACACGCCTGTGGGGATGGTCCTCGCAGGCCTCTGTAGGAGAACGGATCATGCGTACCGGCGTGATCGCCAAGAAGGTGGGGATGACCCGCCTGTTCCAGGAGGACGGACGGCATGTGCCCGTTACCGTTCTGGCGCTGGAAGATTGCCAGGTGGTGTCCGTGCGCACCGCTGAAACCGACGGCTATGTCGCGGTTCAGCTGGGTGCTGGCTCTGCCAAGCAGAAGAACGTTGCCAAGCCGCAGCGTGAACATTTCGCCAAGGCCCAGGTGCCCCTGAAGGCCCAGGTTGTCGAATTCCGCGTGGCTGACGATGCCGTGCTGGAAGTCGGCGCGACGATCGCTGCCTCGCACTTCGTGCCTGGTCAGATGGTCGACGTTGCTGGCACGACCCAGGGTAAGGGTTTCCAGGGCGCGATGAAGCGCTGGGGTTTCGGCGGTATGCGCGCCACCCACGGCGTTTCGATCAGCCACCGTGCTCACGGTTCGACCGGCAACCGCCAGGATCCGGGCCGCGTCTTCAAGAACAAGAAGATGGCCGGGCACATGGGCGATCGTGCGCGGACCCAGCAGAACCTCGAAGTTGTCCGCGTGGATGACGAGCGCGGCCTGATCTTCGTCAAGGGCTCGGTCCCGGGTGCGAAGAATTCCTGGCTGACCGTGAAGGACTCGGTGAAGGTTTCGCGCCACGCCGAAGCGCCCTATCCGGCCGGCCTCAAGGGCGCCGCCAACAGCAATGAATCGGCTGCTGCCGACACCCCGGCGGAAGACGTCGCGGCTGTCGAAGCCACCGAAGGCCAGGAGGGCTAAGTCGTGAAGGTCAAGCTTTCCAACCTCGATGGCACTGCCGGCAAGGGCGACATCGAACTCAACGACGATGTGTTCGGCCTCGAGCCGCGCGCCGACATCCTCCACCGCGTTGTCACCTGGCAGCTCGAGAATCGCCGCGGCATCGCCCGGGCAGCTCGCGAGCGTTCGGACGTGGCCCGCACTGGCAAGAAGTTCGGTCGCCAGAAGGGCGGCGGTACGGCTCGCCACGGCGATCGCAAGGCCCCGATCTTCATCGGTGGCGGCAAGGCCATGGGTCCGCGTCGTCGTGAATTCGACGTTTCGCTGAACAAGAAGGTCCGTGCACTTGGCCTCAAGATGGCGTTGTCTTCCAAGGCTAACGGTAATCTGGTGGTTGTTGACACCCTTGATCTCAAGGATGCCAAGACCAAGGCTGTGGCCGAACAGCTCGCCAAGGCGAACTGGGGCAAGAAGGTACTGGTGATCGACGGTGATGCTGTGAACGAGGGCTTCGCCCGCGCTTCGGCTAACCTGTATGGCATCAACGTCCTCCCGGCGATCGGCGCGAACGTCTATGACATCCTGAAGCATGATACGCTGGTGCTGACGCGCGCCGCGGTCGAAAAGCTGGAGGCGCGTTTCAATGGCTAAGGACGCAATCGACACGCGTCACTACGACGTGATCGTGGCTCCCCACATCACCGAAAAGTCGACGCTGCTCAGCGAAAACAACGCTGTGGTCTTCAAGGTCGCCAACAAGGCGACCAAGCCCGAAATCAAGGCTGCCGTCGAGGCGCTGTTCGGGGTGAAGGTCAAGAGCGTGAACACGCTGACCCAGAAGGGCAAGACCAAGCGCTGGAAGGGCAAGCCCTACAAGCGCTCGGATGTGAAGAAGGCCGTTGTGACGCTGGCTGCTGGCCAGTCGATCGATGTGACCAGCGGGATCTGAGGCTGAACCATGGCACTCAAGAACTATAACCCGACCAGCCCCGGCCGCCGCGGCCTGATCCTGGTCGACAAGTCGTCGCTGTGGAAGGGCAAGCCTCTCAAGGCTCTGACCGAAGGCAAGCACAAGACCGGTGGCCGCAACAACAAGGGTCACGTGACCTCGCGCGGGATCGCCGGTGGCCACAAGCAGAAGTACCGCTTCATCGACTTCAAGCGTCGCAAGTGGGACATGCCGGCTACCGTCGAGCGTCTGGAATATGACCCGAACCGCACGGCCTTCATCGCGCTCGTCAAGTACGAAGACGGTGAGCAGGCTTACATCATCGCTCCGCAGCGCCTCGCTGTCGGCGACGTGGTGGTGGCCGGTGAAAAGACCGACGTGAAGCCGGGCAACGCCATGCTGCTCAGCCAGATGCCGGTCGGCACCATCTGCCACAACGTGGAGATGAAGCCGAGCAAGGGTGGTCAGATCGCGCGTTCGGCCGGGACTTACGTCCAGGTCGTCGGTCGTGACCGCGGGATGGTGATCGTTCGCCTCAATTCGGGCGAACAGCGCTACCTGCGTGGTGACTGCATGGGTACGGTTGGCGCGGTCTCGAACCCCGACAACCAGAACCAAAACCTGGGCAAGGCCGGTCGCAACCGCTGGCTCGGCCGTCGTCCGCTGACCCGCGGCGTCGCCAAGAACCCGGTCGACCACCCGCACGGTGGTGGTGAAGGCCGCACCTCGGGTGGCCGCCATCCGGTTACCCCGTGGGGCAAGCCGACCAAGGGTGCCCGTACCCGCCACAACAAGCAGACGGACAAGATGATTATCCGTTCGCGTCACGCCAAGAAGAAGAGGTAAGCCACCATGGCACGCTCCGTCTGGAAAGGCCCCTTCGTCGACCTGCACCTGCTGAAAAAGGCGGAAGCCCAGCAGGACGCCGGTACCCGCGCCGCTCCGATCAAGACCTGGTCGCGTCGTTCGACGATTCTGCCGCAGTTCGTCGGCCTGACGTTCAACGTCTATAACGGCCACAAGTTCATCCCCGTCTCGGTCAACGAAGACATGGTCGGTCACAAGCTCGGTGAATTTGCGCCCACGCGCACTTTCCCCGGCCACGCTGCCGACAAGAAGGGTAAGCGCTAATGGGCAAGCAAGTTGCTCCGCGCCGCGTTGGCGAAAAGGAAGCGCTGTCGGTCGGCACCACAATCCGTGGTTCGGCTCAGAAGCTCAACCTGGTCGCTGCCCTGATCCGCGGCAAGAAGGTCGAAGAGGCCATGAACATCCTCGCCTTCTCGACGAAGGCGATGGCGGTCGATGCCCGCAAGGTGCTCGCTTCGGCGATCGCCAACGCGGAAAACAATCACAACCTCGACGTTGATGCGTTGGTTGTGGCTGAAGCCAGCGTCGGCAAGTCGGTCACCATGAAGCGGTTCCACACCCGTGGCCGCGGCAAGTCGACCCGCATCCTTAAGCCGTTCTCGCGGCTGCGGATCGTGGTCCGCGAAGTTGAGGAGGCCTGATCATGGGTCACAAGAGCAACCCGATCGGCCTGCGCCTGCAGATCAACCGCACCTGGGACAGCCGCTGGTACGCCGAAGGCAAGAACTATGCGCAGATGCTTGAGGAAGACCTCAAGATGCGCAAGTTCATCATGGAATCGCTGCCCCAGGCCGCGATCTCCAAGGTGGTTATCGAGCGCCCGGCCAAGCTGTGCCGCGTGTCGATCTATGCTGCCCGTCCGGGCGTCATCATCGGCAAGAAGGGTGCAGACATTGAAAAGCTGCGCTCGCAGCTCGCCGCGATGACCTCGAGCGACGTCAAGCTGAACATCGTTGAAATCCGCAAGCCGGAAATCGACGCCAAGCTCGTTGCCCAGGGCATTGCCGATCAGCTGATCCGCCGTGTGGCTTTCCGCCGCGCGATGAAGCGGGCAGTGCAGTCGGCGCTCCGTCTGGGCGCCGAAGGCATCAAGATCACCTGCTCGGGCCGTCTTGGCGGTGCCGAAATCGCCCGCGTCGAGTGGTACCGCGAAGGTCGCGTGCCGCTTCACACCCTGCGTGCGAACATCGATTACGCCGAAGCCGAAGCGCTGACCGCCTCTGGGATCATCGGCATCAAGTGCTGGATCTTCAAGGGCGAGATCCTTGGTCACGACCCGATGGCGCAGGACCGGCTGATGATGGAGGCTCAAACCTCCGGCGTCCGTCCGGCCCGCTGAGCTGAGTAGAGATCATGCTGCAACCGAAAAAGACCAAGTTCCGCAAGGCCTTCAAGGGCCGGATCAAGGGTGACGCCAAGGGCGGTACCGACCTGAACTTCGGGTCCTATGGCCTGAAGGCGCTCGAGCCCGAGCGGATCACCGCTCGCCAGATCGAAGCTGCGCGTCGTGCGATCACCCGCCACATCAAGCGCCAGGGGCGCCTGTGGATCCGCGTGTTCCCGGACGTGCCGGTGTCGAAGAAGCCTGCCGAAGTCCGTCAGGGCAAGGGCAAGGGTTCGATCGAATACTGGGCAGCCCGGGTCAAGCCAGGCCGCATCCTGTTCGAGCTGGACGGCGTTGCCGGCCCGCTGGCTGCTGAAGCTTTCAGCCGCGCAGCGATGAAGCTGCCGATCAAGACCAAGGTCGTTGCCCGCCTGGGCGACACCTCGCACCTGGGAGGTGAATAATGGCAAAGGCTGAAGACCTTCGCGTCAAGACCGAGGATCAGCTGACTGCTGATCTGGTCGAGCTCAAGCGGGAAGCGTTCAACCTGCGCTTCCAGGCCGCGACCAACCAGCTGGAGCGTCCGGCTCGCATCAAGGAAGTGCGCCGCGACATCGCCCGCATCAAGACGTTGCAGGGCGAACGCGCCCGCGCAGCGAAGTAAGGAGCCCACAGATGCCCAAGCGTATCCTGATCGGGACCGTGGTCTCCGACAAGACCGACAAGACCGTGGTCGTGAAGGTCGAACGCAAGGTGAAGCACCCGCTCTACGGGAAGATCATCCGTCGTTCGAAGAAGTATCACGCCCACGACGAAGACAATGCCTTCAAGACCGGCGAAACCGTGCGGATCGAAGAGACCGCACCGATTTCGAAGCTCAAGACCTGGAAGGTCATCGAGCGGGTTCAGGCCGGCAAGACCGCTGCGGTCGAAGCCGACGTCTAAGTCGACCGGGAGCTTCGCTGGATAAGGTGGTTGCCACTTTTCCGGTGCGCGAAGCGACCAACAAACGAGCTTTGGAACTGCCGGACTGGTTCCGGCAAGCCAGTGAGAAGGAACCGGATCTATGATCCAGATGCAATCAAACCTCGACGTCGCTGACAACAGCGGCGCGAAGCGCGTCCAGTGCATCAAGGTGCTGGGCGGCTCCAAGCGCCGCACTGCCGGCGTGGGCGACATCATCGTGGTGTCGGTCAAGGAAGCACAG
This sequence comes from Pseudomonadota bacterium, assembly GCA_041182185.1. GTDB lineage: Bacteria > Pseudomonadota > Alphaproteobacteria > Sphingomonadales > Sphingomonadaceae > Novosphingobium. The sequence goes on from JBEGOD010000210.1 coordinate 12,461, forward strand.
CCCCGCACCAAGGTGAAGAAGGGCGACGTGCACCGCGCGGTCATCGTTCGCACCCGCAAGGAAGTGCGCCGCACCGACGGCAGCGTGATCCGCTTCGACAGCAACGCTGCCGTGCTGATCAACAAGAACGCCGAACCGATCGGCACCCGCATCTTCGGCCCCGTCGTCCGCGAGCTTCGCGGCAAGGGCTACATGAAGATCATCAGCCTTGCGCCGGAGGTCCTCTAATGTCCGCTGCCAAGATCAAGAAGGGTGACAACGTCGTTGTCCGCTCGGGCAAGGATAAGGGCCGCACCGGCACTGTCCTGCAGGTCATGCCCAAGGATGGCAAGATCCTGGTCCAGGGCGTGAACGTGGCCGTGCGTCACCGCAAGCCGAGCCAGGTGAACCCGCAGGGCGGGATCGATCGCCGCGAAGCGCCGATGGCCATCTCGAAGGTTGGCCTCGTCGATCCCAAGACCGGCAAGGCGACCCGCGTTCGGTTTGAAGACAAGGACGGAAAGAAGGTCCGCGTGGCCGTGAAGTCCGGGGAGACCATCGATGGCTGATAAGTACGTACCGCGTCTTCGCAAGAAGTACGACGAACAGATCGCCAAGGCGATGACCGAAAAGTTCGGTTACGCCAACGTGATGGAAGTTCCCAAGATCGAAAAGATCACGCTCAACATGGGCGTCGGTGAAGGCAGCCAGGACAAGAAGAAGGTCCAGATTGCCGCCGCCGAAATGGAACTGATCGCTGGCCAGAAGCCCGTGATCACCAAGGCGAAGAAGTCGATCGCGCAGTTCAAGCTGCGTGAAGGCATGCCGATCGGTTGCAAGGTCACCCTGCGCCGCGAACGCATGTATGAATTCCTCGATCGCCTGATCACCGTGGCTATGCCCCGCATCCGCGACTTCCGTGGCCTCAATGCGAAGTCGTTCGATGGCCGTGGCAACTATGCCATGGGTCTGAAGGAGCAGATCATCTTCCCCGAGATCAGCTACGACCAGATCGAGAAGGTGCGTGGGATGGACATCATTGTCACCACCACTGCCAAGACCGACGACGAAGCGCGCGAGCTGCTGCGTCTGTTCGGTTTCCCGTTCCCGGCGGAAGCCGAAGCCGCGCAAGCGGCCTGAGATAAAGAGAGCTTAAGTCCATGGCGAAACTGAGTTCCGTGAACAAGAACGAGCGTCGCAAGCAGCTCGTCAAGAAGTATGCGGCCAAGTATGCTGCGCTGAAGGCGCAGGCTGACGACAAGTCGCTTGACGAGACCGAGCGTCTCATTGCCCGCCTGAAGCTGGCAGAAATCCCGCGCAACGCGAACCCCACCCGGGTTCGCAACCGTTGCGCTACCACCGGCCGCCCGCGCGGCTACTATCGCAAGTTCGGCCTTTGCCGCATTGAGCTGCGTGATCTTGCCAACAAGGGCATGATTCCGGGCGTGACAAAGTCGAGCTGGTAAGGATCAAGCGATGGCACTGACCGATCCCCTGGGTGATATGCTCACCCGCATCCGTAACGGCCAGCGGGCGAAGAAGGACTCTGTCCTTTCGCCGGCTTCGAAGCTGCGCGCTCGCGTGCTCGAAGTCCTCCAGCGCGAAGGCTATATCCGTGGTTACTCGGAGGACGCCACCGGCGCCCACCCGCAGCTGCGGATCGAACTGAAGTACTTCGAGGGCGAACCTGCGATCAAGCACGTCGCTCGCGTCTCCAAGCCGGGCCGCCGGGTCTACTCGGGCAGCAAGGAACTGCCGGTGATCCGCAACGGTCTTGGCATCACCATCGTCTCGACGCCACGCGGCGTGCTTTCGGATGCCGAAGCGCGCGCCCACAACGTCGGTGGCGAAGTGCTGGCGGAGGTGTTCTAATGAGCCGCATCGGTAAGCGTCCGGTGTCGATCCCGAGCGGCGTCAGCGCCGAAATCGCGAACGGCATCCTCACTGTGAAGGGCCCCAAGGGGTCGCTCACGCTGGGTTTGCGCGACGAGATCGCCTACAAGGTCGAAGGTGACAGCATCTCGGTGCTGCCGGCTAACGACAGCAAGCAGGCCCGGGCATTCTGGGGCATGCAGCGGACCCTCGTTGACAACCTGGTGACCGGGGTCACCCAGGGCTACACCAAGGTCCTCGAGATCACCGGTGTCGGCTACCGCGCCAATGCTCAGGGCACGAACCTGAAGCTGCAGCTCGGCTACAGCCACGACGTCGACTTCCCGGTGCCGGCAGGTATCGAGATCAAGACGCCGGATAACACCACGATCGAGATCTCAGGGATCGACAAGCAGAAGGTCGGTCAGGTTGCGGCCGAGATCCGCCGCTGGCGCAAGCCCGAGCCCTACAAGGGCAAGGGCATCAAGTACCGCGGCGAGTTCATCTTCCGCAAGGAAGGGAAGAAGAAGTAATGGCCAAGGTTTCCCTGTTCGAGCGCCGTCGTCGGCGCGTTCGCACCACGCTCAAGGCGCGTGCTGGTGGCCGTCCGCGGCTGTCGGTGCACCGTTCGGGCCGTCACATCTATGCCCAGATCATCGACGATGCCGCCGGCCGTACGCTGGCAGCCGCTTCGACCTTGGGCAGCAAGGGTGGTTCCAACGTCGACGCTGCCGCCAAGGTCGGTTTGACCCTGGCGGAAGCAGCCAAGAAGGCTGGCGTTACCTCCGTCGTGTTCGATCGCGGCGGGTACCTGTTCCATGGCCGCGTCAAGGCGCTGGCTGATGCCGCCCGCGAAGGCGGGCTGGAGTTCTGACGATGGCTGATGAAGCAAACACCGATACCGGCACCGTTGATGCCGTAGCACCGATCGCGGCGACCGAGGTCCAGGGTGGCGACACCGGCGGCGATGCCCGCGAAGGTCGCGGCCGCGGCCGTGGTCGTGGCGGCAATGACCGCGGCGGCGGCGACCGTGGCGGTCGTGGCCGTGGCCGTGACGATCGTCGTGGCCGTGGCGGCGACGATGACGGCGGCGAAGAGCTGATCGAAAAGCTGGTCCACATCAACCGCGTCTCGAAGACCGTCAAGGGCGGTAAGCGCTTCGGTTTCGCAGCGCTGGTCGTGGTTGGCGATGGCAAGGGCCGCGTTGGCTTCGGTCATGGCAAGGCTCGCGAAGTGCCGGAAGCGATCACCAAGGCGACTGCCTCGGCCAAGAAGAAGATGGTTCGCGTTCCGCTCAAGGAAGGCCGCACCCTGCATCACGACGGCAAGGGCCGCTTTGGTGCCGGCAAGGTCAACCTGCGCTCGGCTCCGGCCGGGACCGGGATCATCGCTGGCGGTCCGATGCGCGCTGTCTTCGAAAGCCTGGGCGTGGCCGATGTGGTGACCAAGTCGGTCGGCACCTCGAACCCCTACAACATGATCCGCGCCACCTTCGACGCCCTGGTTAGCCAGACTTCGCCGAAGTCGGTTGCCCAGCGTCGCGGCAAGAAGGTCGCCGACCTGCTGGGTCGCGGCGGCGCGAGCGCAGCCGAGGCGGAAGCCGAAGCTGCGGCGATCACGGAGTAAGCTGACATGGCGAAGATCAAGATCAAGCAGATCGGTTCGCCGATCCGTCGCCCGGAAAGCCAGAAGAAGATTCTGGTTGGCCTGGGCCTGGGCAAGATGAACCGCGTGGTGGAGTTGGAAGATACTCCTGAAGTGCGCGGCGCGATCGCCAAGCTGCCGCATATGGTGGCTGTGGTCGATTGACCAATCCAGCATCCCGGCTTCGGCCGGGATGTTTCTTTCAGCGCGACTAAAGCGAAAGCGAGTGCAACGACATGAAACTCAACGAAATCTCAGACAACAAGGGTGCCCGCAAGAGCCGTATGCGCGTCGGCCGCGGGATCGGTTCGGGCAAGGGCAAGACTGCTGGCCGCGGCCAGAAGGGTGCCAAGGCTCGTTCGGGCGTTTCGATCAACGGCTTTGAAGGCGGCCAGATGCCGCTGCACATGCGGATCCCGAAGCGCGGCTTCAACAACATCTTCGCCAAGGACTATGCCGAAGTGAACCTGGGCCTGATCCAGAAGTTCATTGACGCTGGCAAGCTCGACATCAAGGCCGTTATCGATCACGCCGCGCTGAAGGCTGCTGGTCTGGCTCGTGGCGGCAAGGACGGCGTTCGCCTGCTTGGCAAGGGTGAGTTCACGGCCAAGGTCAAGTTCGCCGTCACCGGGGCCAGCAAGGGTGCCGTCGCTGCGGTTGAAAAGGCCGGCGGTTCGGTTGAACTGCCTGCTGAACAGCCTAGCGAGCATGAGAAGAAGACCGCGCGCCGCGAAGTCAACAAGGCTGCCAGCAAGGCCGCGAAGTAATTTTGATCCATCCCCGCCGCTCAGGCGGGGATGGATTTGATTGCAGGGTTTGGACTTCGCCGCATGCTCCCTATATGGGGCTGAATAGCGGTCCGGGGCGGGCCCATAGCAAGGTTCAATTTCCCGATGGCTTCACGTGCCGATAACGTTGCGAGCAATTTGAATCTCGCCAATTTTTCCAAGGCGACCGAGCTGAAGAACCGCATCTGGTTCACGCTTGGTGCCCTGATTGTCTTCCGCTTCCTGAGCTTCGTACCGCTCCCCGGGGTCAACCCGCTGGTGCTTGAGCAGCTCTATGCCCAGACGCGCGGTGGCATCCTCGATATTTTCAACACCTTCTCGGGTGGCAGCCTTGAGCGCATGAGCCTCATCGCGCTGGGCATCATGCCCTACATCACGGCCTCGATCGTGGTGCAGCTGGCCGCTTCGCTCCATCCTTCGCTGATGGCGCTGAAGAAGGAAGGTGAAAGCGGACGCAAGAAGCTCAACCAGTATACCCGCTATGGCACCGTGCTGCTGACGGCAGTGCAGGGTTGGTTCATTGCTTCGGGGCTTGAGGCCTACGGCGCGTCGAGCGGCCTGCAGGCCGTGGTTAACCCTGGCTTGATGTTCAAGGTTGTAGTCGTGATCAGCTTGGTCGGCGGGACGATGTTCCTGCTCTGGCTGGGCGAGCAGATCACCAGTCGCGGGATCGGCAACGGCACATCGCTGATCATCATGGCCGGTATCGTCGCGCAGATGCCTAAGTTCATCTCGAACCTGTTCGAAGGTGGCCGGTCCGGCTCGATCAGCGGCTTCACCATTGCCACGGCGGTGATCGTGCTGGTGGTGCTGGTGTTGTTCATCTGCTTCATGGAGCGCGCAACGCGGCGGCTGCTGATCCAGTACCCCAAGCGCGCCAGCCAGCATGGCATGATGCAGGCCGATCGCAGCCACCTGCCGCTCAAGATCAACACGGCCGGCGTGATCCCGCCGATCTTTGCCAGTTCACTGCTGCTGCTGCCGCTGACGATCAGCCAGTTTGCCGGTAATTCGATTTCACCGGATACCAAGCTTGGCGGCGCGATTGTGACGTTGAACCAGTACCTGGCGCACGGCCAGCCGCTGTACATGACGCTGTACGCGCTCGGCATCATCTTCTTCTGCTTCTTCTACACCGCCGTGGTGTTCAATCCGGAAGAGACGGCCGACAACCTGAAGCGCAATGGTGGGTTCATCCCCGGCATCCGTCCGGGCAAGAGCACGGCCACTTATCTGGATTACGTGCTGACCCGCATCACCGTGATTGGCGCGATCTATATCACTGTGGTCTGCGTTATCCCGGAATGGTGGATCGCCTCGACCGGGCTCAACATGATGTTCCTGGGCGGCACCAGCCTGCTGATCGTGGTCAACGTGACGGTCGATACGATCACCCAGATTCAGTCGCACCTGCTGGCACACCAGTATGGCGATCTCATCAAGAAGGCGAAGCTGAAAGGCCGCGTTCGCTGATTGTCACAATTGGGGGTACCTGACGTGAACATCATCCTTCTGGGCCCCCCGGGTGCGGGCAAGGGCACCCAGGCGCAGCGACTGGTAGAGCGGCACGGCATGCGCCAGCTCTCGACTGGCGACATGCTCCGCGCTGCGGTCAAGGCGGCGACGCCTGTGGGACTTCAGGCCAAGGCGGTCATGGAGCGCGGTGAACTCGTTTCCGACGAGATTGTCTCGGCCCTGATCGGCGAGGAGCTTGACGCGATGGGGCCGGAAACCGGCGCGATCTTCGATGGCTATCCGCGCACTGCCGCCCAGGCCGAGGCGCTGGATGGCATCCTGAGCCAGCGCGGCCGTAGCCTTGACCACGTGATCGAGCTGGACGTGAACGAAGATGCCCTGGTTGAGCGCATCACCGGGCGTTTCACCTGCGCCAATTGCGGCAAGGGCTATCACGACAAGTTCGAGCGCCCACAAGTCGATGGCGTCTGCGACAAGTGCGGTTCGACCGAGTTCAAGCGGCGGCCGGACGACAACGAGGAAACCGTCCGCACCCGCATGGCCGAGTACCGCGCCAAGACCGCGCCGATCCTGCCGATCTATGATGCGCGCGGGATTGTTTCGCGGGTGGACGGCATGGCCGACATGGATCAGGTGACGGCTGCGATCGAACAGGTCATCGCTTCCTGATCCTCTAAAGGGGCGCGCGCGATGCACCGTCTGCTTATCCTGGCCGCGCTGCTGGCTTCGCCGGCCAAGGCAGAGCTTGCCGCTACCTCTGATGCTGGCTTCGTCAGCGACCATGTCGCCACCGTGGCAGCTGCACCGGCGGCGGTATGGAAAGTGTTGGTCGCCCCTAACCAGTGGTGGTCGCCCAGCCACACCTACACGGGCGATGCCGCCAACCTTTACCTCGATGCCCAGGCAACCGGCTGCTTCTGCGAAAAGCTGCCGAAGCCCGCCGATGCCCCCGAAGGACAACGGATGGGCAGTGTCGAACATCTGCATGTGGTCTATGCCGATCCCCAGCGCGGCGTGCTGCGCATGGTCGGCGGGCTTGGACCCTTGCAGGGTGAGGCGGTCCAGGGCGTGCTCACCATTACCCTGACGGGTGAAGGGGTAGGGACCCGGATCCACTGGCGCTATGCGGTCGGCGGGGTCTGGCAGGCCAAGCCGGCGGAGATGGGCCCGCTGGTCGACAAGGTCCTGGGCGAGCAGGTGCGGCGCCTGGCCGATAAGGCCGGACCGGCGGCGCCAGCCGACGAGCCGGCCAAGCCCTGAAACCGCTGGCAACAGCGGCGTTGACAGGGGCGTCGAATCGCCTTAAGCGCCCGGTCCATTCGGGATGAACGGATAAGTCCGGAAGGCGAGGCCATTGCGCGCGCCAACCGGGCTTTTTGCCGTTCTGGCGAATGAGCGTTGAGATGGAAGGTCGCGGACTTATCTGCTGCCTTCTGTGGAGCATGGAGAACTAAGTGGCTCGTATTGCCGGGGTAAACATCCCCACTAATAAGCGCGTGATCATCGCGCTCACCTACATTCACGGTATCGGCCCGTTCAAGGCCCGCCAGATCGTCGACAAGCTGGGTATCGACCATGCCCGCCGGGTTGCAGACCTTTCCGACCAGGAAGTCCTGCACATTCGCGAATCGATCGACGCCGAGCACACGGTTGAGGGTGACCTCCGCCGCGAGACCGCGATGAACATCAAGCGCCTGATGGATCTGGCCTGCTATCGCGGCCTGCGTCATCGCAAGGGGCTGCCGGTTCGCGGTCAGCGCACGCACACCAACGCCCGTACCCGCAAGGGCAAGGCCAAGCCCATCGCCGGCAAGAAGAAGTAAGCAGCGGGCATCAGCCCAGCAGCTTTCCCTTCCCGATATTCGAGTAGGACAACCAAATGGCACGCGAACCCCAGCGCATTAAGCGCCGCGAGCGGAAGAACATCTCCAGCGGCATCGCTCATGTGAATGCCAGCTTCAACAATACCATGATCACCATCACCGACGCCCAGGGCAATGCGATCTCCTGGTCCAGCGCCGGCATGATGGGCTTCAAGGGTAGCCGCAAGTCGACCCCGTACGCCGCCCAGGTGGCTGCTGACGACGCCGGCAAGAAGGCCGCCGAACACGGCGTGCGCACCCTGGAAGTCGAAGTGAAGGGTCCCGGTTCGGGCCGCGAAAGCGCGCTGCGTGCCCTGCAGGCCGTTGGCTTCACCATCACTTCGATCCGCGACGTCACCCCGATCCCGCACAACGGGGTCCGGCCTTCCAAGCGTCGCCGCGTCTGATCGAGTTATCGCGGTGATGGGGCCCCATCGCCGCAGTTCAGGATCGGTCGCGGCGCCAGCTGGCGCAGCGGCCGTTCCCGCCAAAACAAGGCTCTAGAGCCGAGAATCCATTAGGGGACCTCCATGACTGTCAACATCAAGAACTGGCAGGAACTCAAGAAGCCCAGCACCCTCGAGGTGAAGTCGGGCAACGACCCCAAGCGCCGCGCTACCTTCGTCGCCGAGCCGCTCGAGCGTGGCTTCGGCCTGACGCTCGGCAATGCGCTGCGCCGCGTGCTGCTGTCCTCGCTGCAGGGCGCTGCCATTACCTCGATCAAGATCGAGAACGTGCTGCACGAATTCTCGTCGCTGGCCGGCGTGCGTGAAGACGTGACCGACATCGTGCTGAACGTGAAGCAGATCGCGCTGAAGATGCAGGGTGAAGGCCCGAAGCGTCTGCAGCTGTCGGCGACCGGTCCGGCCGAAGTCAAGGCCGGCGACATCGCCGTCTCGGGCGATATCGAGGTCATGAACAAGGACCTCGTGATCTGCCACCTCGATGAAGGTGCGACGCTCAACATGGAACTGACCGCCGACACCGGCAAGGGCTATGTCCCGGCCGTGTCGAACCGTCCGATTGACGCGCCGATCGGGCTGATCCCGGTCGACTCGCTCTACTCGCCGGTGCGCCAGGTTTCGTACAAGGTCGACAACGCCCGCATCGGTCAGGAGCTTGACTACGACAAGCTCAACCTGACCGTCGAAACCGATGGCACCGTGACCCCGGAAGATGCAGTGGCCTTTGCCGCGCGCATTCTCCAGGACCAGCTCTCGCTGTTCGTCCACTTCGAAGATGCCGTGCCGATGGGCACCTCGCCGATGATCGGCATGGCTGCCGCTCCGGCCGAGGAAAGCGATACCAACCAGCTCAACCGTTACCTCCTCAAGAAGGTCGACGAGCTCGAGCTGTCGGTGCGTTCGGCCAACTGCCTCAAGAACGACAACATCATCTACATCGGCGACCTGGTCCAGAAGACCGAGGCCGAGATGCTCCGTACGCCGAACTTCGGCCGCAAGTCGCTTAACGAGATCAAGGAAGTCCTGAGCTCGATGGGCCTGCGCCTCGGCATGGACATCCCTGGCTGGCCGCCGGAAAACATCGAGGAAATGGCCAAGAAGCTCGAACAAGAGCTGCTGGGCTAAGATTTTGATGCAGGTCAGGCCAATCGGCCTGACCTGCATCACCGGCCCACTCCCCCGGCCCGACCACCTATAGGCTACCCTAGTTGCGGGTGGTCGGGCCGGGGGAGTGGGCCGGTGATGATCCAGCCGGAAGGCTGGAAAAAACGGTATTCGGCGGCGACCGCGATGCTGCCGGGTCTGGGCTACCTGATACGGGCCCATAACGAACGAAGGAAAGACCCATGCGTCACAAGCTTGGTGGGCGTAAGCTCAACCGCACTTCCAGCCACCGCAAGGCGCTGCTGCGCAACATGTCGGCGGCACTGATCAAGCACGAACAGATCACCACCACCTTGCCGAAGGCGCGCGAACTGCGTCCCTATCTGGAAAAGCTGATCACGCTGGCAAAGCACGGCGGGCTTTCGAACCGTCGTCTGGCCCATGCGCGTCTGCTTGACGATGCGCAGGAAAAGAAGCTGTTCGAAGTTCTGGCTGCGCGCTACGCCGATCGCCAGGGTGGCTACACCCGCGTGATCAAGGCCGGCATCCGCGCTTCGGATGCGGCGCCGATGGCGGTGATCGAACTGGTCGATCGCGATCCGGCCGCCAAGGGCCAGGATTCGGGCCCGGTGATGATGGCTGACGACGGCGAATAAGCTTCTCGCTGCGACCTTTGGTCCAGTTGCAAAGGCGGGGGTGACTGTTACGGTCACCCCCGCCTTTTCGCATTTCGGAGCATTGCATGTCGCGTCGCGTCCCGGCCCTGGTGGCCGCAGCTTTGGTTGTTTCGCTCAATTCCCCCCTCAATGCCGAAAAGATGGCCCTCAATTACCCAGAGACTGCCCGGATCGACCTGGTTGAAGAGCAGTTTGGCGAACAGGTGGCTGACCCGTACCGCTGGCTGGAAAACGACGTGCGGACCGACACGGCGGTCGCGAGCTGGGTGGCGCAGCAGAACACCCTGACCCAGGGCTACCTGGCCCAGCTGCCCCAGCGCGCCTGGTTTGCCCAGCGGATCAAGGCGCTGATGGACTACGAACGCTTTGGCCTGCCGCGCAAGGCCGGCGGCAACTACTTCTACATGCGTAATGCGGGGCTGCAGAACCAGTCGCAGCTGTTCGTCCGCAAGGGGCTGAACGGCGCGCCGAAGCTGCTGATCGATCCCAATGCCTGGGCCAAGGATGGCGCCACGGCGCTCGATGCCTGGGTGCCGTCGAAGAATGGCAAGCTGTTGGCCTATTCGGTCCAGGATGGCGGGTCGGACTGGCGCACGATCAAGGTGCTTGACGTTACCGCGGGCAAGATCCTGGGTGAGGGGGTGCAGTGGGCCAAGTTCACCAATGTCGCCTGGGTCGGCAACGAAGGCTTCCTCTATTCCCGCTTTCCCGAGCCGCAGCCGGGGGCAGAATTCCAGTCGCTCAACAAGAACCAGGCGGTCTACTTCCACCGCATCGGCACGCCGCAGGCGCAGGACGAGCTGGTCTATGCGACGCCCAACGATCCCGAGCTGGGCCATTCCGCCAAAGTGACGCACGATGGCCGCTGGGTGGTGGTTACCACATCGAAGGGAACCGATAGCCGTTACGCGATCCACATCCTGCCGCTGCGCAAGGACCGCAAGTGGCAGGCGAAGACCCTGATCGGCGGCCTTGATCATGCCTGGAAGCTGATCGACGGCATCGGCGATGCATTGTATTTCGTGACCAACAAGGATGCGCCGCGGATGAAGGTGGTGCGGGTCGATCTGAAGAAGCAGGCACTGTTCCGCATTCCGTGCGCGGGCTCGACAAAGGCCGATGACGTTTGCCTCGAGCCCCGGCCCGAAATCACCGATGTAGTCGCCGAACGTGCCGAGACGCTGGAGCGCGCCGAGATTGTGGGCGATCGCTTGATCCTGGCCTATCTCAGGGACGCCAAGTCGGTGGCCGAGGTTCGCTCGCTCGATGGCAAGCCGGTGCAGCAGATTGCGCTCAATGCGATCGGCACGGCCTCAGGCTTCAGCGGCGAGCCCGGCGATCCGGAAACCTTCTATTCCTTCTCCAGCTTCAACCAGCCCAGCGGGATCTTCCGGTTCGATACCCGCACCGGCAAGAGCGAACCGTTCGCGCTGCCGAAGGTAACCTTCAACCCGGCTGACTATCTGATCGAGCAGCGCTTCTACAACTCGAAGGACGGCACCCGCGTGCCGATGTTCGTGGTGCGCAAGAAGGACGTGGCCCAGGCGGGCAAGGCCGTGCCAACGCTGCTCTATGGCTATGGCGGGTTCGACATTTCGCTGACCCCCGGCTTCTCGGCCGCGCGGATGGCCTGGCTTGAGGCGGGCGGGGCCTTTGCGCTCGCCAACCTGCGCGGCGGGGGCGAATACGGCAAGGCCTGGCATGATGCCGGGCGCCTGGGCAACAAGCAGAACGTGTTCGACGATTTCATCGCGGCAGGTGAATACCTGATTACGCAAGGGATCACGCCCAAGGGCGGCCTGACTGTCCAGGGTGGCTCAAACGGCGGCCTGCTGGTCGGTGCCGTGGTCAACCAGCGGCCCGACCTGTTCGCGGCGGCCAATGCTGCCGTCGGCGTGATGGACATGCTGCGCTTCGACCGGTTTACCGCCGGGCGCTATTGGGTCGATGACTACGGTTATCCGAGCAAGGAAGCTGACTGGCGCGTGCTGCGGGCCTATTCACCCTACCATAACATCAAGGTTGGCGTGGACTATCCGGCGATGCTGGTGACCACGGCCGATACCGATGACCGCGTCGTGCCGGGCCACAGCTTCAAGTACGCCGCCGCCCTGCAGGCAGCCAAGGCGGGCGACAAGCCACACCTGATCCGGATCGAAGCTCGTGCCGGCCACGGTTCGGGCAAGCCGACCGACAAGGCGGTGGCCGAGGGGGCAGACGTCCTTGCTTTCCTCGCCCAGTGGAGCGGGCTGCAGGTGCCCGTGCGCTAAGGCTCGCTGCGGGTGTGGTAGAGCGGCCAGAGCAATTGCTCGCGCAGGTTGCGCGGGCGGGTTGAATAACCGGTCGGGGGCATGCCTTCCGGCCGGTTATAGTCTCCGAACAACACGTCCCAGATCGGCAGGATCGCGGCGAAATTGCTGTCGTAATGTTCGGGCAGGGACGAATGGTGCCGGCGGTGATAGGCCGGGGTGTTGATCAACCATGACCATTTGCCAAGGTTCAGCCGCAGCTGCGAATGGGTCACGAAGTTCCACAGGCCCATCACTGAATAGACCGCCAGTGCCGTGGGCGTGGGTGAGATCAGCAGCGCAGCGGCAGACCAGACCGTGACCGACTTGAACAGCGGGTCGGCCCAGAAGTGGCGGTTGGTGGTGAGCACCGACATGTTCGGATCCGAATGGTGCAGCGAATGCATCGCCCACAGCAGCGGCACGCGGTGCTGCATGCGATGGAACAGGTATTCCGCTAGGTCATAGACCAGGACATATACGATCACCGCCTGCCAGACCGGCAGGGCGGCGCCGTCGATCAGTGCCGGGCCGTTCCAGGCCTGGACCCCCTTGTAGACGGTGAAGGCCCCGATCAGCTTGAGGCCCCACGATTGCAGGTTGATCCACCAGTCGGTTGCCGGCGCACCAATCCGGCGCTCCCACAGGATCAGGATCAGGGCCACCAGCGGGGCTGAAAGCAGGGCAATCCATTCGATCATCGCCCGATCTCTAGACATTCATGCTTAACGGATGGCAAAAATCATCGTTCATGAAATGGCCCTCCAATATGAACGCTAGCTAACCGAAGGGTTCAGCCTGGTGCCACGCACGATTCGCTAGACCACCTTCATGGCCGGACATCTCGTTCCGGCGCTGTGAAGGAACCAACACCATGAAGACCATGTCCAACGCTCTGGCCAAGGGCACCATTGCCACCATCGCGGCTGGCGCGATGGCACTCTCTTCGGCTACCCCGGCCTTTGCCGACCGCCGCGACCGCGATGGTGTCAGCGCCGGTGACGTGATTGCCGGTGCGCTGATCATCGGCGGGATTGCTGCCGTTGCATCGGCGGCGGGCAACAATGACCGCTATGACCGCGACTATCGCTATGACCGCGCCGGTTACGGCTATGACCGAGGCTATGGCTACCGTGACAACGACGCCTGGCGCGGCAGCCCGCGCCGCGCAGTGGAACAGTGCATCTTTGCCGCAGAGCGCAACGCATCCCGCTACAGCTATGGCCGCGCCGATGTGACCGATGTCCGCGACATTCGCGAGACGCGCTATGGCTATGAAGTGCGCGGGCGGATCGCGGTCAACAGCAACGGGCGCGACTGGCGCCGCGGTGACGGCAATTATGGCCGGGGCTGGGGCGGCGACTATCGCGGCTGGAACGACAACCTGCGCGGTTATGATGCCGGTTCGTTCAAGTGCCGGATCGAGCGCGGCCGGATTGTCGACCTCGACTACAACGGGATCCGCGGCCTCTGACCGCCAGGATCCGGGCCATGGGCGGTTCAGGCAAGTGAAAGCCTGGGCCGCCCAAGTTATTGACAGCATTGGGCGCGAGTCGCGCCACGGAAGGGGTCAAGCAGATGACGGGTAAGTTCAAGCGGAGCGCCGCAGCCCTGGCGCTGGCGGCATCGTTTTCGATGGCAGCAACGCCAGCCATGGCGCGCGGCTGGGGCGGTGGTTGGGGCGGGCATTACCGCAATCATGACCGCATCGACGGTGGCGATGTTCTGGCCGGCATCCTGATCATCGGCGGGATCGCCGCGATTGCCAGTGCAGCCAGCAAGGCCAACAAGCAGCGCCAGGATCAGGGCGACTACCGCGAACCGCTCCCGCGTGATCGGGCCGAAGCCCCAAGCTATGGCAGCGATGATGACCGCCCCGAATGGCGTGAAGGCACCGGGATCGACAGCGCGATCAATCGTTGCATCGATGAAGTGAACCGCGGCAAGACCCGGGTGGGTGAAGTTGAAAGCGTCAACCGCGATGCCGGCGGCTGGCGGGTTGCCGGGACCACTACCGGCAATGGCAACTTCAGCTGCGTGATTGACCGCGATGGCCGGATCCGCAACGTCAACGTGGACGGTCAGGCCGTCTGATCAGACCAGCTTGCATTAACGGGCCGTGCGGGACTTCCCGCGCGGCCCTTTTGCTTAGCGCGGGATTGCCAGCCAGCTGGCCATGGCGCTCAGCAGATCGCGTCCGAAGGACTGCGCCAGACGGCTCCCGGTGACCACGTTGAAAGCGTGGATCGCGCCAGGATAGACGTGCAGTTCGGTCGGTACCCCGGCGGCGATCAGGCGGCGGGCATAGTCCAGGTCTTCATCGAGGAACAGGTCGAGACTGCCGGTACCGATCCAGGTCGGCGGCAAGCCGCTGAGATCTGCCGCGAGCGTGGGCGCAAACCACCCGCAGCGGTGATCGGTCGGCTCATAGTCCCCGCGTAACGCCCCCCAACCATACCGGTTGGAGCTGCGGGTCCAGACGAATTCCCCTGTTACGGGATTGCCATAGGGGCAGTCAGATCCGCCGGTGCGGTGGTCCAGCATCGGGTAGGTCAGGAACTGCGCGGCGATCCTGGGCCCGTTAAGATCGCGCGCCATCAGCGCCACGGCTGCCGCCAGCCCGCCACCGGCGCTTTCGCCGGTAATGCCGATCCGATCGGGATCGATCCCCAGGTTATCTGCCTGCTCTGCCAACCAGGCCAGCGCGGCGAGGCAATCTTCCTGCGGCGCGGGGAAGGGGTGTTCGGGCGCCAGCCGATATTCAACCGATGCGATCGGGATGCCGAGCGCCTGGGCCATGGCCGCTGGGCCAGCCTGCATGACACTGGCCGAGCCCATGATCATCCCGCCGCCATGAATGTGCAGCAGCCCCGCCCGGCCGGGAATGCCAGGGGCTGGATCGTAGAGATAGACATCCAGCGGCCCGCCCGGACCGGCAAGAGTATGGACCACTGGTGCGATCGGCGGCGGGCCCAGGAAGGCGTAGCGGGCATTGCTTGTCACGCGCAGCTCGATCAGGTCCATGCTCGCGAGGTCGGTGGCGGGCATCAGCTCGAGCAGCGGCAGCAGCTCGGAATCGACCAGGTGACGGGTGGACATCGGGCTTATTGCAGGCTGGTCTTGGGGAACATCCAGCGCTGTGACAGGCGCGGTTCGAATGGCTTCCATTCGCCTTCGGGCTGCTGCAGCCGATCAACGATGGCGATCACCGCGCTGGGGTTGAAGCCCAGGCCGCAGTGGCTGGCCAGCACCTCGATATTCTCGGTATCGGGGTGGCTGCACCGCCGCTGGACCGAGCCGCGCCAGTGGACCACGCCGTCGCTCTTGGTCAGGATCGAGGTGGTTGGCACCGGGGGCGCGCGATGGAGGTCGGTGAAACGGCCCTGGCGGATCGGTTCGGGATCCTTGCCGTTGAGGTATTCGAACAGGCGCGCGGCATTGGAATGGCGCCGATCATCGGAGATCGGGCTGCCCAGCGAAATCACCAGTCGCACGGCCTCAGGGTGGGCCTTCGCCAGTTCCCGGGCGAAGACACCGCCCAGGCTCCAGCCAACGATCGAGACCTTGCGGCCGGTCTCGCGGTAGATCTTCAGCAGCTTCGATTCCATCTCGTGGACGCGCGGCGCATCGATCCGCACGTTACGCCCCATGCCCCAGCCACGCGCATCATAGCCGAGCTGCTTGAGCAAGCGGCGGAGCGGCGCGGTCGAGCTGTCCGAAGCGAGGAATCCGGGCAGGACCAGCACCGGGTGGCCATCGCCCTGCGGCAGATTCGAGAGATAGGGCCGGACCGCATAGAATGCCGCCAGTTCGATCAGCGCACGCGGCTCGGCAAAGGCGAACAGGCGTGAGGGCGGCCGGGCATGGCTCGGCTGCGGGAATGCGGCACTGGCTGCGGTCATTTCTTGGCGACTTTCCTGCTTCTGGTGGCCGGCTTCTTGGTGGCTGGCTTCTTGATTGTTTCGGGTTTGGCCTTGGCGGCTGGCTTGGCCTTGGCGGGGGCCTTTGCCGGCTTGGCGGGCTTGGCCTGGGGAACGCGCGGTTCGGTCACTGCTGCTGCCGCCGCGCGCAACTCGTGGAAGCTGTCTTCGATGCACTGGGCGTAGAACTCCGGATCGGGCAGCAAGTTGCGGCAGGCCGTGAAGGCGATCGTTGCTTCCTTGACGTAGCTCTGCACGACGTGACCCAGGCCAAGGCCGTCGGTCAGGCACAGCAGGCCCATCATGCTTTCCAGTCGTGCCCCGGCCGAATAGATCGGCACCGGCGGCCCCGGAACATTGGTAACCACCGTAGTGAAGGGCAGGGCGACCCGATTGGCCAGTCCGAGCCGGGTATAGGCTTGGGCCGCCAGCGCCATGAACAGCGCCGGGCTGACCTTGCTCATCTCGGTCATGTTGCGGGCGCCGATTGCATCGGTCATCGCCTTGGAATTGGCGGTCTGCGAGAAGACGTATTCCAGCCGGTCAATTGGATCAGCCAGATGCGTGCCGAGCGGCGCGATCATTGCCGCGACCTGGTTGCCCATGTCGCCCTTCTCGTCCTTCCCGCGCACCGAGATCGGCGCCATCGCGGTCAGGGTCTTGTCCGGTAGGTCGTCCTTGGCCTCCAGGTACTTGCGCATGGCCCCGCCAATGATGGTCAGGAACACGTCGTTGACTTTGGCCCCCTCGACCGCCTGGCGGATCGCCTTGATGTCGGCGAGTGGAACCGAACGCCCTTCGATCACACGGCTGGCGGAGATCACCTGGTTGAAGCGGGTGCGCGGGGCGATCATCTCGCCGTGCAGGGCAAAGTCCTTGGTCGCCAGGCCCTTCACCGCGCGGGCGAGACCGGGCACGGCCTTGGCCGCAACCTCAAGCTGACGGACCGGATTGGCGACCGCATTGAGCCAGGACTTGGCAATCAGCGAAGCGGGGCTGGGTACCTGTTCGGGCTGCCAGTTGTCAGGTTCTGCCGGAGGGGGGGTATCGGGCAGCAGCGTGTGCAGTGCCTCCATCAGGTCGATCCCGCTCATCCCGTCGATGGCGGCGTGGTGGACCTTGGTGACCATCGCATAGCTGCCGGTCGGCACGCCGGGGATATTGTCGAGCCCTTCGATCACCGTGAACTCCCACGGCGGGCGGGTGAGGTCGAGCGGGCGGGCAAAAATTCGCGCCGCCTGGATGCAGAGCTGGCGCCAGTCACCCGGCTTGGGCAGGGCGACATGGCGCACGTGGTATTCCAGATCGAAGTCCGGATCCTCGATCCAGTAGGGATAATCGAGATCGAACGGCACCCGTACCAGCCGCTGCCGCATCGTGCGCGACAGCTGCATCCGGCTTTCCATGAAGTGCAGGATATCCTTGAACCGGACGAAGCCGCCGGGGGCTGTTTCCGGGTTGTAGATCAGGATTGAACCGATGTGCATCGGCGAATTGCGCGTCTCAAGCGCCACGAACGACGCATCCATCCCCTGGAGCTGACGCAAACCTGATCCCCTCCTGCATCCGGCCGGTGCAACGGCCTGTAATTGTCCGCGAGCCTAACAGACGATCCCTGCGCGTCAACAAGGGCCTTTTGCCTTGCCCATATCGTCCCTAATGGGGACCCATGGCCCGCGCCGGACGCCCCGATCAACCCAATGCTGCCGAACGCTTCAACGAGGAGCGGGCGACCTATACGGTCAAGGGCAGCCAGCCCGACCTGGAGGCCGGTGTCGCCGCGATCCGTGAGGTCCAGGCGACGCTTAAGCCCAAGCCGGGGGTCTACCGCATGCTCGATGCGCGGGGCGACGTGCTTTACGTCGGCAAGGCGCGGGCGCTGAAGAACCGGGTGGCCAACTATACCCAGGTTGAGCGGCTGCCGCTGCGGCTGAAGCGGATGGTCAGCCAGACCCGCTCAATGACCATCGTCACGACCAATTCCGAGGCCGAGGCCCTGCTGCTCGAAGCGCAGCTGATCAAGCGCTATCGCCCGCCCTACAACGTGCTGTTGCGCGACGACAAAAGCTTCCCCTTCATCCTGCTGCGGGCCGATCACGACTTCCCCCGGATCACGAAGCATCGCGGCGCGCGCAAGGCCAAGGGTAATTACTATGGCCCATTTGCCAGCGCGGGATCGGTCAACACCACGATTAATGCACTACAGAAGCTATTCCTGCTAAGATCCTGCAATGACAGCTTTTTCAGCCGCCGTGACCGGCCCTGCCTGCTTTACCAGATCAAGCGCTGCTCGGCTCCCTGCGTCGGGCGGATCGACGAGGCCGGCTATGCCGAGCTGGTGGGCGAGGCGAAGGACTTCCTTGGCGGCAAGAGCTCGGCGGTTCAGGCCAAGCTAAATGCCCAGATGGAGGAGGCCGCCGCCGTACTTGATTTCGAGCGCGCGGCAATGCTGCGCGACCGCCTGCGCGCGGCGACCTTCATCCAGGGCAGCCAGGCGGTGAACGCAGAGGGCGTCGGCAATGCCGATGTCTTTGCGATTGCCGAAAAGAGCGGCCAGTTCGGGATCCAGGCCTTTTTCATCCGCGGTGGGCAGAATTGGGGCCACCGCGCTTTCTTCCCCGGCCACACCGATGGCCTGAGCGCAGAGGAAGTGCTGACCGCCTTCCTGGCCCAGTTCTATGAGGAAGTGCCGCCGCCGCGTTGCATCCTGGTCGATCGGCAATTGCCCGAGGCCGAACTGCTTGCTGAAGCCTTCCGCGCAGGAGCCGGCGGCAAGGTCGAGCTGTCAGTCCCGCAGCGCGGCGACCGGCGGCGGCTGATGGAGCAGGCCCAGCGCAATGCGACTGAAGCGCTCGACCGCCGCGCGGCTGAAAGCGGGACCAAGGCTCGGCTGAACCGCGAATTGGCCGAATTCCTGGAATTGCCGGAACCGCCGAACCGGATCGAGGTTTACGATAACAGCCATATCCAGGGCGCGCAGGCGCTGGGCGCGATGATCGTGGCCGGGCCGGAAGGCTTCCTCAAGGGCCAGTACCGCAAGTGGAACATCAAGACCGCCCAGACCAACGACGACTTCGCGATGATGCGCGAGGTGTTCCAGCGCCGCTTCGCCAGACTTCAGCAAGAGGGGGCCCAGGACGCGGACCCGGACCGCGACAGCGGGATGTGGCCGGACCTGGTGCTGATCGATGGCGGCAAGGGGCAGATGTCGGCCGCGCGCGATACGCTTGAGGACCTCGGGATCGAAGACGTGCCGCTGATCGCGATTGCCAAGGGGCCGCACCACGGGCGCGAGGGGCGCGAAGTGTTCCACTTCCCGGACGGGCGCGAGAAGATGCTGCCCGAGAATTCACCGCTGCTGTTCCACCTCCAGCGGCTGCGCGACGAGGTGCACCGCTTTGCGATCGGCGCACACCGCGAAAAGCGCAGCCGGGCCATCACCGCTTCGCCGCTGGATGAAATCTCCGGCATCGGTCCGGCCCGCAAGCGCGCGCTGTTGCTGCACTTTGGCACGGCCAGCAAGGTCCGCGCGGCCAGCCTCGAAGACCTTCAGCGCGCACCGGGGGTCAGTGCCACAGTGGCGCAGACCGTCTACGATTTCTATCACCCAGGCGGATGAGTGTCAGTCACCCTTGGGTGCAGCCCGACGGATCATGCCTTCCTGCGCGACGCTCGCGACCAGGCGGCCGTCCTGGGTGAAGATCCGCCCGCGGTTGAAGCCGCGGCCGCGATCGGACCAGGGGCTGTCGGTGGCGTAGAGCAGCCATTCGTCAGCGCGGAAATCGTCATGGAACCAGACCGCGTGGTCCAGGCTGGCGCTGACCACCTCGCCGCGGCTCCATGACAGGCCATGGGGCAGGATGCAGGTACCCAACAATGTCATGTCGCTGGCATAGGCTAAAACTGCGCGATGGATGCGCGGATCGTCGGGCAGCGAAGCGACCGCACGAAACCAGGAATTGGCATAAGGCGGGGCAGGGGCATCGTTCAGCCAATGCCGGCCCTCGACCCCGCGCAATTCGATCGGGCGCGGTTGCAGAAATAAATGCCGCTGAGATGGGTCCATTTTGTCGGCGAATTGGCGTCGCAGCTCACCCTCCGACGGCAATTCGTCGGGGCCAGGAACGTCTGGCATCAAACTTTCCTGGTGATGCAGGCCATCTTGTTGCCGCTGGAACGACGCGGTAAAGTTCAGGATCGGCGACCCCTGCTGGGATGCGATCACCCTGCGATTGGAAAAGGACTTGCCGTCGAAATCGCGAAACACGGCATAGTCAATTTCGTGGTCCTCGCTGCCGCCGCGCAGAAAATAAGCGTGGAGCGAGTGGGCGGCGCGATCCTCCGAAACAGTCCGTTCCGCCGCAGCCAGAGCCTGGGCGATCACCTGCCCGCCAAACACCCGGCCCACGCCGCCGCGTTTGCGGCGACCGGAGAAATGGTCATCGGCACCGTCCTTGACGTCCAGCAGCTTTACGAGCCATCGAACCAGTTCTTCGGGAGTGGGATCAGCTACGGCCATGCCAGCCCTTTGCGGGCGGCGTCCCCTTGCGTCAATCCAGTTTTAGCCGCGCGATTGAGCGCGCAGCGACAGCCGCCTGATCACCCGCCAGCCCAGTGCCTTGGCGATGTTGCGATCCGGCCAGCGGCCCGGCTTGTGCGGGCGCAGGCCGATCCGGCGCAATATCGCATTGAAGGCGCGGGCGTCGGCTTCGGCAAATGACCATTCCGAGCGCCAGGTGATCGAGAGCGAAACCGACGGTTCTGGCCCGTTGCGCACGAAATGCGGAGCCATCACCGGCACGAACAGGGCTTCGCCGGGTTCGAGTGGAAATTCGGTTCCGCCAGCGAGCAATTCGTCGCGCCACTTCAGCTCGCGCCCACCGCCGGTGTGATAGGTTTCGTGAACCTCGTCGGGGGCATAGGCGGCATCGCCCGCCGGGAACTGTGTCATCACCTTGGAGCCCCGGATCTGCAGCAGGATGTTGTGTTCCGGATCGAAGTGATAGGGCGTCACCCCGTTAGGGCTGGTGATGAAGATGAAAGCCTGGGTCTTCATCATTCGCCCGGTCTTCGCCTCGATCTGCGGCTGGATTTCGGCCAGCAGATCGGCCAGCAGTGCGGCATATTCGGGAACCTGCTCGACGTTCTTGAGCGCGGCCCAGGAACCGGTCTGTTCAATCTTGCGGATCGTCTCGCCGATCGGAATGCCGGTCGGGTCGGGCTTGCCATCGATGCCGATCGGCAAGTCGGCCTGGTTGTATTCGATCGAGGTTGCGGGAAGCGCCTCGGCGAGCCGGGCCAGGGCGTCGAGCTCAAGCAACGGATGGCGGCCCAGGGCATGGGCCAGCTTGTGCGGCACTTCGGGATAGTTGGCGGAAAAGCGGGCGCGTTCGGCGGGTAAGAAGGCAGTCATCGGCTAAGTCCGGCAGGGTGGCGGCCAAGCTCCAGCCGGAGCAAGGCCGAGAAAGCCAACCGGCGCAAGGGGCCGCCGATGCCGAGCGAGATCCGCCCGACTGCGCGGCGCTCACGCCAGAGATGGTCGATCATCGGATGGTCGGCAGCCGCGCAGCTGTCGGTCCAGGCCACGGCGGGATCGTCGAGCATGGCCAGGTTGGCGCGTTGCAGCAGCACGCCGGGGGAGAAGCGGGCAAAGCGCTCGTCGAAGGCGGTCTTGAACGAGAAAGCACCCGGCGGGGTCAGGAAGCTGGCGAGCATGGCCAGCGGCTCGCCATCGAGCGTCAGGGTCAGCCGCTCCAGCCGACCGCGCGCGGCGGCTCCGGGCAAGGCCTCGCGGAACAGCTGGGCAGTGGTATGGTGCGAGGCGAGCGCCGAGCCGGCGCTACCCTTCCAACCCGAATGTTCGAGCGCCAGGAAGTCTTCGATCCACGGGCCAAGCCCGGCATCGTCGCGGCAGTGGGCGATGGTCAGCTCGCCCAGCTCCGACAGGCGCGCGAACTGGCGGCGCAGTTCCTTGCGCTTCTTGCCGGTCAGCGCGGCTTCCAGGTAGGCTTCTGGCAACAGGTCGGCGGCCAGCATCGCGCGATCTTCGCGGTGTACCAGCCCGGCGGGGCGGCGCTGCATTGCGCAGAGCGCGGTGAGGGCACGGTGGTTGGGGCCGTCCAGCGGCACATGCGGCAGGTGCAGGAACAGGCCGGCGCCGGCATGATTATCCGTCCAGTCCAGCAGGGCCTGCCAGAAGGCCGGTTCAAAACCCTTGGCCACCAGCGGCGCGCCCAGGAAGCAGTTGCCGTGCATCCAGGCCGACCAGTGCGGGATCGGCTTGCCGTAATACCGCGGCAGGCGGGCGAGGGGGATCAGGCCGATCAGCACGCCAGCGTGATATGCGCGCAGCAAGCGCACTTCGCCGGCCGGATCGTGGACGCGCAAAGCTGGCAGCAGATACCAGCTTTCGAAGAACGGGTTGGGCTCGCCGGTCCGCTCGGCCAATGCGTCCCAGGCGGCGCGAAAGTCAGGGCAGTCAGCCCCGCGCCAGTCGCTGACACTTACGTTTACGTCAACGGCAGGCGCGGCAAGGGGGGCGGCGGTCGGCCGCGGCAGGTCAGGCAGGACCAGCGGCGCGCTGCTTGCCAAATCGTTTCCCCGTGTCGGTGCGGCCGGGTGGCCGACTGACGGGGCTTTTAGCCTTGAAATGCCAAGGATTGGCTAACGCGCCAGCAGCGCAAAGAAGAACCCCGCCCGGATCGCTCCGGGCGGGGTCCTGTTTCACCCTGCGGTGAGTGAGGGGCTAGCCCTCGCTCAGTGACCCGCGGCCAGCGCCGCGAGCAGCAGCAGCGCGACGATGTTGGTGATCTTGATCATCGGGTTGACGGCCGGACCGGCGGTATCCTTGTAGGGATCGCCGACCGTGTCACCGGTCACTGCGGCCTTGTGGGCTTCCGAGCCCTTGCCGCCGTGGTGGCCGTCTTCGATGTACTTCTTGGCATTGTCCCAGGCGCCGCCGCCCGAGGTCATCGAGATCGCGACGAACAGGCCGCCCACGATCACGCCCAGCAACAGTGCGCCCAGGGCGGCAAAGCCGTTGGCCTGACCGGCCACAGCCGTGATCACGAAGTAGACCACGATCGGAGCCGCCACCGGCAGCAGCGACGGAACGATCATTTCCTTGATCGCCGCCTTGGTCACCAGGTCGACAGTGCGAGCATAGTCGGGCTTGCTTGCATAGGTCATGATGCCCGGATCGTTCGCGAACTGATCGCGGACGTCCTTCACCACTTCGCCGGCGGCACGGCCGACCGCAGTCATGCCCATCGCCCCGAACAGATACGGGAGCAATGCACCGAGCAGCAGCCCGACGATCACGTAGGGGTTCTCAAGGCTGAAATCGACCTTCACGTTGCCGAAGAACTCGCGCAAGTCAGCGGTGTAGGTTGCGAACAGCACCAGCGCGGCGAGGCCGGCCGAACCGATCGCGTAGCCCTTGGTTACGGCCTTGGTGGTGTTGCCCACGGCATCGAGCGCATCGGTCTTTTCGCGCACGCTGTCGTCCAGGCCGGCCATTTCGGCGATACCGCCGGCATTGTCGGTGACCGGACCATAGGCGTCGAGCGCTACGACCATGCCAGCCAGTGCGAGCATCGAGGTTGCGGCATAGGCAATGCCCATCAGGCCCGCCAGCTTGAAGGCCACGATGATGCCGGTGCAGATCACCAGCGTCGGCAGCGCAGTCGCTTCCATGCTGATCGCCAGGCCCTGGATCACGTTGGTGCCGTGGCCCGTTTCCGAAGCCTTGGCGATCGAGCGGACCGGGCGGTAGTTGGTGCCCGTGTAATACTCGGTGATCCAGATGATCAGGCCGGTGATGACCAGGCCAAGCAGGCCGCAATAGAACAGCGTCCGGCCGGTATAGTCTGCCCCGGCAATCGGCGTTTCCATGCTGCCCAGCGCATAGTTGATCGCCCACCAGATGGCGGGGACCGAGAGCACGGCGGTAACCAGGAAGCCCTTGTACATGGCTCCCATGATGTTCTTGCCGCCGCCGAGGCGTACGAAGTAGGTGCCGATGATCGAAGTAACGATGCACACGCCGCCAATCAGCAGCGGCAGGGCCATCAGCGTGGCGAGGTTTTCCGCGCCACGCAGCAGCAGTGCGGTCAGCACCATCGTCGCGCCCACGGTGACCACGTAGGTCTCGAACAGGTCGGCAGCCATGCCGGCGCAGTCGCCCACGTTGTCGCCCACGTTGTCGGCGATTACGGCGGGGTTGCGGGGGTCATCCTCGGGGATGCCGGCTTCCACCTTGCCGACAAGGTCAGCGCCGACGTCGGCCGCCTTGGTGAAGATGCCGCCGCCAAGGCGCGCGAAGATCGACACCAGCGAAGCACCCAGCGCCAGCGCGGTGAGGCCGGTAACCACCGGACGGCTGTCAGCAGCAAGCGCCGCCGGGCCGGTCAGGTACCAGAAGAACCCGGCAATCGCGAGGAGCGCAAGGCCCGCCACCAGCATGCCGGTGATGGCGCCAGCGCGGAATGCCAGCGTCAGGCCTTCCTGCAGGCCGGTCTGCGCAGCCGCAGCCGTGCGGACATTGGAGCGCACCGACACGTTCATGCCGATGAACCCGGCCACGCCCGAAAGCACGGCACCGATCACAAAGCCGACCGCCGGGATCGCGCCCAGCGTAAGGGCGACGATGACCGCGACGATCACGCCGACCACCGCAATCGCGGTGTACTGCCGCTTCAGATAGGCTTGTGCGCCTTCCTGGATGGCAGCGGCGATTTCCTGCATTTTTTCATTGCCGGCGGACGCGCCGAGCACCTGGCGGCTGGTGATGAAGCCGTAAACTACGGCCACCAGACCCAGGATAATTGCGAGCGTGACGAGATCCACGAGTTCGCTCCCCCTTATATCTTAATAGGAACCCCGCGAACGCAGGGCTGGCGGGACGCTAGAGGACGTTTTCCGGCCATGCAATCATTTCGCGCGGCCTTTTCCCCGCCACTTCTGCCAGGGGCGTTTCCTGTTGGGACAACGGGATGAATCCAAGCAATATTGCGTGTTTCGATGGTTTGTGAGAAGTTAACGCCATGGCCACCGTTCTCAAACAAGTGCTTGCCTGGATGCCGCTCTTCTTCGGCATTGGCTTTATCGCGCCGCTGATCGCACAGGTCATGGCGCTGTGGGATATGCCCGCGCCCTTTGGAATCAGCCGCGTTGCCTTCGGCCTGATCGTTGGCGGCAGCTGGGGGCTGATCGCCAATCTGCGGGGGCGCTGGCTGTGAGCGAACAGGATATCCTCTTCCGCAGCGGCACCGCCGCGGCGGATCGTTCGGCCCTTCCGCTCGGCCCCGACGGGATGGACCGCTATACCCGGCGTGATCTGCGCAAGGAAGAAATCGCGATCGCCCGCCAGTTCCACGGTGGGGCGATGTGGCCTTATGCCGTCGCGGCCTTCGGTTGCTTCGCGATCTGGCTGTCGTTCTTCCCGCTGGCGATCATGGGTGTGCTCAACCTGCCGCTGGCCTTTGTCCTGTCATGCTTTTTCTGCGTTGGCGGCTATGTCACCAGCCACGAGGCGATGCATTCCAACATCGGCCGACCCGGCACCAAGTACCGCTGGCTCAATGAAGCAGTTGGTGCGGTTTCGACTCTTCCGATCGTCTTTCCCTTCTCGATGGCGCGGCTGATGCACCTTGAGCATCACTACCACACCAACCATCCTGAGAAGGACCCGGACTATACCGATGAGGCCCCCAACATGTGGCTGGCCTGGTACAAGACCTGGTACAACCGCCAGCCCGGCGTCGATGGCTCGATCCACCATTACAAGCGGATCCTGGCCGAGATGGGCACGCCGGAAGCGCGCCGGGCGCTGGTTGAAACCATGGTGCTCCAGCTGGTGTTCATGGGCACGCTCTTCACCATGGCCTGGAACGGTTATGCGATCGAAGCCGCACTGATCTGGTGGCTGCCGCGCCATATCGGCCTCAGCTATATCCGCTTCTTCCTGTCCTGGGCTCCGCACCATCCGCGCGAAGGCAAGACCGGCCGCTACGAGAACACCAACCTGTTCAAGAGCCGGGTCGGTCACATCCTGTCGATGGGGATGCAATACCACCTGGTCCACCACCTCTATCCGGGCATCCCGAACCATCGGACCAAGGAAGCCTATTACGCGCTCAAGCCGATCCTGAAGGCGCGTGGGGTGGACGTTTCGCCGCTTTAGCCGTGCTCGTAACCAAGGCCGGTGGCCTCGGTCAGCGGCATTCCATCCAGCACAATCGGAGCTTCGGCTGACTGGATAGCCACGCCGATCCCGAAGGCCTTGATCGGCGGCTCGACTCCCAGGGGCAGGGTGAACAGCAACTGGTAATCCTCCCCCCAGCGCAGCGCCTCGGCGCGGCGGGCCTCGGGCGCGGCGATCGGCACGGCGGCACTGTCGATCGCGAAGCTCACGCCGGAGGCCCGGGCCATGCGGCTGGCATCAAGCAGCAGTCCGTCCGAGACATCCATCATCGCTGTGACCACCGGGGCCAGCGCCGAGCCTTCGGCCAGCAAGGCGCGCGGGCGGCGGAAGGCCAGGCTGTCTTCGCCGGTGTCGTCCCGCAAGGCCTCGAAGCCCAGCATGGCCGCGCCGACGGGGCCGGTCAGCCAGAGCGTGTCGCCGCTGCTTGCGCCGGCCCGCGAGGGTACCGGACGATGGGTCGCACGGCCCAGCGCGGTCAGACCCAGTACTTGCGGCCCACTCTCGCCGATTGTGTCGCCGCCCAGCAGGGGGACGCCATAGTGGCTCAAGACCTCTTCCAGTCCGGCCAGGAAACCCGCGTCGTCGCGCCCGAACTGGTAGCCCAGCAGCACGCCCAGCGGCTCTGCGCCCTTGGCAGCCAGATCTGAGAGATTGCTGGCAACCAGCTTCCAGGCGACATCGGCGGCGTCCTGCCCAGACAGGAAATGGACCCCTTCCGCCATGGCGTCATGGGTCAGGACCAGGGCTTCGCCGCCCAGTTCCAGGACGGCGCAATCATCGGCCAGCCCGCGCGCCGCGGGATGCGCGGCAAGATCGCGCAGGGCAGCAATGAAGGCGGCTTCGCGGCTCAGCCGCGCACGTCCTTGGCCACGGCATCGAGCACGCCGTTGACGAACTTGGCCTCGCGCGCATCGAAGAAGGCGTGGGCGACGTCGACATATTCGCTGATCGCGCTGGCCGTAGGCACGTCGGGGCGGGCCAGCAGTTCCCAGGTTCCGGCGCGCAGGATCTGGAGCATGGTGCGGTCAAGCCGCTCCAGCTTCCAGCCTTCAGCGAGGCGGGCAGAGATCCGCTCGTCGATTTCCTCGTAGCGGGCGATGACGCCCAGGACGATCGCATCGAAGAAGGCGACCTCGGCCTCGGCATACTGATCGCCCTCGATCTCCGCGCCCAGCCGGTGGCGGTGGAACTCGTCGAGCAAGGTTGCCTGGGGCGTACCCTCCATGGCGTGCTGATACAGCGCCTGCACGGCCGCGAGGCGAGCGGCCGGGCGGGCCTTGGACTTGTTGGAGGGCGACTTGCTCATATTCCCAGTCTCACTTCGATTGAGCGCGCATGGGCGGTCAGCCCTTCGGCATTGGCCAGCTCGATCGCGGCGGGGCCAACAGCCTTGAGCGCCTTGGCATCAAGCTGGATGAAGCTGGTGCGCTTCATGAAATCAAGCACGGACAGCCCGGAGGAAAACCGCGCCCGCCGCCCGGTGGGCAGGACGTGGTTAGGGCCGGCCACGTAATCGCCGACTGCTTCGGGGGTCATCCGGCCGAGGAAGACCGATCCCGCATGGCGGATCTGGTCGAACAGCGCCTGCGGATCGTCGGTGGCGATCTGGACGTGTTCGGCGGCCAGGGCATTGGCGAGCGCGGGGGCCTCGGCCATCAGGTCGGCCACTTCGATGATCGTGCCGTGGGTGTTCCAGCTTTCGGCCGCGACGCGCGCGGTTGGCAGCATGGCCAGTTCCACCCCGATCCGGTCCGCGACAGTATCGGCGAACAGCGGATCGTCGGTGATCAGGATCGACTGCGCCGAAGGGTCATGCTCGGCCTGGCTGAGCAGGTCGGCGGCGGTCCATTCGGGTGAGTTCTGCCCATCGGCGATCAGCAGGATTTCGCTCGGCCCGGCCACCATGTCGATCCCGACTACACCGTAAAGCTGGCGCTTGGCTTCGGCGACCCAGGCATTTCCGGGGCCAACGATCACGTCGACCGGCTTGATCCGTTCGGTCCCATAGGCCAGCGCGCCGACCGCCTGGGCGCCGCCGATCCGCCAGACCTCTTCCACGCCGGCCAGGTGCGCCGCGGCGAGGACCAGCGGATTTACCAGGCCCTTGGGGCTGGGGGTAACGACGACCAGCCGTTCGACCCCTGCAACCTTGGCCGGAATGGCGTTCATCAGCAGCGAGGAGGGATAGGCCGCCCGCCCGCCCGGGACATAGAGCCCAGCGGCATCGACCGCGCCCCAGCGCGCGCCCATGCGCACGCCGTGCTTGTCGGTCGCGTCCCGGTCCGCCGGCTTCTGGCCTTCGTGGAAGGCGCGGATCCGCTTGGCCGCGAATTCCAGCGCGGCGCGCAGGTCCGGCGTCAGATTGTCAAAGGCTTCGCGGCAGGTCGCGGCATCGATCTGCCAGTCGGCCTCGCTCGCCAGCTCGTGCTGGTCGAACTTGCGGGTCAGCTCGACCAGCGCCTCGTCGCCGCGGGCGCGGACGTCGTCGAGGATGATCTGGACATCGCGGCTGACATTGGCATCGCTTTCGCGCCGGTCGGCCACCAGCTTGCGGAAGGCGGCCTCGAAGCCGGGATCACGCGAATTGAGCCGCAGCATCAGGCGGACTCCGCCGGCGTAGCCAGCGCGCGAAACGCCTCAACCAGCGCGCCGACGCGGGTATCGGTCTTCAGCGCGGCGCGGTTGACGATCAGCCGGGCCGAAATCTCGAGGATCGTGCTGGTTTCGACCAGGCCGTTGTCCTTGAGCGTCCGCCCGGTGGAAACCAGGTCGACAATCCGGCTGGCGAGACCCAGGCCCGGGGCGAGTTCCATCGCCCCGTTGAGCTTTACCACTTCGGCCTGAACCCCCATCTGCTCGAAATGGCGACGGGTCAGGTTGGGATACTTGCTGGCAACGCGCAGGTGGCTGCTTAGCGGTGCGCCGGCCTGGCCCACCGGCTCGGCGACCGACAGCCGGCAGTGGCCGATCGCCAGGTCCACCGGCGCGTAGAGATCGGGATAGGCAAATTCCTCAACCACGTCCGAACCGACGATCCCGACCTGCGCCGCGCCGTGGGCAACAAAGGTGGCGACGTCAAAGGCGCGCACGCGGATCACCCGCATGTCAGAGCCTTCACAAGCAAAGGACAGGGCCCGGTTGCCCTTGTCGTGGAACCCGGCCTCTGGCACCACACCGGCGCGGGCCATCAGTGGCAGCGCCTCGTCCAGAATGCGGCCCTTGGGCACGGCGAAGGTCAGCGGGTTCGACATAGCGCCGCGCGTTTAGGCGGGGCGGCGCGAAAGGGCAAGGAGCGCCTATGGCCGAGGGTTATCAGTTCATCGATATTGGCGCGAAGGGCGAGGGGATCGTGGTCGCGGCCTTCGACAACCAGGTGGCCTATTGCACCCAGGCCGGAGCCACCGTGACCGCGCGCGTGGTCGCGGCGCTGCGCGACCTGCTGGAGCGGGGCGAGCCGGGCGAGCTCTTCGATGCCATCCACGCCTGGCCCGGCGCGCCGCTGGCCGATGCCTTGCCGCTGCGGGTGGCGGGCGGGGTCCATGCGCTGCACCTGAAAGGCGCGGAGCCGGCGCTGGCGGCGATTGACAAGGGCCAGGCCGGGGTGGACGACGCCGCCATTGTTGCGGCGGCGATCCGCGCGCATCAGGCCGAGCTGCTGCCCTGGCT
>JBEGOD010000211.1:0-2962 GCA_041182185.1 Pseudomonadota bacterium
AACGCCGCCCAAGCCGCGATGAGCACGGTGCAGACAGCGAGCCGGCCGGGCTCGATCCTTCGCTGCTCCCGCCGGCCATCGTTGGTTCGCGTGATGAAGCGCCGATCGCTGACGAGGCTGCCGAGGCCGAAGCCAAGCCGCGTCGCAAGCTGCCGCGCCGCAAGCCTTCGACCGACGGAGCCGACGAGGCACTTGAGTCCGCAGAGTAAGACCGGGGGCTGAGCGCCGAGCTTGCGTCGCTGGCTGGACCTCGCCCTTGATCAACCGCGCCTGACCGCGCTGGGCCTGGGGGCGCTTGCCGCCACCGGGTTCCAGCCGCTTGGGCTGTGGCCGTTGACACTGCTGGCACTGGCCGGCTTGATCGCGCTGATCCGCGCCGCACCGACGCGGAAGCAGGCGGCGCTGCTGGGCTGGTGCTTCGGCGTCGGCCATTTCACCCTCGGCAATAACTGGATCGCCACGGCCTTTACCTATCAGGCCAATATGCCGGCCTGGCTGGGCTGGG
The DNA here is from genome assembly GCA_041182185.1 of Pseudomonadota bacterium. GTDB lineage: Bacteria > Pseudomonadota > Alphaproteobacteria > Sphingomonadales > Sphingomonadaceae > Novosphingobium. The sequence continues at coordinate 506 of JBEGOD010000211.1, forward strand.
TCGCGGTGGTGCTGCTCTCGCTTTACCTGGCGGTCTATCCCGCGCTGGCGGCCCTGACCGGCTGGCTGGCGCGGCGGTCGCTGCCCGGTTTCGTCCTGGCCTTTGCCGGGGGCTGGATCGTCAGCGAGTGGCTGCGCAGCTGGGTCTTTACCGGCTTTGCCTGGAACCCGCTGGGGGTGGCCGCGCTGGGAGGATTTGACAGTCCGGGCCTGGCCTTGTTGCTGCCGTGGCTGGGGACCTATGCCCTGTCGGGCCTGGTCGTGCTGCTGGCCGGATTGTGGTGGGCCGCCGTGGCCCGGGGCAAGCGCGATCCGCGCGGGGCCGCGCTGATCCTCGCTCCGCTTGCTGCCGTGCTGCTGCCCTTGCTGGCCAGTCCGACAGAGCAATTGACCGCGCGCCGCTATACGCTGGTCCAGCCCGATATCCGGCAGGAGATCCTCCACGATCCGGCCTGGTTCGAAGCCCAGTACCAACGCCTCGCCGCCCTCTCCAGGGGGCAGGGCGAGCGGCTGGACTTGTGGCCCGAATCCGGGGTGCCGGATGACCTGCGCGATGGTTATCCGGAGCGGTATTATCTTGATACCTACGCGGCCGATCCCGGCCTGGCCCGCCGCCGCCTTGGCCAGGCGATCGGCCAGGGGGCGATGCTGCTGACCGGTGCCGTCGATCTCGAGGTTGCCAGTGGCCGGGCGGTCGGTGCGCGCAATTCGGTGACCGCGCTTGACCACACCGGTACGATCCGCGGCTCCTATGCCAAGGCGCACCTGGTGCCCTACGGCGAATATCTGGCGCTGCGCTGGTTGCTGGAACCGCTCGGCGTGGAGCGGCTGGTGCCCGGCGGGATCGACTTCTGGCCGGGGCCGGGGCCGCGCACGCTGGAGCTGGGCCGATTCGGCCAGGCCAAAGACAAGGTGGGCGTGCAGATCTGTTACGAGATCATCTTCTCCGGCCAGGTGGTCGATCCGGACAAGCGCCCGGACTTCCTGTTCAATCCGTCCAATGACGGCTGGTTCGGAGCCTGGGGTCCGCCGCAACACCTGGCCCAGGCCCGGCTGCGCGCAATCGAGGAAGGGCTGCCGGTGCTGCGCTCCACCACCACGGGGATTTCGGCAGTGGTCGATGGGCATGGCGTCGTCCGCCAACACATCGCGCGGCTTGAGCCGGGGCGGCTTGACGGGCTGGTTCCGGCCGCGCTGGCGCCCACGCTGTTTTCGCGTCTCGGCAATGTCTTGCCGCTTGGCTGGGCGATAGTTCTTCTTGCCGCAGCAATGGTTGCCAGCCGCCGTCGCAAGGGTTAAAGCAGCGATATAAAGATTCCTTTATATCGAGGACGCGATGCGCACCGACTACCTCTTCACTTCCGAAAGCGTTTCCGAAGGTCACCCCGACAAGGTGGCCGACCAGATCTCGGATTCGATCGTCGACCTGTTCCTGTCGAAGGATGCCGAAGCGCGCATCGCCTGCGAAACGCTGTGCACCACCCAGCTGGTGGTCCTGGCCGGTGAGATCCGCTGCAAGGGCGTTTACGAAGATGGCGCATGGGCACCCGGCGCCCAGGAAGAGATCGAAGCGACTGTTCGCAAGACGGTAAAGGACATCGGCTACGCCCAGAGCGGCTTCCACTGGGAACAGTTCGAATTCATCAACCGCCTGCACGGCCAGTCGGCGCATATCGCCCAGGGCGTGGACGCCAATGCCAACAAGGATGAAGGCGCGGGCGACCAGGGCATCATGTTCGGTTACGCCACCGACGAAACGCCCGACCTGATGCCGGCGACGCTTTATTACAGCCACAAGATCCTGGAAAAGATGGCGGCTGATCGCCACTCCGGCGCGGCCCCGTTCCTGGAGCCCGACGCCAAGAGCCAGGTCACCCTGCGCTATGAAGGCAGCCTGCCGGTCGCCGCGACCGCCGTGGTCGTCTCAACCCAGCACGCCCCTGGCTATGACGAGGGCGACAAGGAGGCCGAGCTTCACGCCTATGTGAAGCGCGTCGTCGCCGAAGTGATCCCGCCGGTGCTGCTGCGCGAAACCGAATACTTCATCAACCCGACCGGCAGCTTCGAAATCGGCGGCCCCGATGGCGATGCCGGCCTGACCGGCCGCAAGATCATCGTCGATACCTATGGCGGCGCGGCTCCGCACGGCGGCGGCGCGTTCAGCGGCAAGGACCCGACCAAGGTTGACCGCTCGGCCGCCTATATCAGCCGCTACCTCGCCAAGAACGTCGTCGCCGCGGGCCTCGCCACGCGCTGCACGATCCAGCTGGCCTATGCGATTGGCGTGTCCAAGCCGCTCTCGCTCTATGTCGATACGCATGAGACCGGCACGGTTGGCGATGACAAGATCGAAGCCGCGATCCTGGGCCTGCCCAAGCTCGGCGGCCTGACCCCGCGCGCGATCCGCACGCACCTTGGCCTCAACAAGCCGATCTACCAGCCGACCGCGGCCTATGGT
>JBEGOD010000212.1:0-10341 GCA_041182185.1 Pseudomonadota bacterium
TGGCACCCACGCCACGATCATGGGGCAGGGCACCAACCACACCCTTGGGATCGCCTTCAACCGCTTCGACGCTAAAGGTCTGCGTCACGGGATGACGGGCGCCATTGCCTTCGCGGCGTTCGGCGCTGCGGTTCCAGCCAGGAGCCTGGGCAGCGCGGCCCTGCTGATAGTCGCCGGCGGGGGCCGCCTGCGGCGCAGCTGCGGGAGCCTGGGTGCGTGCCGGGCGCGACCAGCCGCCTTCGGCCGGAGCAGGGCGCGGGGCACGCTGGGGAGCGCTGTCGCCAGCAATGTTGCCGGCGGCTTCGCGATCACGGAACCTGCCACCTTCTTCCTGCGCCTGGGCAGTGGCCGGCAAGGCCAGGGCAGACAGGGCAAGCGCCAGGGCGCTCACGCGACCGGCAACCGACTTGATCTTGACGGCCATGGCCGTTCTCCACTTTCTGCGCCGCACCATCGTCGGCGACCTGATGCAACCAGCTAAGCGATTCGCGCTGTCGCCAAGGTGAATGGAGGTTAGGGTTCTTTGTTCAGGAATCGCGGCGGACGATGTAAGGGCCAGTCATGTTCGAAACGCTCGATGCGGTGCTGGCCGATGCCGCCGCTCACCTGACCCGCGCCGCGCGCGACCGGAAATCCCCGATGCATGTGCCGGTGGTCGGCACGGGTGATGGCGATCTGCGGATGATGGTGCTGCGGGCCTGCGATCCGGACATCGGCCTGCTGCGGTTCCACACCGACGCGCGCAGCACCAAGACGGCAACCATTGGCAGGGACGGGATGGCAAGCGTGCTGGCCTTCGATGCCGAGGCCAAGATCCAGCTGCGCCTGCGCGGGGCGGCCCGGATCGAGACTGCAGGACCAGTCGCCGATGCAGCTTGGGCTGCGGCCTCTGAATATGCCCGGCGCTGCTATCTGGCGGTCGGTGCACCCGGTTCGCCGGCCGAGCAGGCCATGTCGGGCTTGCCGGAAGCAGTGGAGGGCATTCGCCCAAGCGAGGAGCAGCTAATCCCGGCGCGCGATAACTTTGCCGTGCTGCTGATCGAGCCAACGTCGCTCGACTGGCTCTACCTAGCCCATAATGGCCACCGCCGCGCGCAGTTTGCGCGCAGCGGGGCGGGGCAGGACTGGCAGGGGACCTGGGTGATCCCCTGACCGGTCAGCGCGTCAGCTTCTTGTAGGCCAGGCGGGTCGGACGGTCTGCCGCGTCGCCCAGGCGGCGGCGCTTGTCTTCTTCGTAGGCCGCAAAGTTGCCTTCGAACCATTCGACGTGGCTGTTGCCTTCGAAGGCCAGGATGTGGGTGGCCAGACGGTCAAGGAAGAAGCGATCGTGCGAGATCACCACGGCGCAGCCGGCGAAGTTTTCGATCGCGTCTTCCAGCGCGCCAAGGGTTTCAACGTCAAGGTCGTTGGTCGGCTCGTCGAGCAGCAGCACGTTGCCGCCCTCCTTCAGCATCTTGGCCATGTGCACCCGGTTGCGTTCACCGCCCGAGAGCTTGCCAACGTTCTTCTGCTGGTCCGCACCCTTGAAGTTGAACGCCCCGACATAGGCCCGGGTGCTCATCTCCTGCTTGTTGACGGTCATGTAGTCATGTCCGCCAGAGATTTCCTCCCAGACGTTGTGCTTGGGGTTCAGGTCGTCGCGGCTCTGGTCAACAAAGCCCAGGTGCACCGTGCTGCCGATTTCAACCGAGCCGCTGTCGGGCTGTTCCTTGCCGGTCAGGATGCGGAACAGCGTGGACTTGCCCGCGCCGTTGGGGCCGATGATCCCGACGATGCCGCCCGGAGGAAGCATGAACGAAAGGTCTTCGAACAACAGCTTGTCGCCATAGGCCTTCGAGATGTTCTTCACCTCGATCACCTTGCCACCAAGGCGCTCGGGCACCTGGATGACGATCTGGGCCTTGCCGATCGGACGGCTGTCCTGCGCGTTCTGCAGTTCCTCGAACTTGCGGATACGGGCCTTCGACTTGGTCTGGCGGGCGGCCGGGGTCTGCCGGATCCATTCAAGCTCGCGGGTAAGGGCCTTCTGCTTGCCGCTCTCTTCGCGATCTTCCTGTTCCAGGCGCTTGGCCTTCTTTTCCAGGTAGGTCGAGTAATTGCCTTCGTAGGGGAAGTACTTGCCGCGATCGAGTTCGAGAATCCAGCCGACCACGTTGTCGAGGAAGTAGCGGTCGTGGGTGATCATCAGCACCGCGCCGGCATATTCCTTGAGGTGATTTTCCAGCCATTCGACCGATTCAGCGTCGAGGTGGTTGGTCGGTTCGTCGAGCAGCAGGATGTCCGGCTTCTGGATCAGCAGGCGGGTCAGCGCGATGCGGCGCTTTTCACCGCCCGAGAGGTTTTCGACCGACCAGTCACCCGGCGGGCAGCGCAGCGCTTCCATCGCGATTTCGAGCTGGTTGTCGAGGGTCCAGCCGTCGACCGCATCGATCTTGCCCTGCAGGTCGCCCATTTCCTCCATCAGCGCATCGAAATCGACGTCTTCCGGTGGATCGCCCATGATGTTGGAGATTTCATTGAAACGATCGACCAGGTCGGCCGTTTCGCGGGCACCGTCCTTGACGTTTTCCAGCACGGTCTTGGTCTTGTCGAGCTCCGGCTCCTGCGGAAGATAGCCAACGGTGATGTTCTCACCCGGCCAGGCTTCACCGGTGAAGTCGGTATCGATCCCGCCCATGATCTTCATGAGCGTCGACTTGCCCGCGCCGTTAGGGCCAACGATGCCGATCTTGGCACCTTGGTAGAACTGCAGGCTGATGTTGCTCAGCACCGGCTTCTGTGCGCCGGGGAAGGTCTTGGTCATGCCCTTCATGACGTAGGCGTATTGGGCGGCCATCGGGGGGGTCCTCTGGAAAAAATCGCAAAATGGGAGTTGGCCGCGCCTCTACAAGGGGGCGGGGCGAGGGGCAAGCGGATTGCCTTTGGTAACGTCCGCGGTAAAGCGTGGCGCATGCTCAAGTCCATGACCCGCGCCGCAGCGCTATCCGCCGTCCTGCTCGCCTCTGCCGCTCAGGCCGGTCCGCCGACTGACGGATCGGGCGTCGCCTGGGACATTACCGAGGGCCTGACGACCGAGATCGGCCAGCGCCTGGCGGGTTCGGATCGCGAAGCCGCGGCGCGTGATTGGGCGGTGGTGCGGTTGAAGGCCCTTGGCTTCGACAGCGTGCGGATCGAGCCGTTCACGTTCGATGGCTGGGTCCGCGGCCCTGAAAGCGCCAGCCTGACCGCACCTTATCCGCACAAGCTGGCGATTGCCGCGCTGGGTTACAGCGCGCCGACGCCGAAGGGCGGGATCACGGCGCCGCTAGTCTATTTCCCGACGCTCGATGCCTTGAAGGCGGCGCCAGAGGGCTCGCTCAAGGGCAAGATCGCCTTTGTCGACCACGCCATGCGCGCGGCCCAGGATGGGGCGGGTTATGGCCCCTATGGCGCGGCCCGCCGCCAGGGTCCGTCGATCGCTGCGGCCAAGGGCGCGGCCGGTATCGTCATCCGCTCGATCGGCACCGATTGGCAGCGCAATCCGCACACTGGCGCGACAAGCTGGAGCAAGGAGGCCGCGCCAATTCCGGCCGGTGCCGTCTCCAACCCCGATGCCGATCTGATCGCCCGGATCGCCAAGCGCGGCAAGCCGATGACCATGGCGCTCCAGCTTGAAGGCAAGCCGGTGGCCAAGCTGCCTTCGGGCAATGTCGTGGCCGAACTGCCGGGCCGCGATCCATCGTTGCCGCCGATCCTGGTCGCCTGCCATCTCGATAGCTGGGACCTTGGCACTGGCGCCTTCGATGATGCGGCCGGCTGCGGGATCGTGACCGAGGCGGCGCTGGCGGTGCAGAAGGAAGGGAAAGCGCTGCGCACCATCCGCGTGCTCTGGGCCGGGGCCGAGGAAGTTGGCGTGTTCGGCGGCGCGGCCTATGCCGAGGCGCACAAGGCCGAGCCGCACGCCCTGGCGATGGAAAGCGATTTCGGGGCGGACAAGGTCTGGCGCGTGCAGTTCGATTTCGGCCCGGCCAATGCCGCACTGGCCGACCGGATTGCCGCCTCGCTCGCCCCGCTTGGCGTGGCCCGGGCTGGCGGCAAGGCCAATGGCGGCGCCGATGTCGGCGCGATTGCCCGCGCGCAGAAGTTGGCCGTGGTCGACCTTGGCCAGGACGGCACCCGCTATTTCGATCTGCACCACACGCCCGACGATACGCTGGACAAGGTCGACCCGGCCCAGCTCGCGCAGAATGTGGAAGCCTGGCGGCGGGTCCTGGCCATTGTCGCCAACGAAGCGGGATCGCTGGGCGGCAGCTAAGCCGCGCGGGCGATCTTGCTCAGCTGCGGGCTTCCCGCGCGCGGCCCGTGTCCATTACTTCCTGTGTCCATTACTTAGAGATTCCGTGCACCGGCTTGCCTAGCCTTAGTTGCTGGCAGGGCGATGCCAGCTGTCTGTTGCTGCTTGAAGCCAGGAGGCGGAACCATGAAGGTGAGTGAGGCCATGCATCCCGGGGCCAGCTGGATCGATCCGGACGCTCCGCTCAGCGATATTGCCGCGCGGATGCGCAGCGACGATGTCGGCGCGTTGCCGGTGAGCGAGAACGACAAGCTGATCGGGATGGTTACTGACCGGGACGTTGCCTTGCGCGGGCTGGAAGGACTGGCCGATCCGCTGCAACTTACCGCGCGCGACGTGATGACTGCACCGGTTGTCTATTGCACCCCGAACGAAGAGCTTGAAGACGCAATGCGGATCATGGAACGCAAGCGGATCCGGCGCCTGCCCGTTATCGACGAACACCACCGGATGGTCGGCATGCTCAGTTTGGGCGATGTGGCTGCGAAGGCTTCGCCCGCGATCGCGGTGGAGACGTTGCGCGCCGTATCGAGCCATCACGCCTGAAGGTCTTCGGCCATGTCGAAATGGATTGTCCTTGGGCTTGTCGTGATTGTCATTGTCGCGGTGGTTGCGATCACGATCTATGTCGAACGAGAAGCGCCGTTCGAGCAGGACCGGCTGGCTGAAGGCACGGCCGGCAAGGCGCTGATCCTCTATCACCCCAGCCGCGATGCGCACTTTGCGGATGAATTGACCAATTCGCTCGCCCGGGGCTTCGCCGATCGGAACCTGGCAGTCGAGCGCTGGACCATGACCCGCGAGACCCCGCCCCATCCAGAGGGGTTTGCGGTCATCGCGGTGGTCTCGAACACCTTCTATCAGGCGCCCGACTGGCCAACTGCGCGCTATCTTGCCCGCGCCGATTTCAAGGGCACCCCGGTGATCGCGATTATGGCCGGGAGCGGCTCGACAGAGCGCGCCCAGCTCGCGCTCGGCAATGCGATCGACCGGACCGGCGCACGGGTGCTGGCGGTCAGATCGCTGTGGATCACGCGGCCCAACGAGCCAAGCCAGCCAACCGCGGACAACCGCCAGGCCGCGATGATGATTGCGCGCAAGCTGGCGGGGGATGCTGCTGGGCAGGCCATTGCCGCAGGCCATGCCGAGCCGGTCGCTGCCAGTCTGACAACCTTTGTAATGCCGGTGCGGCAGTAATGGATGGAGCAAGGAGGAATTGCGGCAATGAAATTGAAACGCGATGCGCTGGTGCTGGTTGTCGATGGATCGCGGATGCTTCTGCTGCGCAACAACGGCAGTGTGGCGGAACCCGATCTTGCAGTGGTGGAACACCGGCAGTTCGAGAGTGAACCAAACCGAACGCTGTTTGCCGATGCCCCCGGTCTATCCGCGGCGAAGCTCCATCCGGGGCGAAGCACGCACGACCAGGGCGATCCGCACCGCGAACGCGAGATCGAATTCTGTCGCAGTGCGGCAGCGCTGCTGGACAAGGTTCTGCTGGAAGGAGAAGGCGATGTCATCGTCGTTGCCCCGCCGCAGGCGCTGGGCGAACTGCGCCGGCATTACAGCAAGGAAGTTTCGGTCCGGCTGACCGGGGAGGTGGCGAAGGACCTGGTCAAACACCCGGTCGGCGACATAACGAGGCTGCTGCTGGCTTACGAGGACTAGATCGGGCAGCCTTGTCGCGAGGCCTGGCCAATCCGGTCAATTACGGAGTGCGCGGCGCGGTGTGAAGGCGTCAGGATGCCTTGCGACCATTGTCAGCAAGGACGATTGCGATGCACCTGCTCCATCGGCGCAAGCCGCTTCTTACCCTTGGCATGGCGGCCTTGTTGGGGCTTGGCCTGGCCTCGTGCCAAACCGCCACCCCCTATCAGCCGATGATTGCCGGGCAGGCCATTCATGGCGGCTATTACGAGCAACGCCTGGGCGAGGGGCATTACCGGGTCAGCTTCGATGGCAACACGCTCACTTCGCGCGATCGGGTCGAAGGTTACATGCTCTACCGCGCGGCAGAGTTGACGCTACAGAACGGTTACGACTGGTTCCATATCCAGGGCCGCGCGACCGAAGCCGATCGGCGGACCTATGTCGAACCATTCTACCGCCCCTGGCATGGCTATGGTTATTGGCAACCGGGCTGGCGGTATTATCGTCGGGGCCTGGGCTGGCGCAGTTGGTCGCCATACGATGGTTCGCCGTTCTGGGCCGATACGATCGATGTAACGACGGTCGAGGAATTCGTTGCGCACGCGGATATCATCATGCGCCGCGGTCGGGTAGAGCCAGGCAGTGGCAGCAACTTCGACGCGCGCAAGGTAATCGCAGACCTGAAGCCGACGATCGAGCTGCCGAAATCGCATTAACGCGTAACCGCTGAGGAAATGCCAATGGCCCAGCAGCCCGGTCCGGCCTGGATCCGCGATTTTGCCGACACCGGCCTGGCTGACCTGCCCTCAGTCGGCGGGAAAAACGCCTCGCTGGGCGAACTGGCGTCGAGCCTGGGGACGTTTCTGGCGGTGCCGGAGGGCTTCGCAGTCGTCGCTGACGGCTATCGCAGCTTTGTCGCGCAGGATGGGCTGTGGGAGCGCCTGGCAGCGATCCTCGATAGTGTGGACTGGCAGGATGCAGCCCTGGCGGAGCGCGCCGCGCAGGAGCTGCGCGAAATGGTGCTGGCCACGCCGCTGCCGGACGAGGTGGCAGAGCAGGCAGCTGCGGCTTATGTCGGACTTGAGCAGCGGTTCGGGCGGCGGGTGGCCGTCGCCGTGCGCAGCAGCGCGACGGCCGAGGACTTGCCGGAGGCGTCCTTTGCCGGCGTGCACGAGAGCTTCCTGAACGTGCGCGGCCAAGCTGCGCTGATCGAGGCGATCAGGCAGTGCTACGCATCGCTGTTTTCGGTGCGGGCGATCACTTACCGGATCGAACAAGGCTTCGTGCACGATGCGGTTGCGCTTTCGGTGGGCGTGCAGCGGATGATCCGCGCCGACCGCGCGGCTTCCGGCGTGATCTTCACGCTCGAAACCGAAAGCGGGAACCGGGATATCGTGATGATCACCGGGGTCTGGGGGCTGGGCGAGGCGATCGTTCAGGGGATCGCCGATCCGGACGAGTTCCTGGTCCACAAGCCGATGCTGCGTCAGGGTCACGCCCATGTCCTGCGCCGCCGGATCGGGGCAAAACAGGTCCGGCTGATCTACAGCCGGCCTGGCGCGGCGCGGCCGACAAGCTGGAAACGGGTTCCGCGCAAATTGCGATCGAGCCCGTGCCTGAATGACGACCAGATCCTGGATCTGGCCCGCCAGGCGCTGTTGATCGAGCAGCACTACAGTGGGGTCCATGGCCGCGACACGCCGATGGATATCGAGTGGGCCGAGGATGGCCCGGGCGGCAAACTCTACATCGTCCAGGCCCGGCCCGAGACGGTCCATTCCGCCCGGCAGCGCCAGGTGATGCAGGTCTCCCGGCTGACCGGCAAGGGCCGGGTGCTGCTGACCGGGCAGGCGGTTGGGCAAGGGATCGCCAGCGGCCGGGTGCGGCAGGTGGCCGATACCCACGGCTTGGCCGAGTTGAAAGCCGGCGAGGTTCTGGTGGCCGCCACCACGGCGCCGGATTGGGAATCGGCCATGCAGCGTGCCGCGGCAATCGTCACAGAGCATGGAGGGCGAACCTGTCACGCCGCGATCGTGGCGCGCGAACTGGGCATTCCGGCGATTGTCGGGGTCAAGGGCGCCACGCAGCTATTGCAGGAAGGCGCGGCGGTGACGGTTTCCTGCGCCGAGGGCGAAGTCGGGCAAGTGCTCGAAGGCCTCGTCCCGTTCGAAACCCAAGCGGTCGAACTCAATCCGGCGGCGCTTCCCCCGGTCGAGATCATGGTCAATCTCGGCAATCCGGACCTGGCGTTCAAGACCGCCGCCTTGCCGGTTTCGGGCGTCGGGCTGGCGCGGATGGAATTCATCATTACCGAGGCGATCCGTGCCCATCCGATGGCGTTGCGTTTTCCAGAAAGAATCGCAGCAGCTTCGACCCGCCGCGCGATTGACCGCCTGATCGGCAATTCGGCCACCGGTTCGGACTATTTCGTTGCGCAGCTGGCAGAGGGCATCGCCGTGATCGCGGCGGCGTTCTATCCGCGTCCCGTGATCCTGCGGACGTCCGATTTCAAATCGAACGAATATGCCGCCCTGCTGGGAGGAAGCGATTTCGAGCAGGCGGAAGCCAACCCGATGATCGGCTTTCGCGGTGCGGCGCGCTATGTCCATCCTGCCTACCGCCCGGCCTTCGAGCTGGAATGCCAGGCGATCAAGCGGGTCCGCGACGAGCTGGGCCTCACCAACCTGATCGTGATGATCCCGTTCTGCCGGCGGATCGAAGAGGCTCGCGAGGTGCTGTCCATCATGGCCGGCCAAGGGCTGGAGCGCGGCAAGAACGGGCTTCAGCTGTACATCATGTGCGAGATTCCCAGCAACGTGGTGCTGATCGATGCATTTGCGCAGCTGTTCGATGGCTTTTCGATCGGCTCGAACGACCTCACGCAACTGACTCTCGGGATCGATCGCGATTCCGACATCTTGAGTCCCGGCTTCAGCGAGCAGGATCCAGCCGTCCTGGCGCTGATCGAGCAAGCGATCGCCGGTGCGCACCGCGCCGGACGGCATTGCGGAATCTGCGGGCAGGGGCCATCGGACCGGCCCGAATTCGCCGAATGGCTCATCGCGCGCGGCATCGACAGCATGAGCCTCAACCCGGACAGCGTTCCAGCGCTGCTGCAGCGGCTGGCCCGGTAAAGCGTGCGCTTATGCAACTGGCATGGGCCGTTCGAAAATGGCGGCCCGCGAACCAGGTCGGAGGTTGCGCGGGCCGCAGGTCGGGAGGGGTGGCCTAAGGAGCCCCCCCTTCGGGGACGTCAGACCATCTTCAGGATATCGAGGTCGCTGGCACTCAGTAATCAGACGTAGCGGAACAACTTTTCCCGGCAGCGGCCCCGGTTATGCCGCGGAAGACTTCCGGGATGCGGCAAGCAATGCGATCACCTCCCGGTCGTCGGTTTGCCCGAAATCCAGGTAGTGCATGCCGACCGCATAGAATGGATCGGGCATCGCCAGGCAGACGATCCGGTCGCAGTCCGCGGCCAGGGTCTGCAAGGTATCCCGCGCCGCAACCGGGACCGCGAGGACAATCTTCGCCGGCCGAACCTTGGCCAGCCCCTTCAGGGCGGCCCGCACGGTCGCCCCGGTGGCGATGCCGTCATCGACCAGGATTACGCAGCGTCCCGCGATCTGGATCGGGGCTGAAATATTGTAGAGTTTGCGCCGCCGCTCGATCTCGGCGAGTTCACGCGCGACAATCCGGTCAATGTAGTCCTGGCTTGCGCCAACCGCCCGCGCTGCCGCCTCGTCAATCACGATTTGCGCGGCTGCACCGTCAACCAGCGCCCCGATCCCGTATTCCTCATGTCCCGGGGCACCGATCTTGCGGACCATCAATAGGTCGAGCGGCGCATCCAGTGCCTGCGCCACCTCGTAGCCAACGGGCACTCCGCCGCGCGGCAAGGCCAGCACGACCGGTCGTTCCTGTGCCAGATCGGCCAGGGCCGCAGCCAGCCGCCGACCGGCATCGCGGCGATTGGCAAAGGTCGGGACAGCCATGGTCAGCCGCGCCCGTTTGACCAGGCCGCGGAATGGCGGGCGAACCAGGCGGTCGCCAGCCGCACGACCTCATCAAGTGTGCCCGGTTCCTCGAACAGGTGCGTGGCGCCGGGCACAACGGCCAGCGACTTCTCGCAGTGCAACTGCTGCAGTGCCGCCTGGATGAGCTCCAGCACGACCGGATCCCGGCTGCCGACGATTAGCAAGGTCGGGGCTTCGACCCTTTGCAGCGCGGCCCCGGCAAGATCGGGCCGCCCCCCGCGCGAGACGACGGCGGCGATCCTGCCAGCGTCCTCCGCCGCTGCCCGCAGGGCCGCACCGCCGCCGGTGCTTGCGCCGAAATAGCCGATCGGCAGACCGCTG
>JBEGOD010000213.1:0-57824 GCA_041182185.1 Pseudomonadota bacterium
GCGCAGCCGCCGCGTTACACGCTGGAACAACGCTCTCTGGGGCCGGACAGCCCGGCCTTGCGGGCTGCGGCGCAGGCCGCGCTGGCTTCGCGAAAGCCCGGTGCGGAACCGGCTCTGGCAGGCCAACCGATCCCCCTGCCCGGGCGACTGGAGTCCGCGCCCGCGTTTGACATCGCGAGCGCCTTTGGCGACGAATTTGCCGCCGCGCTGGACAAGGCTCCGGTCGGACAGTGGAGCGGCCCGGTCCTGTCCGGGTTCGGCCTGCACCTGGTGAAGGTTGAACGACGGGAAGCTCCACCACCGCCGAAGCTGGCCGATATCCGCCAACAGCTTGAGAATGACTGGCGCAGCGCCGCCGTGCGCAAGGCCGAGGAGGACAATCTGAATGCCCTGCTGAAGGGCTATGACGTCGTCATCGAGCGGCCCGAGTGACATCCGTCCTGCGCCTTCTGCTCGGATTGCTCTTGCTGGCCTTCGTCGCCCCAGCCCAGGCCGACGAGTTGCGGCCAGGCTACATGGAACTGACGCAGGAAACGGCCACGGAGTGGAAGCTCGTCTGGAAGGCGCCGATCCTCGGCGGCCTCGCCACGCGGGCCAGTCCGCTGCTCCCGGATTTCTGCCAGCTCAGACTGGAAACGCCGCGCCTGTCTGGCCCCGCTGTAGTGGCCACTGGCAAGGTTACCTGCTCGCGCCCGCTGGAAGGCGCGACGGTTGGGCTGGACGGCATGGAACCGGGTTCGACCGACGCCTTGCTGCGGATCGCGCCGCTCGGCCGTCCGGTTCAGACCGAGCGCCTGGCCCCGGGCAGCAGCAGCTTCACGGTCAGCGCGGTGCCGGATCGCTGGCAGGTGGCGCGAACCTATTTCGTGATCGGCGTCGAACACATCGTTGCCGGCTTCGATCACCTGCTGTTCGTGATCGCCCTGGTCCTGCTGCTGCAGCGCGGCTGGTCGGTGGTGGCGGCCGCGACGGCCTTCACGCTCGCCCATTCGATCACTTTGGCGGGAACCACACTTGGCGTGTTCGGCCTGCCACAAGCGCCGGTCGAGGCCAGCATCGCGCTGTCCATCGTGTTCCTGGCCGTTGAAATCGTGAAGGCCAAACCCGGCGAGCAGCGGCTGGCAGAGCGACTACCGTGGGTGGTGGCGTTCCTGTTCGGACTGCTCCACGGGTTCGGTTTCGCCGGAGCCTTGCGCGAGATCGGCCTGCCCGAAACCGACGTGCCGATTGCCTTGCTGACCTTCAACCTGGGGGTTGAGGCCGGGCAAATGCTGATCATTGCCGCGACCGTGGCGGTGCTGGCCGCGCTCGCCCGGTTTGCGCCCCAGGCGCGCCGTCCGGCGATCATGGTCAGCACCTACCTGATCGGCGCGATTGCCAGCTTCTGGTTCATCGAGCGGATCTGGGCGTGAGCGCCGCCCCGCGCCTGGCCGGGCTTGATGCGCTGCGCGGCATTGCCGCGCTGCTGGTAATGGGGCTGCACGCCAATGCCGTGTTCGGCGGCCTGGGGGCCTTTTCCAAGGGCTATCTAGGGGTCGATTTCTTCCTGATGCTCTCGGGCTTCCTGATGGCCCGGATCACCGAGCCGCGGCTGGCCGCAGGGCTGTCACCGCAGCGTTTCATGGTGGCGCGCTACAAGCGGTTCTGGGGCATGGTGGCGCTGGGCTCGCTGATTGGCATGCCCTATCTGTGGATCCGTGCCGGCGGCGAATGGTGGCCGTTCCTGCCGGCCTTGATCGCCAACTTTGCGCTGCTGCCCTGGCCGGTCGCCAACCTGCTGTTCGCACTCAATATCCCGGCCTGGACGATCTTTGCCGAACTGGTGGCCAATGGCGCGCATGTCTTCGCCCTGCGCCGGCTTTCGGACGCCGCGCTTGCCATCCTGACCCTGGTGCTGGGCGCCCTGACAGTCTGGGTGGCAATAGCCTGGGGTTCACTCGATGTCGGCGCGCGGCCGGGGCATGTCTGGGCTGCAATCCCGCGGGTCTTTTTCGCCTATTGCCTGGGCATCGCCCTCTGGCGCTGGCGGCAGGAGAAGGTGCTGCTGCCGCTGCCAGCAATGGTCGTCCTGGCCGCCATGCCACTTGCCATCGTGGGCAGCTGGTACGCCGACTGGCGGACCTGGCCGTTCGACTTCGCCTTCGTCGTGCTGCTGTGCCCGCTGGTCATTTCCGCAGCGACGGCGATCACCCGCCCGACCTGGCTCGGCTGGCTGTCGGCGGCGATCTCGTTCCCGCTATTTGCCGTCCATTTGCCGATCCTGGAGGCGGTCCGCGAACTGGACGGCGGCAAGTGGCAGGCGATCCCCCTCGCCCTTGCCACCGCTCTCATTATCGTGTGGTGGACAAACCGCCGCGATGCCCGCAAGGCGCTGGCAAAGACATGAAGGAGACCCCGATGGAACCCGCCGTCCTGTTCGACCTTGACGATGCCGGCATTGCCACGATCACGCTCAACCGGCCCGAGATGCGCAACCCGATCTCCGGCGACGAGGTCGTCAGCGGTCTTTGCGATACGCTGGCGGCGATGGAGGCCAATCCCAAGGTCCGCGTCGCGATCCTGACCGGCGCGGGCAAGGCCTTTTCCTCGGGCGGGGACATCAACGCGATGAAGCCAGGCGGCGGCGGGCTCAACGCCGGGCTGCCGGCCGGAACCCGCGGCAATTACAAGCGCGGCATCCAGCGCATCCCGCTCGCCTTCGCCGCGCTCGAAGTGCCAGTGATCGCAGCGGTCAATGGTCCGGCAATCGGGGCCGGGCTCGATCTCGCCTGCATGTGTGACCTGCGGATCGCCAATGAAAGCGCCAAGTTCGCGGAAAGCTTCGTCAAGCTGGGGATCATCCCCGGCGATGGCGGTGCCTGGCTCCTGCAGCGCGTCGTCGGTTTCTCGAAGGCTGCTGAAATGTCGCTAACCGGGGATATGCTCGATGCCGCCGAGGCGCTCGCTTGCGGGCTTGTTTCGCGCGTGGTGCCGGATGCGGACCTGCTCGGCGAAGCCCGCGCGCTGGCGGCCAAGATTGCCGCCAATCCGCCGCATGCCGTGCGCATGACCAAGCGCCTGCTATGGGAAGCGCGCCGCGCCGATCTGGCGACCGTGCTGGAAATGTCGGCGGCAATGCAGGCGGTCGCGCATGCCACGGGCGATCACGAGGAAGCCGTCAACGCCTTCCTGGAAAAGCGGAAACCCGTATTCAAGGGCGACTGAATCACAGCAATGTGATTTCGCGGCTGGATGATCACATTGCGATGTGATATTCGATTCGCATGTCCGCTGAACTCATCGATCGCATCCGCCGCCTTGTCACCGATGGGGGCATGTCGCGCGCCGGCCTGGCCCGCGCGGCCGGGCTTCACGCCAACACCCTGCGCGATTGCACGGAGGGGGACTGGAACCCCACCGCCGAGACGCTGCGCAAGTTGGAACGCTTCCTGTGGGACAGCGATGACGAGCCGGTGCTGGTCCCAATCGAGGAGATCATCGCCGAGGCCCGCAATGGCCGAATGTTCATCCTGGTCGATGATGAAGACCGCGAGAACGAGGGTGATCTGGTCATCCCTGCGCAGATGGCGACACCGGACGCGATCAACTTCATGGCCATGCACGGCCGCGGCCTGGTCTGCCTGACGATGACCCGCGAGCGGACCGAGCAGCTTGGCCTGGAGCTGATGGCCCGCAACAACGGCACTCGCCACGAAACCGCCTTCACCGTCTCGATCGAGGCGCGCGAGGGTGTGACAACCGGGATCTCGGCCGGGGACCGCGCCCGCACCGTGGCCGTGGCGATCGATGCCAGCAAGGGCCGGCAGGACATTGTCACCCCGGGACATGTCTTTCCGCTGATCGCCCGCGACGGCGGCGTGCTGGTGCGCGCCGGCCATACCGAAGCCTCGGTCGACATCTCGCGGCTGGCCGGCCTCAATCCCTCTGGCGTGATCTGCGAGATCATGAACGAGGACGGGACCATGGCCCGGATGGACGACCTGCTGCCCTTCGCCCGCAAGCACGGGCTGAAGATGGGCACGATCCGCGACTTGATCGCCTATCGCCGCAAGCACGATCACCTGGTCGAAAAGCGCGCAGAACTGCGCTTCCAAAGCCAGTGGGGCGGTGAATGGACGGCCTATACCTTCTTCAACAAGGCCACCGAGGACGAGACCATGGCCCTGGTCAAGGGCCACATCACGGCTGACCAGCCGACCCTGGTTCGCATGCATACCATGAGCATGTTCGTCGACGTCTTCGGCGAGACGAACGAGCGTTCCGGCCTGCTCTCGCGCTCGATGGAAATCATCGCCGAGGAAGGCTCCGGCGTGCTGGTGCTGATCAACAAGCGGATGCCCGGGATGGTCTCGCGCTTCATCGAGTTGCGCCAGCAGGGCAAGACCGCCGGCGCGCCCGAGGTGGAGCAGCTGCGCGACTACGGCGTGGGCGCACAGATCCTGGCGGAACTGGGCGTGCATGACATGATCCTTCTCACCAACACCCACCACACCCTTGCCGGGCTCGATGGCTATGGCCTGTCGATCGTCGGGGAGCGGCCCATCACCGGAACGGCAGGCGAATAATGGCGAAATTTCTTATCGTTGAAGCGCGCTTTTACGATCACCTCAACGATCAGCTGATCGCCGGGGCGAAGGCTGCGCTCAAGGCCGCCGGCCACCAGGCCGATGTGATCACCGTGCCCGGCGCGCTCGAGATTCCCGGGGCGATCAGCCTTGCCGACCAGGCCCAGCTCTATGACGGCTTCGTTGCGATCGGCGTGGTCATCCGGGGTGAGACCTATCACTTCGAGATCGTTGCCGGCGAATCCGCCCGCGGGATCATGGCCCTGACCATGGACGGCCTGGCCATCGGCAATGGCATCCTGACGGTCGAGAACGAGGCCCAGGCCCTGGTCCGCGCCGACCCCAAGCAGAAAGACAAGGGCGGCGAAGCAGCCAAGGCCGCCATCGCCCTGCTCGCCCTGCGCGAGACGTATACGTGAACGCCCACCCCGCGATCGGCGGCCTGCCGCTGGTCCTGGGGGGCAATGTCTTCGGCTGGACCGCCGATCGCGCTGCCAGCTTTGCGATCCTCGATGCCTTTCATGCCGCCGGCGGGCGGATGATCGATACGGCCGAGGCCTATTCGGCCTGGGTGCCGGGGCACAAGGGCGGCGAAAGCGAAGCCATGATCGGCGAATGGCTGAGCAGCCGCGGGCTGCGCGGCGAAATGCTGATCGCGACCAAGACCAATGTTATGGGCCAAGCCGGTGGGTTGAAGCCGGCAAAGCTGGCAGACCACCTGGCGCGGTCGCTCGAACGGCTCCAGACCGACTATGTCGACCTGTTCTATGCTCACCGCGACGATCCCGAGACCCCGCAGGACGAGGTGGCCAGCGGATTCGAAGAACTGCGCAAGCAGGGCTTGATCCGCGAGGTCGGCGCGTCAAACTTCACCGCCGAACGGCTGGCCAGCGCAATCGACGCGGCCAAACGGATCGGTGCTGCGCCCTATTCGGTGCTGCAGAACCAGCACAACCTGGTCCACCGCGAAAGCTTTGGCCCGGCCCTGCAGGCCGTCTGCGCCGAACATGGCGTGGCCTTCCTGCCGTTCTACGGCCTCGCAGCCGGCTATCTGACCGGCAAGTACCGCACGCCCGAAGACTTCGCCGCCAACCCGCGCGGGCAGCGCTGCAAGGACTTTGTGGGAAAGGGCGAAAAGATCCTGTCAGCGATGGACGCAATTGCCGCCGAAACCGGTGCAAGCCTGGCCGAGATTGCCATCGCCTGGCTACTCACCCAGCCCGGCGTCACCGCGCCGATTGCAAGTGCGGTGAACCTGGATCAGCTGGACATGTTGCTGCGCGCCGCTGCCTTCAGGCTCAGCGACGAGCAGGTTGCCCGGCTGACTGCCGCTTACGACTGAGCCAGCGGCGCGCAGCTATCGGCGCGGCGGGCCTGGTCGACCTCAGCAAACAGCTCGGCGGTGGGTGCCAGGCGCCGGTCGAGGATGATCCCCTTGTCCGAAGGCGATTCCACCACCTGGACGCCCGCCGGCACCGACTGCCCCTTGCGCGCCAGCACGAAGCGGATGCCGCTGGGGTACTGCGTCGTATCGAGCGCGGCGATGTTATCGGTATTGGCCGCAAAAACCGACAGCGAGACATAGCCCTGGTTCGGCGACGGCGCCGCGCTGACCAGCAGCGGACCCTTGCCGAGATCATAGACGCACGACGAATAGGCCAGGTCCGGCGAAGGCCGAACAACGCCGCGTGAATCCTTCGTGGTGCGCGGCCCGAAGAAGAACTGGTTGATCCTGGCGCCATCGCCCGACATCCGGCTCATCGCCACCGACATCAGCGCGTGCGGCACGGCCATGACCAGGCCGACATGGCCGATTATCCCGGCGCCGACAAACAGCCCCAGCAGCTTGAGCTTCCGGTTCATGCCGCACCTCCACAATCGAGTTTCGTCACCTTGGGCATCGGGATCGCGGCATAGTCCGCCTGCGCCGCCGCGGTCGGCTGATAGAGCCGCAGGGTGATATCGTAATCGCCCGCCTTGCTGGTCGAGGCCCAGGGCTCGCCCTCTGGCCGTTTGGGTGCGAGCAGGCCGCTCCACTCCGACTTGCCGTCCGGCTGGGCTTCGGTCTGATCGAACGACAGGGCATCGTCATCGTTGAGCGGCAGGTAATTGTCAGCCGCGTAGACCGTGATCGACCACCACCGCGCCGGCATCGCCCCGCCGCTCACGCGGTAGCGGCAATCCTCGCGCAGGCGCGCACCACTGTCATCGGTATTGCGGCTGAAATAGATCGCCTGGCTCTTGTTGAGCGCCAGCAGACCCGAAACGGCCACGCGCGCCCGGGTCCAGGGATCGGCATCGACTGACCCGGTCACCTTGCTGCCGCTCCAGCCAGAATAGCTTTCGCCCTGGACCATGCCGTTCTGCAAGGTGAACCAGCCCGAAGCCGCGCCGGCCAGCAGGCCCGCAACAAGCACACCGGCGGTAACTAGTTTACCCGACATCCATGAACTCCTTCAGGCCAAGCGGCTTGTATGGGCCGATGATCAGCTGTTCGAACACGCCCATTCCCTCGCCGTAACGCTCGGACCGCACGCGCGAGACGAACTGGACGTGGTAATTGTCCATCGTGCGCGGATCGCACTGGGCCAGGCCAAAGTCCTCGCGCTCTACCGCCAGCTTGCCGTGGTAGATGCCGTGGCCCCACTTGGGCGAGGTATAGCCGAGCCCGCGCATCTGGAACCGGCCAAGCGGCTCGAACGTGATCGTGTCCGGACCGTCCGGCGTCTCGACCGTGATCGTCCCGCCATCGGGCCAGCGGGTTCCGGCGGCAAGCGGCGAAGCCATCTGCGCCGCTGGCGTCTCGTAAAGCCCTTCGGCACCACTGCCGTCAGGCGCGATCACCGCGCGGGTGTTCCAGGCATGGCCGCCAGCATCGGCGTTGATGTGGAAGAAGAGCGAGCGATCGGCAAAGTTGAGCGGGGTCCATTGCCAGAAGAACCCCGGGATCACCCCGTGCCCATGCGGTTGCTCATCGCGCGCGCCCACGGGACGCACGCCCCACGAACGGTCGCGGGTGCCAGCGGTGCCGGGCGCACAGTCCTGGCGCACGCCGTCGATCTCGATCCAGCCCTCGTAATGGCCATTCTGGGTCAGCCGGGTATAGTCCATGAAGGTGCGCGGGCCGATCCGGTGGATGAAGCGCGGCTCCTCGATCGGAAAGGCGCGGCCGGTGAAGGTCAGGTCGGCCTTCAGCCCTTCCCCATCCACCACCACGCGCAGCTTGTGCAGCGGCTCGATCACCTCGATCCGGATCGGCCCGACCTGCAGGTCGAACCGCTCCATGTTGAGCTCGCGGCTGGCGTGGACATTGTGCTGCACCCCGTCGCGGATCGCGGAGAAATGCGCATCGGCGACGTTGAGGTGCGGATAGATCCCCAGCGCCACGGCGAAGAAGCCCGAGCCATCCGGCGCATAGCCGTTGAAGAAATAGCGGTCATAGAAATTGCGGTCAGTCCCGGCATAGGCGACCGGCTCGGGCGTCTGGTGCAGCGGAAAATCGTCACCTTTGGTCAGGACCATCAATTCAGCCTTTCAGCTTGGCGATGCTGCCGTGCTGCAGCGCCAGGGCGCAGCCGCCGCGGGCCATCGAGAGGAAATTGGCATCGCCGCGCTCGGTTCGCTCGACATAGGCGGCGCTGAACACGGCGGTGGAGACCCCGTGGAGCGCGCCGATCACGTAATCGTCCCAGATCGCATCCCGGGTCAGCGGCACGCCGCGCGTTGTCATTTCGGCGCAGTAGAGGTCGAGCAACTCGTCCTCGTGCGCCCGGCGCAGCGCATCGCCGATCCCGGTGCCAAGGAAATAGCCGATATCGGTCATGGCATTGCCCAGCGCGACGGTCTGCCAATCGAGAACCGCAATCGGTTCTGCCCCGCCCTTGATGTCGAACAGCATGTTGTCGAGCCTGAAATCGCCGTGGATCAGGCATTTCGGCGGATCATCGCGGCCGATCCGCTCTCCATTTACCTCGGCCAGCTCCTCGCACAGAGCCATGAACTCAGGCTCCAGGCTGTCGGCATAGCGCTGACGGAAGATCGCCTGGGCATTGGGATAAAGCGCGCCGATCTGGGCGATGACTTCGGGCTTGGGCTGGAGCCACTCGGTCGCCAGGATTTCGGCATGGCCCCAGCTCGGCGCATGCAGGGCGGCCGCCTGGATTACGCCCGCGCGGGCATCTTCAACCGTGCAGCCGGCAATCTGGTTGCCACCCCGCGCCGGCCCAAGGTCCTCGAACAGCAGGATGAAATCGACCCCGTCCGGTGCAATTTCGGCCGCAATCGTCCGCGGCACCCGCACTTCAAGGTGCTGCTGGAGCTCACGGTAGAAGCCCACTTCCTTGGCATAGAGCCCAAACATCGCCGCTGTGCCGCGACTGGTGGCATCGGCGGCAGGGAACTTGCCGGCAAGCGTCGCCGGGCCAGCACCCGGGCGATCGTAGCCGACATGAAAGCGGACGCTGTCCCCCACCTGGCCAGTGCCGATCGGCTCCCACCGCAAGGCGGTGACCGCACCCGCCAGCAACAGGCCAGCAGCGCGCAGGCGCGCGGTCAGCCAGTCAGGCGTAATCGAATCTGGGTGCGACGGTATCGCTGTCACCCGGCCCTCTCCTCCGGTTGTTTAAGCGAACGGTTAAACGACCGGAGAGAGGCTGGCAATGGCCTTAGGCGAGACGTCCGAAAGCGGCGGCACCAGCATAGACCGCCGCATCGCCCAGCTCTTCCTCGATCCGGATGAGCTGGTTGTACTTGGCAAGCCGGTCCGACCGCGCGAGCGAGCCGGTCTTGATCTGGCCGCAGTTGGTGGCGACCGCGAGGTCGGCAATGGTCGCATCCTCGGTCTCGCCCGAGCGGTGCGACATGACGGCGGTATAGCCATTGCGCTGGGCAATGCTGACCGCGTCGAGCGTTTCGGACAGCGAGCCGATCTGGTTGACCTTGACCAGCAGCGAGTTCGCCAGGCCCTTGCCGATGCCCATGGTCAGGCGCTTGGGGTTGGTCACGAACAGGTCATCGCCGACCAGCTGGACCTGGTGCCCGATCTTGTCGGTCACGGCCTTCCAGCCTTCGAAATCGTCCTCGCTCATGCCGTCTTCGATCGAGACGATCGGATAGTCGGCGCAAAGCGCGGCGAGGTAATCAGCCATTTCGACCGGGCTGAGCGAGAGGCCTTCACCGCTGATCTCGTACTTGCCGTTCTTGAAGAACTCGGTCGCGGCGCAGTCCAGCGCCAGCTTGATCTCGGTCCCGGCCTTGAACCCGGCCTTCTCAACCGAGGCCATGATGAAGTCGAGCGCGGCGCGGGTGCTCGACAGGTTCGGGGCAAAGCCGCCCTCGTCACCCACGGCGGTCGCCAGGCCCTTTTCGTGCAGGCCCTTCTTCAGCGTGTGGAACACTTCCGCGCCCCAGCGCACGGCTTCAGCCAGCGTCGGCGCGCCGACCGGCATGATCATGAATTCCTGGAAATCGATCGGGTTGTCGGCATGTTCGCCGCCGTTGATGATGTTCATCATCGGCACCGGCAGGACGTGGGCCGAAACGCCGCCGACATAGGCGTAGAGCGGCAGGCCGCGGGCATTGGCAGCGGCCTTGGCCACGGCGAGCGAGGTGCCGAGGATCGCGTTGGCACCAATCCGGCTCTTGTTCTCGGTCCCGTCGAGCTCGATCATCCGTGCGTCGATATCGCGCTGGTCTTCGGCGTCGAAGCCCAGCAGGGCGTCGCTGATTTCGGTGTTCACGGCCTTGACCGCATTCCGCACGCCCTTGCCCAGGTAGCGCCCCTTGTCGCCATCGCGCAGCTCTACCGCTTCGTGCGCGCCGGTCGAGGCACCCGAAGGCACGGCAGCGCGGCCAAACGAGCCGTCGTCGAGCAGCACATCCACTTCGACCGTCGGGTTGCCCCGGCTATCGAGAATCTCGCGGGCGTGGATGTCGATGATCGCGGTCATGGCTGGTTTACCCTTCGTATGCCTCGGTTGGCCGCTCCTAAGCAGCGGAGCCTTGGCAGGCAAGGTGCATTGCAGCATAATCGCACTTGCAGCGCCGCCGTAGCGTTACCACATTCGCATTCATTGCCGCATCTTGCGGTGCAGAAAGGGCAAATACCATGGCCAAGACCCCCGCCGCCCCCTCCAAGACCACTGCGACCAAGGCCGCAGCCAAGCCGGCCGCCAAGAAGCCCGCCGCCAAGGCCGCTGGCGCCAGCTCGGGCGAAGCCAAGGTCAAGTTCGCCAAGGCGATCGAGGAAGCCAAGGCTGGCGCCACTGCGCTGACCACCGAGGCCAAGGCCAAGGCCGAGGGCTACCGTGAGCAGCTGACCGCCAAGAGCAGCGACTGGGTGGAAGAAGCCAAGGACATTGCCGGCCAGGCCAAGGGCCGCGCGGCCGACCTCGCCGTGGACGGCAAGGCCAAGGCCAGCGATGCCATCGCCACCCTCGGCAAGCTGGTGGGCGATAACGCCACGACCATCGATGAGAAGCTGGGCACCCGTTATGGCGACTATGCCCGTACCGCTGCCCGGACCATGCAGGAATCGGCTGCCAAGCTGGATTCCAAGGACATCAACGAGCTGGGCGACGACGCCAAGGAATTCGTCCGCAAGAGTCCTGGCGTGGCGGTCGGCATTGCGGCGGCCTTCGGTTTCCTGCTTGCCCGCCTGTTCAAGGGCTCGAGCAAGAACTGATCGGGCCGCACAGTCCGGCCGCAGGCAATGGAACAGTCAGATCCGCCACTGGTGAAAGAGGCGCCGGTCGACGCTGCAGAGCGTTCGCTGGTCGATGACGTGCGCGAGCTCGTTACTGACGGACGGACCCTGCTGGAAGCCGAGCTGGCCTACCAGAAGTCACGCGCCGCGCTGGCCGGGCGCACGGCCAAGAGCATGGCCGGATGGATCGCGCTGGCGCTCAGCCTGGTGTTCTTTGCACTGATGGCGCTGGTCATCGGCCTGCTGCTGATCCTCGCACCGCTGATTGGCGGAATTGGCGCAACCCTGGCGGTAGTGGCAGCGCTGCTGGTGGGGGCCGGCCTCAGTGGCTGGATTGCGGCGCGGCGCTGGCAGGCCATGTCGCGGCGCATGGCCGAGGATCGCGGGGCATGAGCGGCCTGGAAGCCGACCGGGCCAACCGCAAGGCAGCCTGGGCCCTGTTCGAAGGCCGTCTCACCCAGGTAAAGGAAGACCTTGCCGCGCGCAGCATCGGCGGCCGGATCGCCGACAAGGCCAAGGGCGATGCCCTGGCCGTGGTCGATGAAGCGGTCGCCGTCGCCAAGGACAACAAGGGCCTGATCGCAGCAACGATTGCCGCGCTGCTCGCCTGGACCTTCCGCGCGCCCTTGCTGGAAATGATTGCCACAATGCGCGGCGGGCAAGGTCCGGTTCAGCCCGAGCCGGCCAATGACGATTTTGCCGAGGCAACAGAGGAGCAGCCGCAATGAGCCGTGTCGAACCCCGTCAGGAACGGATCGCCGCCAAGATTGCAGCCTCGCAGGACCGGCTCGACCGCAGCAGCAGCGCCCGCCCTGCCCTGCCGGCGAAGGACGCCTATCCGCCCGAGAACTATCGCTCGCTGGTGGCCGAATATCCCTGGCTGGCGGTTGCCGCCGGCCTGGGCATTGGCCTGCTGGCGGGCGCGCTGGCGCCGAAGAAGACCGGGAGCAAGTTCGGCAAGCGCGCGCTCAGCCTGGCGATTGCGGCCGGGGAAATTGGGCTTGCGCTAAGCAAGCAGGCCAGCGAACGCGCAAGCGAAGTTGGGCGTGAAAGCCTGGCGATTGCCAAGGAAGGCACGTCACAGGCCCGCCGCACCACGCGCTCGGCCGGAACAACGATCGCCCGCGAGGCGATCCGGCTGGCAGCCCGCGTTCGTAAATAAGCCTGCTCAACCCCTTGCGCGAAACGCAAGGCACGCTAAAGGCCGCGCCATCACCCCTCCCCCGGGATATTTGCGATGAGCAGCCAGAAACTCCACCTCGTGATGGGCGGTCGCGTCCGCGATCCGCAAACGCTTGAATTTACCGATCTTGCCGCGCTCGACCTGGTTGGCGTCTATGCCACCTATGCCGAAGCTGAAGAAGCCTGGCGCGACAAGGCGCAGCGCACGGTTGACGATGCCGAAATGCGGTATGTGGTGGTGCACCTGCACCGCCTGCTCGAGCCGGAACAGCTCAAGCGGCCGGAATGACGCTGGCGGCCTCCCCCGCGGGGGAGGCGCTCAGACGAATTCGATCTTTTGCACCAGATAGGACCGATCGCCCGCGGGCACGGTAACCTCGATCTCGTCCTCGACCCGGCGGCCGATCAGGGCGCGGCCCAGCGGCGAATTGTAGCTGATCCGCCCAACCTTGGCATCCGCCTCATAGGGGCCGACGATCTGGTACTTCACCGGCTTGTCGTCATCGTCGAGCAGGGTGACGGTCGCGCCGAAGATGATCCGGTCACCCGAAAGGGTTGCGGGATCGATGATCTGGGCGCGGCTGACCTTGTCCTCAAGATCGGCGATCGACATTTCGACCTGGCCCTGGCGTTCCTTGGCGGCGTGATATTCGGCGTTTTCGGAAAGGTCGCCGTGGGCGCGCGCTTCCTCGATCGCGTCGACGATCCGCGGCCGCTCTTCGCGCAGCGCCTTGAGCTCGCTGATCAGCCGCTCATAGCCTTCCGCCAGCATCGGCAACTTTTCGACACTTGCCATTCTCGCCTCTTTCTCCTGACCGCCCCGTGCAGCGACTATAACCCTGCCCCGCATCCCATGGGGATTGCAGGCCGGGGTGTCGCGATGTGGGGAGAACGCGATCTACTCAAGCATAATAGTCTTGCAGGCTGCGAACTTCAAGTTTCGCGCCCCGCAAGGCTGCAATCGCCTCTGCCGCCGCCACCGAGGCCGCCGCCGTGGTGAAATAGGGGACCTTGCCGGTCAGCGCCGAACCGCGGATCGACTGCGAATCCTTCAGGCTCTGCCAGCCCTCGGTGGTGTTGAAGATCAACGCCACATCGCCATCGATGATCCGGTCAACGATGTGCGGACGCCCTTCGGCCACCTTGTTGACCATTTCCACCGGCAGGCCGGCTTCGGTCAGGTAGCGGTGGGTGCCGCCAGTCGCGATGATCGAGAAGCCCAGGTCGACCAACTGCTTCACTGCCGGCAGGATTACCGGCTTGTCGGTATCCTTGACCGAAACGAACACCACCCCACCCTGCGGCAGGATCATCCCTGCGCCAAGCTGGGCCTTTGCGAAGGCAATGGCGAAATTGGTATCGATCCCCATGACTTCGCCGGTAGACTTCATCTCCGGGCTGAGCACCGGATCGACGCCCGGGAAGCGCGCGAACGGGAACACGGCTTCCTTGACCGCCATGTAATCGAGCTCGCGCCTGAACGGCGGGAAGTCCTTGAGCTTTTCGCCCGCCATGACCCGCGCGGCAATCTTGGCGACCGGCTGGCCGATGGCCTTGGCGACGAAGGGCACGGTGCGGCTGGCGCGCGGGTTGACCTCGATCAGGTAAACCGTCCCGTCCTTGACCGCGAACTGCACGTTCATCAGGCCGCGCACGCCCAGCGCCATGGCCAGGGCATCGGCCTGACGCTCCATCTCGGCAACGATCTCGGCCGGCAGGTTGTAGGGCGGCAGGGTGCAGGCAGAATCGCCCGAGTGGATCCCGGCTTCCTCGATATGCTGCAACACCCCGGCAACCACGACCTGATCGCCATCGCACAGCGCATCGACATCGCATTCGATCGCATCGCGCAGGTACTGGTCGATCAGCACCGGGGAATCGCCCGAAACCTGCACCGCCGTGGCGATGTAATCATCGAGCTGGGCTTCGGAATCGACGATTTCCATCGCCCGGCCACCCAGCACATAGCTGGGGCGCATCAGCACCGGGTAGCCGATGCGATTGGCGACCGCGACGGCCTCGTCGCGGCTGCGGGCAATGCCGTTGAGCGGCTGCTTGAGGCCCAGCTTGTTGACCAGCGCGGCAAACCGTTCGCGGTCTTCGGCCAGGTCGATCGCATCGGGCGAGGTGCCCAGGATCGGCACGCCGTTGTCTTCCAGCGTCTGCGCCAGCTTGAGCGGGGTCTGGCCGCCGTACTGGACGATCACGCCCAGCAGCTCGCCCTTGCTCATCTCGACGCGCAGGATTTCCAGCACGTCCTCGCCGGTCAGCGGCTCGAAATAGAGCCGGTCGGAGGTGTCATAATCGGTACTGACCGTTTCCGGGTTGCAGTTGATCATGATCGTTTCATAGCCCGCCTCTCCCAGCGCGAAGCAGGCATGGACGCAGCAATAGTCGAACTCGATCCCCTGCCCGATCCGGTTCGGACCGCCACCCAGGATGACGACCTTCTTGGCATTCGACGGCGCGGATTCGCATTCCGGCGCGCCGAAGCTGGGGCCTTCATAGGTCGAGTACATGTAGGGCGTGACCGCCTCGAACTCGGCCGCGCAGCTGTCGATCCGCTTGAACACGGGGTGCACGCCCAGCCGCTGGCGCAACTCGCGCACTTCTTCCTCGCTGGTAGCGCCGGCCATGGCGCGAAGGGCATCGTGGAGCAGGCCCGAGCGGCGGGCCGAGGTTTCGCCCAGCCCGCCGGCAACGTGAATCCCGCGCACGGCCAGCACGGCCAGGCGCTTGTCGGAAAAGCCCATCGCCTTGAGGCGGCGCAGGCCGGCCGCGTCGGTCGGCAGGCCGTTTTCCATGATCGCGGTTTCCTCGGCGATGATCTCGTGGATGTGGCGCAGGAACCAGGGATCGTAGTGCGTGATCGCCTGGACTTCCTCAACCGTGAAGCCTTCGCGGAAGGCCTGGCCGACGATCAGCAGCCGGTCCGGCGTCTGGCGCGAAAGAGCGGCGACGATGGCATCGCGGCCCGCGCCTTCCAGGCTCATGATCCGATTGAAGCCGTCGAGGCCCGTTTCCAGCCCGCGCAGCGCCTTCTGCATCGATTCCTTGAAATTGCGGCCGATCGCCATGACCTCGCCGACCGATTTCATCGCGGTGGAGAGCAGCGGCTCGGCGCCCTTGAACTTTTCAAAGGCGAACCGCGGGATCTTGGTGACGACGTAGTCGATCGAGGGTTCGAAGCTGGCCGGGGTGGCCCCGGTGATCTCGTTGGTCAGCTCGTCCAGCGTATAGCCCACCGCCAGCTTGGCGGCGACGCGGGCGATCGGAAAACCGGTGGCCTTGGACGCCAGCGCCGATGAGCGCGAAACGCGCGGGTTCATCTCGATCACGATCAGGCGGCCATCCTTGGGATTGACCGCGAACTGCACGTTGGAACCGCCGGTTTCGACGCCAATCTCACGCAGCACAGCCAGGCTGGCGTTGCGCATGATCTGGTATTCCTTGTCGGTCAGCGTCAGCGCGGGGGCGACGGTGATCGAATCGCCGGTGTGGACGCCCATCGGATCGACGTTTTCGATCGAGCAGATGATGATGCAGTTGTCGTTCCGGTCGCGGACGACTTCCATCTCGTACTCTTTCCAGCCGAGCAGCGATTCCTCGATCAGGACCTCGTTTGTAGGGCTGGCGTCGAGCCCGGTGCGGACGATATGTTCGAACTCGGCCTTGTTATAGGCCACGCCGCCGCCGGTGCCGCCAAGCGTAAAGCTGGGGCGGATGATCGAAGGCAGGCCGGTGCGTTCCAGCACGGCAAAGGCTTCATCGACATTGTGGGCAATGCCGCTGCGGGCCGATTCGAGCCCGATCTTGGTCATCGCCTCGCGGAACCGCATCCGGTCTTCGGCCTTGTCGATCGCATCGGCATCGGCGCCGATCATCTTGACGCCGAACTTCTCCAGCGTGCCATCGTTGAACAGCGCGAGCGCGGTGTTCAGCGCGGTCTGCCCGCCCATTGTGGGGAGGACCGCATCGGGCCGCTCCTTCTCGATGATCCGGGCGACGATTTCGGGCGTGATTGGCTCGATATAGGTCGCGTCGGCGAATTCCGGATCGGTCATGATCGTCGCCGGGTTCGAGTTGACCAGGACGACCCGGTACCCCTCTTCCTTCAGCGCCTTGATCGCTTGCGTTCCGGAATAGTCGAACTCGCAGGCCTGGCCGATAATGATCGGACCAGCGCCAATGACGAGGATCGAGGAGATGTCAGTGCGCTTCGGCATCAGGCGAGGCTCTCGATGAATTTCTGGAAGAGATAGAAGCTGTCCATCGGCCCCGGAGAGGCCTCAGGGTGATACTGCACCCCGAAGGCCTTCTTGCCCTTGATCGCGATGCCGCAGTTCGAACCGTCGAACAGGCTGACGTGGGTTTCCTCGATAGTGTCCGGCAGCGCCGAATTATCGACTGCGAAGCCGTGGTTCATCGAGGTGATCTCCACCACCCCGTCTTCCAGCCGCTTGACCGGATGGTTCGCGCCGCGGTGGCCCTGGTGCATCTTGGTGGTCTTGGCCCCGGCAGCAAGGCCGAGCATCTGGTGGCCGAGGCAGATCCCGAAGACCGGAATGTCCCGTTCCAGCAGGCCCTGGATCGCTGGCACGGCGTAAGATCCCGTCGCGGCGGGATCGCCCGGGCCGTTGGAGAGGAACACCCCGTCTGGCTCCAGCGCCAGCACCCCGCTGAGCGGCGTCTGCGCGGGCACGACGGTAACCTTGGCCCCGGCCTTCACCAGGTTGCGGAAGATATTGTCCTTCGCGCCGTAATCGATCGCGACCACGTGCGGGCGCTGGTCGCGGGGTGAGCGGGCAAAGCCCTTGCCCAGCGTCCAGACCCCGCCTTCCCAGTTCTCGATTCCAGCGCGGCTGACCACGCGGGCCAGGTCCATGCCTTCCAGCCCCGGCCAATCCTGCGCGCGCTTGATCAGGGCGGGAATGTCAAACTTGCCGTCGGGCGCATGGGCGATCACGGCATTGGGCGCGCCGGAGAGGCGAATTCGGCGGGTCAGCGCGCGGGTGTCGATGCCGGAGAGGCCGATCTTGCCCTTCGCCGCCAGCCAATCGCCAAAGGTGCCGGTGGAGCGAAAGTTGCTGGGCGCGGTGACGTCTTCGCGGACCACGCAGCCGACCGCGCCGTCAACGTGGCTTTCCAGGTCTTCCTCGTTCACGCCGACATTGCCGATATGCGGGAAGGTGAAGGTGACGACCTGCCCGGCATAGGACGGATCGGTCATCACTTCCTGGTAGCCGGTCATCGCGGTATTGAAGCAGACTTCGCCCACCGCCGCGCCGCTCGCCCCGAAGCCGTGTCCCCACAGCACCGCGCCATCGGCGAGCACAAGGACTCCCGTCGCACCCTGTGGTTGAGGTGCGTGCGAAGAGGCGGCGTCGGCCATGGGGAGGCGCTCCGAGTAATGGGGTTCCAGCGATGTCGCTAAGGCATCGCCGCTAGAGTGCATGACCCCGAGCGTCAACCTATGAAAGGGCTTAAAATCCGGCTAGGCGGGTTCTTTCCCCAATCCTCGCCAAAATGCTGAGAGAGATAATGCTGAGAGATACCATCAAGGCCGCCCAGATCGAATCGATGAAGGCGGGCGACAAGGCCCGGCTGGCTGCGGTCCGCCTGATTCTCGCCAAGCTGAAGGACAAGGACATCGAGCTGCGCACGGCCTCATCCGTGCCTGACGACGATGTGCTGGTGACCGACGTGCTCCAGAAGATGGCCAAGCAGCGCCGCGAATCGATCACGCTTTACGAACAGGGCGGACGGCAGGAACTGGCCGATGTCGAAAAGGCCGAGCTGGCCGTGATCGAAGCCTTCCTGCCCCAGCAGATGGGCGAGGATGAGGTTAGGGCCGCAATTACCGCGATCATCGCCGAAACCGGCGCTGCGGGGATGAAGGACATGGGCAAGGTCGTCGGCGCGCTGAAGGCGAAGCACGGGACGCAGCTGGACATGGGCAAGGCGAGCGGCCTGGTGAAGGCGGCGCTGGCCTAATCGCAGCAGCCCGAGGCAGGTCCGCAACCTGGGCTGCGGACCTGCCGGGTTGG
Organism: Pseudomonadota bacterium; assembly: GCA_041182185.1. Lineage (GTDB taxonomy): Bacteria > Pseudomonadota > Alphaproteobacteria > Sphingomonadales > Sphingomonadaceae > Novosphingobium. Next base: position 18,498 of record JBEGOD010000213.1, read on the forward strand.
TATTGGGGCGTTACTTTGCCGTCAGGCTGCCAAGATCGCCCTTGACGCGATCGTAAATCACCAGCGCGAAAGCCGTGCCGAGCGAAGCTGCGGCCAGCATGGCGAGGTTCCCGGTGACCGCCGAAAGCTGCGCGCCAATGCCAGGTATTATCGCCAGCGCAACGCCAACGGCCGGCAGAACCAGCACCATCACGCCGGTCAGGACCATGCGATCAGCCGTCAGGCTGAGGCCGGCGATAAGACCGAGCACAACCAGAACCAGCGTGGTGTCGAGCGTTCCCAATGCGACGAAACCCGCAACGATCGCGAGCACTATCCCGACGGCGCGCGCCAGGGAGCTTACCTTGTTCAGCATCTTCTTCCCTCCTGTTTTCAGGGGTGAACCGGCGACGCTTGTATTGGTAAATTGTTGATCTTCCCCCGGGTCACCCCCGCGACCCGGTTTCAATCTATACTAAATCCCCCGGTTGGAAAGCGCGTTGACGCTACGGCATCCTTTCATCCACAGCTATGGGCATAAGCCTGTGGGGATCGCCGACGGACGGTTGAGAGCGGACGGAGACCGGTATAGGAACCGCCGATGGCACTCAGCCCCCAATGGCTTGATGAACTCCGCGCCCGGGTGACGCTGTCCAGCGTCATTTCCCGGACGACGCGGCTCACCAAGGCGGGGCATGAGTTCAAGGCCTGCTGCCCGTTCCACAATGAAAAGAGCCCCAGCTTCACGGTCAATGACCAGAAGGGCTTCTACCACTGCTTTGGCTGCGGCGCGCATGGCGATGTGATCCGCTGGATGACTGATCAGCGCGGCCTTTCGTTCATGGACGCGATCAAGGAGCTGGCGAGCGAAGCCGGGCTGGAAGTCCCCGCCCCCGATCCCCGCGCCGCCAAGGCCGCCGAGCAGCGTGACAGCCTGCACGATGTGATGAAGGCGGCGCAGGACTGGTTCGTGGCGCAACTGGCCGGGCCGGAGGGTGAAAAGGCCCGCGCCTATCTCGCCACCCGCGGATTCGATGCGCACACGCTGCAGCGCTTCGGTTTTGGTTATGCGCCGGAAGGCCGGCAGGCGCTGAAGGCCGCGCTCAAGGATTTTCCCGAAGCCATGCTGGTCGAGGCCGGGCTGCGGATCGCGGTTGAGGACAAGGATCCATATGACCGGTTCCGCGGCCGCCTGATGCTGCCGATCGAGGATGCGCGTGGGCGGGTGATCGCGTTCGGCGGCCGGATCCTCGACGCGCAGAAAACCGACGCGCCGAAGTATCTCAACTCGCCCGACACCCCGTTGTTCGACAAGGGGCGCACGCTCTACAACCTGCACCGGGCCGGGCCGGCCAGCCGCCAGACCGGGCGGATCGTGGTGGTCGAAGGCTACATGGACGTAATCGCGCTGGCGGCCGCCGGGATTGCCGATGCCGTCGCCCCGCTCGGGACCGCGCTGACCGAGCGGCAGATCGAGCTGCTGTGGCGGTTGGTCGAGACCCCGGTGCTGTGCTTCGATGGGGACGCCGCCGGGCAGCGCGCGGCCATGCGGGCGATTACCCGCGCCCTGCCCATGCTGCGGCCGGCCCATTCGCTCAAGATCGTGCGCCTGCCGCCCGGGCTCGATCCCGATGACCTGATCAAGCAGCAGGGTGCCGCCGCGATGGAGGCCCAACTCGGCAATGCGCGCTCGCTGATCGAGGTGCTGTGGGAGCACGAACGCGATGCCGCCCCGTTGGCGACGCCCGAAGACAAGGCCGGCCTCAAGGCGCGGATGCTGTCCCATGTCGAAACCATTGCCGACCGGGATATCCAGTCGCTCTATCGCCGCGAATTGCTGGAACGGTTTTCCGAATTTGCCTTCCCGCGCCGCGAAAGCCGCGACAGCAGGGACTGGCGCAAGCCATCCACGCCGCCCCGGCGCGCCTCGGCCGTCCTGCGCGCGCCGCCCCGCGATGCGCTCTCGGCCGCCGTGCTGACCGGTTTGCTGCGTTTTCCGGACCAGATCCACCGCCATGCCGAGGTGCTGGGCCAGGCCGGACTGGCCGATCCGCGCTTCGATGCGCTGCTGGATGCGGCCGACTCGGCGCGGGCGCTTGAAACCGGCGGAATCGAACCCATATTGGCCGAGCGGGGTATGGCTGCCCCGACTCCTGAGGAATATGCCGCAATGCGCTTTGGCTTCCTGGCCGACGCCATTCCGCCCGAACAGGCCCGCGCCGAACTGGCGCAGGCGATCGGTCTGCTGGTCGAACGACCGGCCCTGGAAGCGGCCCTGGCGGCGGCGACCAGGCGGTTTGAAAGCGACTTGTCCGAAGGGGCCTATGCCGAACAGCAACGGCTGTTGAAGAGAAAACTGGAATTCGATGCGCGCTTGCGGCAAATGGCCAGCGCGCGAGCGGGGGCGGCGCAGTCTTCCCCTGCCAAACCAATGGCGGACTGATGGACGAAGACGATAACATCGGCGGCGGTAACGAGGGTGGCGACGCCCCGCTGATCGATCTCAATGAAGCCTCGATCAAGAAGCTGATTGCCCGGGCCAAGCGCCGCGGGGTGATCACGGTCGACGAGCTGAATGAAGCCCTGCCGCAGGACCAGATGACCTCTGAGCAGATCGAGGACATCATGGCCGCGATCAGTGAAATGGGCGTCAATATCGTCGAAAGCGACGAGGATGCGGTCGATCCCGACGAGAAGGAAGTCGAGGAGATCGACGAGCAGCCTGACGGGATGGCCGAGCGGCCGGACCTGATCAAGCGCAAGGAAACGATCGAGCGCACCGACGATCCGGTGCGGATGTACCTGCGCGAAATGGGCGCGGTCGAACTGCTCAGCCGCGAGGGCGAAATCGCCATCGCCAAGCGAATCGAAGCCGGCCGCGACACGATGATCCTGGGCCTGTGCGAAAGCCCGATCACCTTCCACGCCATCATCCAGTGGTCCGAAGCCCTCAACAATGAGGAAATGCAGCTGCGCGAGATCCTCGATCTCGATGCCATGCTGTCCAAGGAACCTGCCCCCGAAAGCCTCTCCGAGGATGGCGAAGCCGAAGGCGACGGCGAGATCACCGAAGCCACGGCCGGCCCTTCCTACAAGGAAGAGGAAGACATCGAGGAAGAAGAATCGGCTGACGAGGAAGACGAGGACGGCATCGAGCGCCGCGCCCGCCGCCCGGTCGAGGAAGAGGAAGAGGACAACACCCTCAGCCTCGCCCAGATGGAAGCCCAGCTCAAGCCGCACGCGCTTGAGAAGTTTGCCGAGATCACTGCGCTCTTCAAGAAGTTCGAAAAGCTCCAGGCCGAACGGCTCGACGTGATGGGGGCCGGCGGGGTGTTCTCCGCCGCCAAGGAAAAGACCTATCAGCAGCTGCGCGAAGACCTGACCGCGCAGGTCGAATCGGTCCAGTTCCACGCGACCAAGATCGAATACCTGGTCGACAACCTCTATGCCTTCAACCGCCGCCTGACTGCCCTGGGCGGCCAGATGCTGCGCCTGGCTGAGCGTCACAAGGTCAACCGCAAGGACTTCCTCGACAGCTATGTCGGGCGCGAGCTGGACGATGGCTGGCTCCAGGCGATGGCGGCCAAGGACAAGAAGTGGGCCGCCTTTGCCGAGAACGAGGCCGACCCGGTCGAGCGCATTCGCGCCGAGATTGCCGACATTGCCTCGGCCACCGGCATGAGCCTCAACGAGTTCCGCCGGATCGTGAACATGGTCCAGAAGGGCGAGCGTGAAGCACGGATCGCCAAGAAGGAAATGGTCGAAGCGAACCTGCGACTGGTCATCTCGATCGCCAAGAAATACACCAACCGCGGCCTGCAATTCCTTGATCTTATTCAGGAAGGCAACATCGGCCTGATGAAGGCGGTCGACAAGTTCGAGTACCGCCGCGGCTACAAGTTCAGCACCTATGCCACCTGGTGGATCCGGCAGGCGATCACCCGCTCGATCGCCGACCAGGCCCGCACGATCCGCATCCCGGTGCACATGATCGAAACGATCAACAAGCTGGTCCGCACCAGCCGCCAGTTCCTGCACGAGCAGGGCCGCGAGCCGACGCCCGAGGAAATGGCCGAGCGTCTCTCGATGCCGCTCGAAAAGGTCCGCAAGGTGATGAAGATCGCCAAGGAGCCGATCTCCCTCGAAACCCCGATCGGGGACGAGGAAGATTCGCATCTGGGCGATTTCATCGAGGACAAGAACGCGGTGATCCCGGTCGATGCGGCGATCCAGGCTAACCTCAAGGAAACGGTCACCCGCGTCCTCGCCAGCCTGACCCCGCGCGAGGAACGCGTGCTGCGCATGCGTTTCGGCATCGGCATGAACACCGATCACACGCTGGAAGAAGTCGGCCAGCAGTTTTCGGTCACCCGCGAACGTATCCGCCAGATCGAAGCCAAGGCGCTGCGCAAGCTCAAGCACCCGAGCCGGTCACGCAAGATGCGCTCGTTCCTCGATCAGTAACGCAGCCTGCTACCGAACCAATTCAAGGCGGCCAGGAGCGATCCGGGCCGTTTTGCGTTGTCAGCCCCGCTTCAACCCTTCTTGGCGGCATAGACCGCCACGGTCTCTGCCGGCGCGTCCAGCAGCACCGAGAGTGACAGCATCAGCGCCAGCCCAGCCGCAGCCCCGGCGGTCAAGCGTACGGTGCGCGGCCCGATCTCCCGCCACAGCGGCAGCACGGCCAGGACCGTCAGCACAAAAGGCAGCAGGGCGGCAAAGGGCATGTCGGGGCCCACACCCTGCATCACGAAGTGACCAAGCGGGATCATGTAGCTGATCACGGCCACGCTAGCCGCGATTGACACCCATTGGCGCAGCTGGCCTGCCGGCATTGCCTGCGCCAGAGCGACGAGCAACACGGGCAGCACGGCCACGTAGATCGCCGTCGGGGCAACGGCCTGGCCATAGATCGCCACGGCGAGCAGCGGCGCCGCAAAGCCGATGATGGCGCCCGTCGTCGCCCGCCATGGGCCAATCACTGCGGTGAAGGCCGCAAGGCAGGCAAGGGCCGCGATTGCTTCCAGCCGCGGGATCGCCGCCAGCCGGTCGTAATATTCGCCCTTCTCTCCGCCGAGCGAGATCCAGTTGAGGCCATAAGTCAGCAAGCCGGCAATCACAGCCAGAGCCGCGAACCGCAGCAGTCCGGATCCCAAGCCCTTGGTCCCGTCGCGCCGGAGCGACCAGCCAAAGGCGGCTATTGCAGCCCCCAGCATGAGCCAGCCCAGCGCAGCCGGATAGTGGACCGTAGTCAGCCCCAGCCAGTCGAAGAACACCTTGTCTGGCGCCTTGCCGGGCATGCCGTCCTTGGCGAGCAGCGCCTTGGCCAGGTCAAGCGACTGGTTGCCGATGTCCTGGACCGACCCCTGGTCGAGCCGATCCGCCGTGCTGAGCGGAGAGTGGTAGAGGCCCGAGCGGCCAATGAAGGCCAGATTGAAAGCGGTGTAATCGCCCTTGAGGGCCGGGGTAAGGTCGGTATCGTTAGGCAAGACCGAATAAATGAATGCCGCCAGCGAAGAGGCCGCGGGCTGCTCGGCATTGGTGGCATACAGCGCCATCGCCGCGCCATTGCTGCGCGAGGTCTGGAACATGTTGGCCCGCCCGCCGCCGCCGCGCGCTTCAAGGTTGATGATCGCCCCGATCCGGCCGCGCAGCGGGCTGTGGGCGAAGAAATGCTTCGCGCCAACCAGCCCCAGTTCTTCGGCATCGGTCAGCAGCACGATCAGGTCGCGATCCGGCTGGCCGCCTGCCTTGACTGCGCGAACGACTTCCAGGCTGGCAGCAACACCGGTCGTATCGTCGGCCGCGCCTGGCGAGCCCCAGACGGTATCGTGATGGGCCATCAGCATTACCGCCGGCAGGGTGCGGTCGCGGCCGGGCAGAATGCCGATCACATTGGTAAGGGTTACCCCGGCATCCTTGCGACCTGCCCACCTGTTCAGGCGCTCAAGCGATTTCGGCGGCAAGGGTGCCGCTTCGGTCTGCACTTCCATCCCCAGGGCAGCCATCCGCTGCTGGAGATAGGCGCGGACCGCCGCGTTCTCTGCGCTGCCCGTGGGGTGCGGCTTGCTGGCAATGACCCGCACGTCAGCCATTGCGCGCACGGCCGAAAAGGCACTGGCGGCAGCATCCTCGCCCCGCGGCGCCGGCGGGATCGTGGCGTAGACGCCCAGAAGCAGCCCCGCGACCAGCGCGATGATCAGATGAAGGCGTGCGTTCATGGCGTTTCTCCTGTCTGCGGAAGCGTGGTTGGGTGTGTTACCCCTGTCAAGCACCCCAGGTCTTATTTTCGTCGAAACCACCGTCGAGCCACTGGATATGCCGCAGCCGCGCGCCTAAGGGAGCGCCAAGCGATTCCCGCCTCACTGGACCGCCTGCCCATGCGCATTGCCATCGCCTCGGACCATGCCGCCATCGACCTGAAGGCCGAGCTGCGCGACTACCTGATCGAACTGGGCCACGAAGTGGCTGATCTTGGCCCCGAAACGGCGGACCGGGTCGACTACCCCGATTACGGCTACCTGCTGGCCTCGGTTGTTGCCGATGGTACGGCCGAACGCGGGGTCGCGCTCTGCGGTTCGGGGATCGGCATCTCGATTGCGGTCAACCGCAACCCGGCCTGCCGCGCCGCGCTGGTGTCCGAGCCGCTTTCGGCGGCGCTGGCGCGCGAGCATAACGATGCCAATGTTATCGCCATGGGCGCCCGCCTGACCGGCAGTGACATGGCCAAAGCCTGTCTTGACGCCTTCCTTGCCACCGGCTTTGGCGAAGGCCGCCACACCGGCCGCGTTGCCAAACTCTCCAATCCGCCCGCCTGAGGAGCTTCCCGTGACCACCACCCTCGCCACTCCCGCGATCCGCTCCGCCGGCTTCTTTACCGAGCATCTGGCCAGCGCCGATCCTGAGGTCTACGCCGCGATCCGGTCCGAGCTGCACCGCCAGCAAACCAAGATCGAGTTGATCGCCAGCGAGAACATCACTTCGCTCGCCGTGCTCGAAGCAACCGGTTCGGTCTTCACCAACAAGTATGCCGAAGGCTATCCCGGCAAGCGCTATTACGGCGGCTGCGAATATGCCGACGTGGTCGAGACCCTGGCGATCGAGCGGGCCAAGGCCCTGTTCGGCTGCCAGTTCGCCAACGTCCAGCCCAATTCGGGCAGCCAGATGAACCAGGCGGTGTTCCTGGCGCTGCTGCAGCCGGGTGACAGCTTCATGGGGCTGGACCTCAACTCGGGCGGTCACCTGACCCACGGTTCGCCCGTGAACATGAGCGGCAAGTGGTTCAAGCCGATCCCCTATGGCGTCCGCGCCGAGGACGAGCTGCTCGACATGGCAGAGGTCGAGCGCCTGGCACATGAGCACAAGCCCAAGCTGATAATCGCCGGCGGCACTGCCTATTCGCGGGTCTGGGATTTCCAGAAGTTCCGCGAGATCGCCGACGCCGTGGGCGCCTGGCTGCTGGTCGACATGAGCCACTTCTCCGGGCTGGTCGCGGGCGGCGCACACCCCTCGCCCTTCCCGCATGCGCATGTGGTTACCTCGACCACGCACAAGAGCCTGCGCGGGCCCCGTTCGGGCATTATCCTCACCAATGACGAGGATCTGGCCAAGAAGTTCAACACTGCGGTCTTCCCCGGCATGCAGGGCGGCCCGCTGGTCCATGTCATCGCCGCCAAGGCCGTGGCCTTTGCCGATGCGCTGAAGCCCGAGTTCAAGGCCTATGCCGCGCAGATCGTGAAGAACTCGCGCGCGCTGGCCGAAAGCCTGACCGCAAACGGCCTGCGGATCGTTTCGGGCGGGACCGACAACCACCTGATGCTGGTTGACCTGACCGCCAAGGACGTGACCGGCAAGGCCGCCGAAAAGGGCCTCGATCGCGCCTGGCTGACCTGCAACAAGAACGGTATCCCGTTCGACAAGCGCTCGCCCTTCGTCACCTCGGGCGTTCGCCTTGGTACGCCGGCCGGCACGACCCGCGGCTTTGGCGAGGACGAGTTCCGCACGGTCGGCGCGCTGATTGCCGAAGTTGTTGACGGCATGGCCCGCAACGGCGACGAAGGGGACGGCCAGATCGAAGCCCGCGTCCGCGGACAGGTGGAAGAGCTCTGCGCCCGCTTCCCGATCTATCCGGAGCTTTGAGCCATGACCGATCCGAACCGCCCGAACGACCTGCTTGGTGACGCCCGTGACGAAATCGTCGGCATGGGCAAGCAGGGGATGGCCCACCCTTCGACCAAGCCGGTGTTGACTGGCGCTGCGGTCGGGGCGATCGCGGGCGCTGTGCTGCCGGTGGTGTCCTGGCCGATCGGGCTGCTCGCCGGTGCCGGGTTCATGCTCTACAAGCGACTGCGCCCGTAAGGCATGCGTTGTCCGTTTTGTGCCCATGATGACAGCCAGGTAAAGGATTCGCGGCCCACCGAGGACAACACCGCAATCCGCCGCCGCCGGCAGTGCGAAGGCTGCGGTGCGCGCTTCACGACGTTCGAGCGCGTCCAGCTGCGCGAGATCACCGTGGTAAAGTCCGGCGACAAGCGCGAGCCGTTTGACCGCGCCAAGATCGAACAGTCGGTCTCGCTCGCCTGCCGCAAGCGCGGGATTGCCCAGGAACGGCTCGATCAACTGGTGTCCGGGATCCAGCGCCAGGTTGAAACGCTGGGCGATGCGGAGGTCAGCGCCAAGCAGATTGGCGAGATGGTGATGGACGGCCTGCGCCAGCTCGACTCTGTCGCCTATATCCGCTTCGCCTCGGTCTATCGCGATTTCAGCGAAGCCCGCGATTTCGAAGAATTTGCCAGCGCGGTGCAGGATGCCGCCAAGCAGTAACCAACCCGCCATCGTCCTGGTCCGGCCGCAGCTTGGCGAGAATATCGGCAAGGCTGCGCGGGCCATGCTCAATTTCGGGCTGACCGACCTGCGCCTGGTCGCGCCGCGCGATGGCTGGCCCAATCCCGGCGCCGGCCCAGCGGCGGCCGGAGCGGACATCGTGCTGGAACAGGCCCGGGTCTATGACAGCCTGGCCGAGGCCGTGGCCGATTGCGCCCATGTCTTTGCCACCACCGTGCGCAAACGCGGGGTGACCAAGCCGGTTGTCGATGCGGAACAGGCCGCCCGCGCGATCCATGCCGAACCGGGCCGCTCGGCCTATGTTTTCGGGCCCGAACGCTCAGGCCTGGAAACCGACGACGTCGCCCTGGCGCGGACAATCCTGACAGTGCCGATCAACCCACAATTCGGCTCGCTCAACCTTGCCCAGGCGGTCATCCTGTGCGCCTACGAATGGTCGAAGCAGGTCAGCCTGGTCCAGCCGACACTCGAAGAGCTGTTGCCCCCTGCCCCGCAGGAAGAGCTGGAAGGCATGATCGGGCAGCTTGAGACCATGCTGGAGCCCACCGGCTACTACCACCCCGCCATCCGCGCAGCGGCCACCAGGCGCAATCTGCGCGGCCTGTTGACCAAGCCGGGTTGGAGCCACCTGGAGGTTCGGACCCTGCGCGGCGTACTCTCCCACCTCACCAAGGGTCCGCGCGACCCCGAATAGGCGCATTTCCGCTTGAATTTGCGCCGCGCCACGGCTACGGGCGCCACTTCGCAATTGAGCGGGCACTCCGGTGAAGCCCAGCTCGCATTCCGTTTCTGGCGGAATGGTGCGGTTCCGGACCAGAAGCCCAGGGCAGTTCCAGGGCATGCAAATTGAAGGACAGACGCGCCATGTCGAAGCGCAAGTCATCGAAGTATAAAATCGATCGCCGGATGGGCGAGAACATCTGGGGCCGTCCGAAGAGCTCGGTCAACCGCCGCTCCTATGGTCCCGGTCAGCACGGCCAGCGCCGCAAGAGCAAGGTGTCGGACTTCGGCATCCAGTTGCGCGCCAAGCAGAAGCTCAAGGGCTACTACGGCGACGTGACCGAAAAGCAGTTCAAGCGCACCTACCAGGAAGCTTCGTCCATGAAGGGCGATACCGGCCAGAACCTGATCGGCCTGCTCGAGCAGCGCCTGGACATGGTCGTGTACCGCGCCAAGTTCGCGCCGACCATCTTCTCGGCCCGCCAGGTCGTTTCGCACGGTCACATCTACGTGAACGGCGTGAAGTGCAACATCGCCAGCCGCCGCGTGCGTCCGGGCGATGTCGTCAGCCTGGGCAAGAAGGCCAAGGAAATGGCGCTGATCGCCGAAGCGCAGAGCCTGGCCGAGCGTGAAATCCCGGAATACGTCGCTCCGGACGGCACCGACAAGATCACCTTCGTGCGCGTTCCGACGCTCGACGAAGTGCCCTATCCGGTGAAGATGGAACCGAACCTCGTGGTCGAGTTCTACTCGCGCTAAGCGAGCTTCCGGCAACGGATTACGAAAGGGCGGTCCCGCGGGGCCGCCCTTTTCGTTTCTAGTTCGCGGGCAGGCCCATCGCCTTGCGCAGGAAGGCATCCGACTGCGCGAGCAATCGCGCCCGCGCCGCGTTGTCCTGAAGATAATGGTCGAGCTTGCGGAATTCGACCAGTTCCACCTGCTTGCCGGCATCCTTGAGACGGTCGGCCATCAGGCGCGACTGGGTGATCTTGACGTTGGTATCAAGATCGCCGTGGAACAGCAGGACCGGGGCCTTGATCTGCCCCGCATTGCGCGCCGGAGAGCCCTCGCGAATATGCGGTCCGGTGCCAATCAGGCGATCAACCAGCGGATAGTCGGCATAGTCGATGCGTTCGGCGCGCAGGCCTTCCAGATCGGTAACCGGTGCCACGGCGACGATCCCCTTGAACAGTTCAGGATCGAGCACCGAACTCTGCAAGGCCGCATAGCCGCCATAGGACCACCCGAAGATCCCCAGCTTGCCCGGCGCAGCAATCCCCTGACTGATCAACCAACGGCCAGCATCATTCACATCACCGACCGCGGTCCGCCAGGATTGGAACCCGTTACGCCGGAACCAGGCATTGCCATAGCCCGCCGAGCCGCGGAAATTGGGCTGGAGCACCGCGAAGCCGCGCTGGGCAAAATACTGCACCAGCCAGTCAAAACCCCATTCATCGCGCGAACCCGGGCCGCCATGGGGCATGACGATTGCGGGCAGGCCCTTGCCAGTGCTGCCAGTGCTGCCGGGCGGCAGGGTCAGGTAGCCGGGAATCTGCGTGCCATCGCCAGCCGCGAAGGTGATCGGCTTCATTTCCGCCAGCTTCATGCCGGCCAGCTCGCCGCGGACCGGAAGCAGCTCGGCGAGACTGCGGGTCGCCTTGTCATAGCGGTAGAACCGGCCAGGATCGATGTCGCTGGAAGCGAACAGCAGCAGCTTGCTTTCGTCCGCGCTTGAATCGACGAAGCTGACCGATGGCTTGCCCGGCAAGGCCTTGCCCAGGGCAGCGGCGAGCTTCTTCAACTCGGGATCGAAGAACTCGATCATCCGTCGCTCGGTGGCATAGCTGGCGCCGACCACGCGGTTGCTCGGCCCGATATGGACCAGCGCATCGACATCGACATCGCTGCGGCCCAGCACCAGTTCCTTGCCGCCAAGCCCATCGAGCGTGACGGCATAGAGCGCCGAGAAGCCATCCTTGTTGTCAAACCCATAGGCAACATTGCGGGTGCTATCGACGGCATAGGGCTCGAACCCGTCCCACAGCCCTGCCTCGCCCTGCACCACCTTGGTCAGTCCATCCCATTCGCGCGAGTCGGGCTTGCGAAACGAATAACTGACCTTGCCGCGCAGGTAGCCGTCGGCATCACGCGGCGTGATGCCCATGATCCGGACGTTGCCATGCCCGTCACTGATATATTCGGACGCCTCGGTCCGCGGCTTTTCCACGACGCGGCGGCTGAGCGTGGTAACATCCACCTCTTCCACACCCAGGCCTTCGCCCTTTGCGCGGATGTTCGAACCCGAGGTATCCTGCGGCAGGAAGATCCGGGTCATCAACACCTTGCCGGGCTTACCCGGCAAGTCCCAATCGATGATCCCGCCGCCATAGAGGACGCGGCCGAGCGCGCGGTTGCTTTCGCGCCCCGACAGCTGCTTTACGTCCAGGCCATCGATACCCATCGAGAACAGGCGCGAGAAGTTCAGCGTCCGGCCGCCTTCGTCCATCTGCAGCGTGACCATGCAGACCAGGCGCACGTCCGTCGCAAATTCGCACCACCGCAACTGCTGGTCGGGCTGGGACTGGCGCATGATCGCCTTGGGCAAGCCGGGCGCCGTCAGGTCGGCCAGGTAGAGCACCTGGCCACCAGCCTTGTCCGGCGCGACAATCGATACGTGATTGCCGCCTGGCGACATCGACAACTGGCGGATCGATTCAAGCGCGCCGAATTTCTGCGCCAAGGCGATGGCATCCTGCCCGATTGCGGGCATGGCGAAGGTCATCGCCGCAGTGGCCAACAGGCCAATCATGGTGCGCATTGCAGGCTCCCTGTTCCGGGGCGCCCGCGGCATCCATGCCAGCATCGCAGCCCACTCTCCTGCCCGCAGCCTAACAGGCAGTCAGGGCAATGAAAACAGGGCAAATTACGCCCCGCAGAAGGCTGAACCGCGGCGGCTGGCCGCTCAGGTCCGGAACGACGGATCGATCCGGTCAAGCTTGCGCAGCAGCGCCGGCCAGGCCAGGCCGTTGGCCAGCATGCCGATGCCGGCGGGCGGCGTCTGCGCCTTGACCTTTTCCGGCGTGCCCTGCGGCGGGTTGTTGAGCCCGTCGCGCCCAGCCGAGAGCATCTTGACCTGGGCATCGCAAGCGCGCTCCAGGAAATAGAGCCGCAGGAAGCATTCACCCACCGTCTTGCCAATGGCCAGGGTGCCGTGATTGCGCAGGATCATCACATGCTTGTCGCCCATGTCCTCAACCAGCCGGTCGCGCTCCTCCAGGTCGGTCGCGATGCCTTCATAGTCGTGATAGGCAATATCCGAACCGGCGATCATGGAGGTCTGGGTGTGCGGCAGCAGGCCTTCGGCCATGGCGCTGACGGCCTGTCCCGCTGGCGTGTGGAGATGCATCACCGCGTGGGCATCCTCGCAGTTCATGTGCAGCGCCGAATGGATCGTAAAACCGGCCGGGTTGACCGGATGGGCCGTCGGCAGCACTGGCTGGCCTTCGACATCGATCTTGACGAGCGAGCTGGCGGTGATCTCCTCGAACATCATGTCATAGGGATTGATCAGGAAATGATGCTCCGGCCCCGGCACGCGGGCCGAAAGGTGGGTGAAGATCAGGTCATCCCAGCCGTAGAGTGCCACTAGCCGATAGGCCGCCGCCAGATCGACGCGGGCCGCCCATTCTTCCGCGCTCACCGAACTGCGGACATGATCGTCATTCGATGCGGACTTTGTATCGAGCACGGTGGCCATGGTCGCTCTCCCTCTTTGCGAGGCAGCCTAATCCAGATTCGCAGGCTTGTCAGCGGCCCAGATAGTCGCGCCGGAACTCGGTTGCGAAAGCGGCAAACCGCCCCTCCGCAATCGCCGTACGCATCGCCTGCATCAGCTGCTGGTAAAAGGTCAGGTTGTGCTCGGTCAGCAGCATGGCGCCCAGGATCTCCCCGCTCTTGTGCAGATGGTGGAGATAGGCACGGCTGTACCTGGTGCAGCAATCGCCCGGGCAGCGTTCGTCCAGCGGGGCCGGATCCTCGGCGTGTCTGGCATTGCGCAGGTTGACCGGGCCATGCCAGGTAAACCCCTGCCCGTTGCGGCCCGAACGGCTGGGCAGGACGCAGTCGAACATGTCGACCCCGCGCTCGACCGCGCCGACCAGGTCATCCGGCTTGCCCACGCCCATCAGGTAGCGCGGGCGGTCCACCGGCAGCATGCCGGGAGCAAAGTCCAGCGTGGCGAACATGGCCTCCTGGCCTTCGCCCACGGCCAGGCCGCCGATCGCATAGCCATCGAAGCCGATTTCCTGCAGCGCCTGCGCGCTTTCGCGGCGCAGGTCTTCGTGGAGCGCGCCCTGCTGGATCCCGAACAGGGCGGAGCGCTCGGCGTGTTCTTCGCCGCTATCGAAGCCCGCACGGCTGCGCGCGGCCCAGCGCATCGACATCCGCATCGACTGGGCAATGGTCTCATAGGGCGCATCGGCGCGCGGGCATTCGTCGAAGGCCATGACGATATCGCTGCCGAGCAGGCGCTGGATCTCCATCGACCGCTCCGGCGTCAGCAGGTGGCGGCTGCCGTCAAGGTGGCTCTTGAAGGTCACCCCGTCCTCGGTGATCTTGCGCAGGTCGGACAGGCTCATCACCTGATAGCCGCCGCTGTCGGTCAGGATCGGGCGGTCCCAGTTCATGAACTTGTGCAGCCCGCCCAGCCGCGCCACCCGCTCCGCCCCGGGCCGCAGCATCAAGTGATAGGTGTTGCCAAGAAGGATATCCGCGCCCGTCGCGCCGACAGTTTCAGGCTTCATCGCCTTGACCGTCGCCGCCGTACCGACCGGCATGAAGGCCGGCGTTCGAATCTCGCCGCGCCGCATCCGGATCGTGCCGGTGCGCGCCTTGCCATCGGTGGCGTGGATATCGAACTGGAAGCGCGGGGCGGTCATCGCCGCACCCGCTAGACGAAACGGTTGCGCTCGACCAGCCCGACCAGCGCCGCGCGCATTTCATTCCAGGCTTGCTGCTCGGCGGCATCCAGCGCCGGTACACCCGCCTCGATCACGTCGATCAGCGTTTCAATCAGCCCCCGAAACCAGTCCGGCGGCACATCCAGCGCCACCCGGTGGTGCGGCACCGAGGTATCGAAATAGATCCGCGCCTCAATCGGCGATTCGAACCAGGTCATCACGTAATAAAGCGTGTTGCCGACCATCTCGGCCTCAAGCCGCTCTGGCCCGCGCGGGGCGTGGTGGACAAAACTGGCACGGGCAGCGGGGTAGCGGCGATAATACTCCGCCATCACCGGCGCGGTCAGATCGCCCAGCGCTTCGGCTGCGCGTTCCAGCCGCGCTTCGATTGCCGCCTGGCCTGCTTGATTGGTCATCCGTCCCTCCGCCGGGCAGGCTAGCCGCAGCGGAGGGTGAATGTCTTGCCCCAAATCAACCGGCGTCGGGCAGCCAATTGCCGTGGAAGCCCGGCGGGATCCGGTGCGGGATATGAACCGAGGCGACCGGCGAGGCCGCAATGTTGGCGGCATCGAGGATGACGAGGTCGGTCGTCTCATTCGCCGCGTCGATCACATAGCCCATCAACCAGCCATCGCCTTCGGGCGCATCCTTTGCGCGCGGCACGAAAACGAACTCCCCCGGCACCCGGCCGGGTCCGAAATCATGCTGGCTGCGCTCACCGGTCTGGAGGTCATAGCGATAGATCGGTGCTTCCCCCAGAAAGCCGACGTCTTCCTCGTTCGGCAGGCCCATCGACCAGGCATAGCGATAGGGCTGGCCAAAGAAGCGTTCGTCCGGGCGGTGGAATTCCTGCGGCGCCTTATCGAGCGTCTTGCGCGTGACCTTCCCGGCGGCGGGATCGATCGTCCAGCGCTCCATCCCCAGCGGCTTGCCATTGGGACCGTCCGGCCCGCCGGCGAACATCGTTTCATGGACCGACATGTCGACGATCACCTGGCCATCTTCGGTGTCATAGGCATTGGCAACGTGGAAGACATAGCAGGGATCGACATCGCACCAGACGATGTCAGCCGCCGTCCCCTGGCGCGGCAGCAGGCCGACGCGGGCGCGGTGCGCCGGGTTCCAGGCATAAGGGAACTGCTCGCCCCCGATCAGTGCCTTCATCGAAAAGGTCACCGGCAGGTCGAAGACCAGGACATATTTCTGCGTGATCGCGCATTCGTGAATCGAGGGGCCGTGCTCGACCGGGATCGGTTCCTCGCGCAGCACCTGGCCTTCCTTTGACACGACCACGTGCCAGACGGTGTCCTGCGTCATGCCGTCATAGGTGATCGCATGGAGCTCGCCGGTCAGCGGATCCTCGTGCGGGTGAGCGCTGAAGGGGACATGCAGCGTCCCGCCAAGGTCGGTGTAGGCAACGGTTTCCAGCTCGTCATTGAGCTGCGCCGGGAACGAGCCGGCCTCAACGATCGCCAGGGTCTGGCCGGCGTGCTGGATGACATTGGTGTTGACCAGATCGCGCCGCCCGCGCCGCGGCCCCGGTGCCGCCTTGGGCCCGCCCTGCGCCTCAAGGGTCTGGCTGCGGATATAGCGGTTGCGATACCACAGCGCCTTGCCGTCCTGCAGGCGGACGCCGTGGACCATGCCGTCACCGATGAACCAGTGGTGGCCGCGCGGATCGGGCTTGAACGGGTTCGGGCCGATCCGGACATAGCGGCCCGACAGTTCGGCCGGGATCGTGCCGGTGACCTTGAGGCCGGTCAGCGTCCGCTCATCGGTCATCGGCGTGTGAATGCCGGTCAGGAAGGGGTGCTGTTCACCCGCATCCTGGCGGGCGCGGTTGAAGCTGGCCACGGCCATGACCCCCTTGGTGACGACTCCCCGGATTGCTGTTTCGACTGCGCTTGCCATGAGGCGAATCTCCGCTTAATGTTTATGCCGTAAACATAGCAGCCATGGTAACAGTGTCAACATCACCCCAAACCCGCGCCTATCACCACGGCGACCTACGCACTGCGCTGGTCGCGGCCGGATTGAAGGCGCTAGAAACAACGCCGGTCGAAGACCTATCCTTGCGCGCGCTCGCCCGTGAAGTTGGGGTCTCCCCCACTGCGGTCTATCGCCATTTTCCGGACAAGCAGGCGCTGTTGGGCGCCCTGGCGGCCGAGGGAATCGAGCAACTGGGCCAGTACCAGCAAGCTGCAGCAGCGGCGGCGGAAGGCAACAGCGATGCTTTTGGCGCGACTGGGCGAGCTTATGTTCGGTGGGCGCTGGCCAACCCCGCGCTGTTCCGCCTGGTCTTCGGACAGTGCCGCGATGTCGGTCCGTCGATCTTCGGCGACAACCTCGCCGCCCGGCTCCTGCAGGACAAGGCGCTGCGCGCAGTGCGCGGCGATGAGGCGGGTGCGCAGCAGCTAATGGTCCAGGCCTGGGCCGTGGTCCACGGGCTCGCCATGCTGATGCTCGATGGGCAGCTGCCGCAAGACGATGCGCTGATCGACCGGGTGATCGACCCGCGCACCTTGTTTGCGCGTTAGGGTTCGCGCGTTTGGGTTTGCGCGTTAGGCAGCGGCAGGCATGAACCTGGCCGCGATGCGCTTGATCGCCTCGACAAAGCCGCCGAAGAACAGCCCGCCAACCACGGTGGCCAGGGCCAGCTGCGCAAAATCGATCTTGAGCTGGATCAGCGGGGCTGCGGCAACGGTCAGGAACAGCATCGCCGCCGCGTTGAACAGGAATGGCAGCACGTTGATGACCTGCAGGTAGACTGCTGCCACCATGATCAGCAGGCCAAGGATCGTGCCGTTGCTCCCCATCACCCCGGTCAGGTAGACGACCTGCCAGGCCAGCGCGATCCCGACCAGCGCCCCGGCGATGGTTGCCGGCAGCCGCTTGATCTCCAGCGCTTCCAGGTTGGCCCAGTGCCACAACAGCAGGAAGGCACCGAACAGCGATACTTCGGAAAACAAGACCGTACCGATGACCGCCCAGGCAACGACTGCAACCACGACGATCGCAACAATGCCAAGCCCCGCCAGCGGCCCTGGCGCCGCTGCGGGCGCCGAAGTAGAATCTGTCATAGCTAGTCCCCTCCACCCGTCCTTGATTGCGCGGGTCCGCCTGGAAGAGACCTGAATTGCGCCACTGGCGCAAGCCGCGATTATGCGGATTGGCGCTCCGGCAGCAGCAACGAGGAGTCGCCGTAGGAGTAGAAGCGGTATTCATGCTGGATCGCATGGGCATAAGCGGCCTGCATCCGCTCCAGCCCCATCAGCGCCGACACCAGCATGAACAGGGTCGACTTGGGCAGGTGAAAATTGGTCACCAGCGCGTCGATGCCCTTGAAGCGGTAGCCGGGGGTGATGAAGATCGCCGTATCGCCCTCGAACGGATGGATCACCCGGGCCTCGTCCGCCGCGCTTTCCAGCAGGCGCAGGCTGGTGGTGCCGACCGCAACGACCCGATTGCCGCGCGCCCGCACGGCGTTGAGCCGCGCGGCAGTCTCGGCAGTGATGACGCCCCATTCGGCGTGCATCTGGTGGTCTGCGGTGTCATCGGCCTTGACCGGCAGGAAGGTTCCGGCGCCGACGTGCAGCGTCAGCGTTTCGTGCCCGATCCCGCGCGCGGTGAGAACTTCCATCAGCCGTGGGGTAAAGTGCAGCGCGGCCGTCGGGGCGGCAACGGCGCCGTCCTTGGCCGCGAACATGGTCTGGTAATCGCTCTTGTCAGCCTCATCGATCGCGCGCTTGCCGGCGATGTAGGGCGGGAGCGGCACTTGCCCGGCGCGGTCGAGCAGGACTTCGACCGGTTCCTCGCCCGCAAAGGCCAGGGTAAAGCTGCCGTCGGCGTGGCGTTCCTCGGCCAGGGCGGAAACCCCGGCGGCGAACTCGATCAGGTCGCCAGCTTTCAGCCGCTTGGCATTGCGGACAAAGGCCTGCCATCGGCGCAGATCGATCCGCTTGTGCAGCGTTGCACCGATCCGGGCCTCGCCGCGATAGCCTTCCAGCTGGGCCGGAATGACGCGGGTGTCGTTGAAGACCAGGACATCGCCCGGTTCGAGCAGGTCGGGCAGGTCCAGCACGCCCTTGTCGGTAAGATCACCCCCACCCGGCACGAACAGCAGCCGCGCGGCATCGCGTGGGCGGGCAGGCCGCAGGGCAATCCGGTCAGTCGGAAGCTCGAAATCGAACAGGTCAACGCGCATGGCCGCGCCCTAGCGGGCCATGGCACGCGGTCAAGCCGGGATCGGGCTTAATTGGGCTTCGAGCTGTTCAGCATGTCGGCCGAGATAGCGGCCGGTGCGACTGCGGCGGGTGCAGCCGGCCGCGGCTTGCCTTCGCTCAGCAGCGAGGCTTGCAGGATCTTGGTCGGATTCGCAGGCGGTTCGCCGCGTTCGATGCCATCGACATAGTCCATGCCCGCAATCACCCGGCCGAAATTGGTATAGCGGTGATCCAGCGCAAAGCGCGGGTAGAAGACGATGAAGAACTGGCTGTTGGCCGTATCGGGCTGGTCGGTCCGCGCCATCGAGACCGAACCGCGCACGTGCGGGATATAATTGAACTCTGCCTTCAGGTCCGGCAGCGGCGAGCCGCCCTGACCGGTCCCGGTCGGGTCACCGGTCTGCGCCATGAAGCCGTCGATCACGCGGTGGAAGATTATGCCATTGTAGAAACCCTGGGCAGTCAGAGCCTTGATCCGCTCGACGTGGCCTGGGGCCCAGGCCGGCATCAATCGGATCAGCACCCGGCCGCCGTTGGAAAGGTCCAGCACCAGGATATTCTCGGGCTCAAACGCCGGGTCGGGATTGATCACCGCGCTGAGCGCCGGGGCTGGCTGGGCCTTGTCCTGCGCCAGGCCAGGCATGGCAATCAGGGCCAGGCCCAGGGCAACGGCAGTAAGCTTGGCTCGGATCATCAAATCAGGTCTCGGAATCTGGAGGGTCGCTAGTGCTGGCGCGGGATAGCGAGGTGAGGCTGTCGTGGCAATGAACGGCGGCAGACTATTAACCGCGCCGTCCGCCGGCCTTGCCAATTTGCGTCAGGACATCGGCGCAGACGCTGGGCGTGACGAATTTCGAGATGTCTCCGCCGTAGATCGCGATTTCCTTCACCAGACGTGAGGCAATCGGCTGGAGCGAGACATCGGCCATCAGGAAAATCGTCTCGATCCGAGCGTTGAGCTGGCGGTTCATGCCGGTCAGCTGGTATTCGTATTCGAAGTCGGTCACGCCGCGAATGCCGCGGATCACGACCGACGCGCCCTGGCTCTCGGCGAAATCCATCAGCAGCGAGTTGAACCCGACCACCTGGATATTGGCATTGCCGATGGTCGCAATCTCGCGCTCGACCATGGCAATCCGCTCAGGGTCCGAAAACATTGGCGACTTGGCGATGTTGGTCGTCACGCCGATGATCAGCCGGTCAACCAGCTTGGCCCCGCGGGCAATGATATCCATGTGACCCAGCGTGATCGGGTCGAACGTACCCGGATAAACCCCAACCCGTTCCGCCATCAGTGGTCCCTCTCCACAATGAACCGCGCCAGATCGCGCAGCAGGTCTGCCTCTGCCCCATGCTGGCCCAGGTGCGCAATGGCCTGATCGACCAGCATCCGGGCCTGTTCACGGGCGCGGTCCGGCCCAAGCAGCGAAACGAAGGTCGCCTTGCCGGCCGCTGCATCCTTGCCCACGGCTTTGCCGGCCTTTTCCGCATCGCCTTCATAGTCGAGCAGGTCGTCGGCGATCTGGAAGGCCAGCCCGATGTCGCGGGCATAGCCGCGCAGGTGCGCCCGGCCTTCAGCTGGAACCCGGCCCAGCACGGCGCCCAGCTCAACCGCCGCCCCAAGCAGGGCTCCGGTCTTGAGCTGCTGGAGCTTGGTGATCGTATGAAGATCGAAGGTGGTGGTTTCGGCCACCATGTCCATCATCTGCCCGCCGGCCATCCCGTTCCAGCCGCTCGCCGTGGCGAGGACCTGGATCAGTTCGGCGCGGACGAAGGGATCGCCGCTGGCCGAAGCATCGGTGAGAATTTCAAAGGCGAAATCGTGCAAGGCATCGCCCGCCAGCACCGCGGTTGCCTCGTCAAAGGCCAGGTGCGTGGTCGGCTTGCCATGCCGCATGGCATCATTGTCCATGCAAGGCAGATCGTCATGGACCAGCGAATAGACGTGAATCGCCTCGATCGCGCAGCCCACCCGCAGCGCCGCTTCGCGATCAACCCCGTAAAGCGCGGCCGTGGCCGTCACCAGCAGCGGACGCAGTCGCTTGCCGCCGCCCAGCAGGGCATAGCGCATCGCCTCGACCAGCCGCGCCCGCGGATCGTTCGGCACGGGGAGCAACGCATCGAACAGCGCCGCAACGTCGCTACCGATGTCGTTGATGGCCTGGGCCAGCAGGGGCGTTGCCTTGCCCGTCATTGGCTCAGCGGCCAGCTTCGGGGTCGAACGGACGAGTTCCGGCAGCCTGGCCATCAGCCCCGGCGATGATCTGCTCAATCTTGAGCTGGGCCGCATCAAGCCGGGCCTGGCAATGCTGGCGCAGCTTCTCTCCGCGCTCATAAAGCTGGATCGAGCTGTCCAGCGGTACCTCGCCGCCCTCCAGCTTGCGCACGATGTCTTCAAGGGCGCGCAGCGCGTCCTCGAAGCTCAGGCCGGTGATATCGGAATTGTCCTCGCTCATCGCCGCGCAGCATTGACCGCGCAGCCCGCGCCGGTCAAGCTGATCGGCAAGGGAGAACGTCGATGCAGTGGATTACCGCTTACGTGACTGCGGCTGTGGCCTTTGGCGTGCTGGACGCGCTGTGGCTGCGCTGGGCCGCGCCAAACCTCTACCGCCCGCTGATCGGGGAAATGCTGGCGGACAATTTCCGGATGGTGCCGGCGCTGGTGTTCTACGCGCTCTACATCGCCGGGATGGTCTGGTTCGCGGTTCGGCCGGGCCTGGCGCAGGGGGTGCCCTATGGGGTGCTCAACGGGGCGCTGCTGGGGGCGCTGTGCTATGCCACCTATGACCTGACCAACCAGGCAACGCTGAAGGTCTGGTCAACCCAGATGACGATCATCGACATCGCCTGGGGCGCGTCGGCCACGGCGCTGGCCAGCGGCCTGGCGGTGTTCGCGGTGCAGAAGCTGACGTCGCAATAAGGCTTGAACGGGAGGGGGACAGCCATGTTCATCGGTCACTGGACACCGGCCCTCGCTGCGGCCGCCGCCAGCAGCCGCGCGCCGAAGATCGGCGTGCTGTTCATCGCGGCGCAGCTGGTCGACTGGGCCTTTTTCGGCCTGCTGCTGGCGGGCGTGGAGCATATGCGCTTTTCGCCCGGCATCAGCGTGATGAACCCGATGGACCTCTACCACATGCCGATCACCCACAGCCTGCTGGGCTCTGCGCTGTTTGCCGCAGCCTTTTCCGGCCTGATCTGGCTGGCCAGCAAGGATCGCACCGCTACCCTGATCGGCGGCGGCGTGGTGCTGTCGCACTGGTTCCTCGACCTGCTGGTCCACGTGCCAGACCTGACCCTGGCCGGCAGCCCGCCCAAGCTGGGCCTGGGACTGTGGAACCACCCGCTGATCGAGATGCCGCTTGAGCTGGGCATCACCCTGGGCGCGCTGTGGTGGTACGCCAGGGTGCGCCGCCCTGCCCCGCTGCGGGTGGCGGCGCTGGCCGTGGTCCTGCTCGCGCTCCAGGCGGTCAACTGGTTCGGCCCGGTTGAGCCGGACGTGACCGCCGGGACCAGCCTGCTCGCCTTCTTCGCCTATGGCCTTGCCACGCTGACCGCCTGGTGGATGGGCAAAACCGAAGGCGCCCAGCCATGAGCCAGGTAACCACCAGCGATCACGGGCCGGTCCGGATCATCACGCTCACCAATCCGCCGCGCGGCTATATGAATGCCACCAGCGCCGCTGAATTACTTGTCGCCTTGCAGGATGCCCTGGCCGCTCCTGAAGTCCGCGCAATCGTCTTTACCGGCGGTCTGCCCGGGGTTTTCATCCGGCACTACGATGTTGGCGAGATCAAGGTGGTGGCCGGTGCGCTGCGGGCCGGGGCGATCCAGCCAGGGGGCGATCGGGCCGCATCGCCGATCTATGCCTTGATCGACCTGATGCTGGCCTGCGAGAAGCCCACGATTGCGGCGATCAACGGCATCTGCATGGGCGGCGGCTGCGAATTCGCGCTGTGCTGCGACATCCGCATCGCCGAGGCCGGCGATTTCACGATCGGCCTGCCTGAAACCCGCCTGGGCATCATTCCCGGCGTTGGCGGCTTGCAATTGCTGGCCCGGATCGTCGGCCTGTCGAGGGCGCGCGAGATGGTCATGCGCGGCCGGGTCGTCGCACCCGCAGAAGCGCTGCGGATGGGGCTTGTTGACGAGATCGCTCCTTCAGCGCGCGACCGGGCTCTCGCCATCGCCACCGAGCTTGCTGACCGGCCGCCCCACGCCGTGGCCGCAGCCAAGCGCATGGCGCAACTGGTTGCCGCCGGCGAAACCCTCCAAGACGGCCTGGTGAATGCCGCGCGCGAGTTCATGGGCACCCTGGTCGACAGCGACGAAACGCCACGATTGATCGATAGCTTCCTCGAAGGTGGGGAAGACATTCTGGCAGACTAGCGTTAGTCGCAGGTGGGCGCTAAGGCGCGCCCATGCCAAATCCCGCTGACTCGATCACTCCTGACATCGTCGCCCAGCACGGGCTTTCCGAGGACGAATACCAGCGCGTGCTGCACGCCCTGGGGCGCGAGCCGAACCTGGTCGAGCTCGGCATCTTCTCGGTGATGTGGTCCGAACATTGCTCGTACAAGTCGAGCCGCATCCACCTCAAGAAGCTGCCGACCGAAGCCCCCTGGGTGATCTGCGGTCCGGGCGAAAACGCCGGCGTGATCGACATCGGTGACGGCCAGGCCGCCATCTTCAAGATGGAGAGCCACAACCACCCGAGCTACATCGAGCCCTACCAGGGCGCGGCCACCGGCGTGGGCGGCATCCTGCGCGACGTGTTCACCATGGGTGCGCGGCCCGTGGCCAACATGAACGCGCTGCGCTTTGGCCGGCCCGACCATCCCAAGATGAAGAGCCTGGTCAAGGGCGTGGTCGCGGGCATTGGCGGCTATGGCAACTGCGTCGGCGTACCGACCGTTGGCGGCGAGACCAACTTCCACCCGGCCTATGACGGCAACATCCTGGTCAACGCGATGACCGTGGGGATCGCCGATACCGACAAGATCTTCTATTCGGCCGCCACCGGGATCGGCAATCCGATCGTCTATGTCGGCTCGAAGACCGGCCGCGACGGGATCCATGGCGCAACCATGGCAAGCGCCGACTTCGGCGAAGACTCTGAAGCCAAGCGCCCGACCGTGCAGGTCGGCGATCCCTTCACCGAAAAGCTGCTGATCGAAGCCTGCCTCGAACTGATGGCGACCGACGCCATCGTCGCGATCCAGGACATGGGCGCGGCGGGCCTTACTTCCAGCTCGGTCGAAATGGCGACCAACGGCAAGGCCGGGATCATTCTCGACATGGACAAGGTGCCGTGCCGCGAAGAAGGCATGACGCCGTACGAAATGATGCTGAGCGAGAGCCAGGAGCGGATGCTCATGGTCTTGAAGCCCGGCAAGGAGCCAATGGCCGAGGCGATCTTCCGCAAGTGGGAGCTGGACTTTGCGGTGATCGGCCAGGTGACTGACGTCCAGGCCGATGGGGGCCACATGGTGCTGACCTGGCAGGGCGAGACCGTCTGCGACATCCCGCTAGGTCCCCTGGCCGAAGATGCCCCGCTCTATGACCGCCCGGCGCTGAGCCTGGCGGAGTACAAGGCCTGGGCCAAGGTCAAGCCGCTGGGCGAAGTGCCGCAAAGCGCGGACCTCAGCGCAGACCTGCTCAAGCTGATGGCCTGTCCGGACCTGGCGAGCCGGCGCTGGATCTGGGAACAGTACGACAGCCAGGTCGGCGCCGATACGCTGCAAAAGAGCGGCGGCGATGCGGCGGTGGTGCGCATCCACGGCACGAAAAAGGCGCTGGCGATGAGCACGGATTGCACCCCGCGCTATTGCTATGCCGATCCCTACGAGGGCGGGAAGCAGGCCGTGGCCGAAACCTACCGCAATATCTCCGCTGTCGGCGCCAGGCCTCTGGCAATCACCAATTGCCTGAACTTCGCCAACCCGCAGCGACCCGAGATCATGGCCCAGATCGTCGAGGCCCTGCGCGGCATGGGCGATGCCTGCCGCGCGCTCGACTATCCGATCGTTTCGGGCAACGTCAGCCTCTATAACGAGAGCAAGGCGACCGGCGGCGGCTCCGCGATCCTCCCCACCCCGGCGATTGGCGGCGTCGGGCTGATGGCCGATCACGAGATCATGGCAACCATCGCCTTCAAGGCAGAAGGCGAATGCCTGGCACTGATCGGCCCGAGCTATCCCGAACTTGGCCAGTCGCTGTGGCTGCGCGAGATTCATGGCCGCGAAGATGGCGATCCGCCCAAGGTCGACCTGGGCGATGAGCGTTTCCACGGTGAAGTGATCCGCCAGCTGATCGCCGATGGTGCAGTGACCGCAGTGCACGACATCAGCGATGGCGGCCTGCTGGTCGCGATCGCGGAAATGGCACTGGCCGGCAATATCGGCGCCGCGATCGATCCGATGGATACGGCCTTTGCCTTCAACGAGACCCAGTCACGCTACCTGGTTACCTACCCGGCAAACAAGCCGCTGGACCGCAGCAAGGTGCCGTTCGAGAAGATCGGCAGCACCGGCGGCGATGCGCTGGTGATCAATGGCCAGCCGGTCGCGCTCAGCGCGCTGCGCCAAGCGAGCGAAAGCTTCTTCCGCGACTGGATGGAAGCCTGAGCCGGTGACCGAGGCGGGCTATTCCGGCACGCCGCTGGCGAAGAAGCTGAACCTGCGCGACGGCATGCGGGTGTGGTTCGATGCCATGCCCGAAAGTGTGGTCGACGAGATCGACGAATATGCGCTGGAACTGCGCTTCGTTGCCGATCCGGCCGACGGGATCGATGCCGCCCACGTCTTCGTGACCGACCGAGCAGTGCTGGAAGCGCGGCTCGGCAGCCTGCGCCACCAGATTGCGCCCGATGGTCAGATCTGGGTGAGCTGGCCAAAGAAGGCGGCGAATGCCCCAACCGACATTACCGAGGATACGATCCGCGAAGTCTGCCTGCCGCTTGGCCTGGTCGACACCAAGGTCTGCGCGGTTGACGACGTCTGGTCCGGCCTCAAGCTGGTGATCCGCAAGGACCTTCGCTAACCGAAACTATCAGGCAGCCTTCTGGACGGGCGCCATCAGATCGTAGGGATCGACCCCGGCTGCTCGCCACATGGTGTGGGCCTGCTGGTAATAGCGGCCCGGCGCAATGCCGAGCTGCTTGCGGGCATCTTCCAGCGGCATGGCCAGCAACTCGCGGATCGGCATTTCGACCAGCCGCGGGCAGGCCTTGCCCAGCTTCTGCCCTTCGCGCACGGCCCGGAAAATCGGCACCTTGACGGTCCCGCGGCGGACAATCTCGTAAGCCCCGGCATAGCCCAGGAACAGGTGCGCCAGCGCCGGCTGCTGGCTGTAGGTGAAGGCCAGCACGCACTGCTCGCCCAGCGCATCGCGGCCATAACCGGTCAGCACGTGCATGAGGTCATGCGTGTCGCGCAGGCGGCGGAAGTACCAATCGACCTGGTCGTTGAAATACATGTCGGCCGGGCGATACTTGTCGAGTTCATCGACCAGGCCCTGCGCCGAGAGCCCTTCGCGCTCCATGAAGTCGCAATAGGCATGGGCCACGGTGCCAGCTGGCAGACGGCGCAGGCCGGCGTGATCGTCAAGGATCGACACCAGTGACGGTTCGCTTGCCCGGATGCGCTGGCCGCGCTCGCTCGAAAGGAACGCCTTGGCCGCATCGTAGACGCCGCGCCACGGCAGCGCCTCGAAAATCTTGGCGACTTCGGCGGTGTTTTCCTTGTCCTTCACCAGTTCCTTGAAGTGGTGCCAGGCCTTGGGAAAGTCGTACCGCATCTTCGGACGGCCCGGCAGCATCAGCGGCACGTCGTCCGCGGCATCCAGATTGCAGTCAGCTGCGGCGGTGATCGAAGGCGAAAGCGAGTCCATGGTTCGGCACCTGCTGGTTACTTACATGAGTGTCATTAGCAGATTCGCGCACTAGCTGCAATTCAGTTTCAAAACCCCTACCGATCAGCCCTCCACCCAATCCGCGCGCGGGATTCCCAACAGTAACAGCACACTGGTCAGGTCACCGGCGGCGACATAGCCGTGCGCCGCTTCCTTGGCCTTGGGCTTGGCATGATAGGCGATGCCGTGAGTCGCCGCGCGAAGCATCGGGATATCATTGGCTCCGTCGCCCGTGGCGAGACTGCTGCCGCCGCGCAGGCCTGCTTCCGCGCGCAGCACCATCTCCTTCACCGCGCTGTCGACGATGTCGCCAACCAGCCCGCCGGTGAGTGCCCCATGCTCCACCGCCAACCGGTTCGCCACCACGCGTTCGAAACCGAGCTGGTCGGCCACCGGGTCAGCAAACTGGTGAAAGCCTCCGGTGACCAGCACCGTGAAGCAACCATGGTCCTTCAGTGTGGCGACCAGCGTGGTCGCGCCTGGCATTGGCGGCACGCGCTCGGCCAGGCACTGCGCGATTGCCCCCTCGCCCAGCCCGCCGAGCAGGCGCACCCGCTCGGTCAGGGCCTCGGCAAAGTCGAGCTCGCCCTGCATGGCCCGCTCGGTAATCGCGGCGATCTGGTCCTTGAGGCCGGCAAAGTCGGCCAACTCGTCGATGCATTCGGCCTGGATCATGGTCGAATCCATGTCCGAAACGAAGACCTTGGGTACAGCCGGCTGATTGCCGCTTACCAGCAGGTCGGCGCGGGGAAACTGGCGATCGAGCACCGCGCGCATCGCCGCCGCATCGCCGTCGGCAGAGATCTGCAGCACGTCTTCGAGGCCGCGTAGCGGCTCGGCCGAATGCACGCTCAGGCCGGCCGCTTCCAGCGCGTGGACCGTGTCCGATAGTCTTGCCGACAAAACCGCTGGTTCTGCTATCAGGCGGGCGATGGGCACCAAGGATTCCCCTTCAGATTCGGCCAGCGCACGGCCGCCGCTGGCGCTCATCGCAGGGCCGACCGCGAGCGGCAAGAGCGATCTGGCGGTGCGGCTGGCCCTGGCGCTCAAGGCACAAGGCCGCGAGGCCGTGGTGATCAATGCCGACAGCGCGCAGGTCTATGCCGACCTGGCCGTGCTCAGCGCCCGCCCTTCTGCGGAAGAGATGCAGGGCATTGCGCACCTGCTGTTCGGCACCTGGGATGGCGCCATGGCCTGTTCGGCCGCCGACTGGGCCAAGGCAGCGCGAACGGTAATTGCCGAAGCGCAGGCGCGCGATGCCGTGCCGATCCTGGTTGGGGGAACCGGCCTTTACCTGCGGACCCTGCTCGATGGAATCGCGCCAGTGCCACCGATCGATGCCGGGGTCCGGGCCTATGCGCGCGCCCTTCCACTGGAAGAGGCCCGGGCCGCGCTGCAACGCGAAGATCCCGAGGCAATGTCGCGGCTCAATCCAAACGACACGACCCGGATTGTTCGCGCGCTGGAGGTGGCCTGCTCGACCGGGCGCCCCCTGGCCGAATGGCAGGCCGCAAAGGTCGGGGGGATCGGCGCGTCGGTCAGCCTCCACGCCGCGGTTCTGCAGCCTGACCGGGCCTGGCTCTATGAACGCTGCGACCGGCGGTTCGACCTGATGCTGGAACGAGGCGCCATTGCCGAGGTCGAAACCCTGCTCTCGCGCGATCTCGATCCGGCCCTGCCCGTCATGCGCGCCATTGGCGTGCCCGATATCGGGGCCTTCCTGCGCGGACACTGCAGCCGCAAAGAGCTGTGCGAGCGCGGCGCCCAGGCCACGCGGAACTATGCCAAACGGCAATATACCTGGTTCCGCAATCAGCCGCCGGACGATTGGGTGCGAATTGACTCGATTAATGTCGAAGTCAGCCCCCATTTCGCATCTTTGTTACAACAATAACGCTTGACACGTTATTTCCTGTCGCTTAGGGCCAGCTCACTTCCTGCCCATGGCAGGCCCGCACGAGTTGGAGAGGGCGACCCGGCACAGGCAACTGTGCCGGGTCGGTTCTTTAAAGGGGCGGTGGTTCAAGTGAAGGACAGCTACGGTGAGTGAAGAGCGCAGCGGCGCGAGCATCCTGGTCGAAAGCCTGGTCCGCCAGGGGGTCGAATATGTCTTCGGGTATCCCGGGGGGGCGGTGCTGCCGATTTACGATGCGCTGTTCGCCGATACCCGGATCCGCCACATCCTGGTTCGCCATGAGGCCGGCGCGGCCCATGCGGCCGAGGGCTATGCCCGTTCGACCGGCAAGCCCGGCGTGGTCCTGGTCACTTCCGGCCCCGGCGCAACCAATGCCGTCACCGGCATTGCCGACGCTTTCATGGATTCGATCCCGCTGGTGGTGATCACCGGCCAGGTCGCGACCGGCCTGATCGGCTCCGACGCATTTCAGGAAGCCGATACCGTCGGCATCACGCGTCACTGCACCAAGCATAACTATCTGGTGAAGGACCCTTCGGAACTCGCCGCGACAATCGACGAGGCGTTCCAGATCGCAACGCAGGGCCGCCCCGGCCCGGTCGTGATCGACATCCCCAAGGATGTGCAGGTGGCCGTTGCCAGCTTCAGCGATGGCGCACCGCAGCGCCGCAATCGCTATACCCCGACCCTGCGCGGCACGGACAAGGACATTGCCCGCGCGATCGAACTGATCGCCAATGCCCGCGCCCCGATCTTTTACACTGGCGGCGGGGTGATCAATTCCGGGCCGCGCGCCACCGAGCTGCTGCGCGAGTTGCAGGCGAAGACCGGCGCCCCGGTTACCTCGACACTGATGGGCCTGGGTGCGTTCCCGGCTGATCATGCCGATTGGCTGGGCATGCTGGGCATGCATGGCACTTACGAATCCAACATGGCAATGAACAAGGCCGACCTGATGGTCTGCATCGGCGCGCGGTTCGATGATCGCGTCACCGGTCGGCTCGATGCCTTCGCGCCCAATTCGACCAAGATCCACATCGATATCGACCGGTCCTCGTTCAACAAGACCGTGCCGGTCGACCTGCCGATCCTGGGTGACTGCACCCTGGTGCTGGAGCAACTGCTGGACGCCTGGGGTGAGCGCAAGGCGCAGGACCTGTCCGAATGGAAAGCCCGGATCAATGGCTGGCGTGCCCGCCAAAGCCTGGCCTATCCTTCTAACGCCAAGGCGATCATGCCGCAGCTGGCGGTCGAGCGGCTCTATGCCCTGACCAAGCACCGCGATCCGGTGATCGCCACCGAAGTTGGCCAGCACCAGATGTGGGCGGCGCAGTACTTCCCCTTCTTCGCGCCGAACAAGTGGCTTACCTCGGGTGGGCTCGGCACGATGGGCTATGGCCTTCCGGCCGCGATCGGCGCACAGCTGGGCAATCCGGACAGCCTGGTGATCGATATTGCCGGCGATGCCTCGATCCAGATGAACATCCAGGAACTGGGCACGGCCACGCAGTACCGCCTGCCGGTCAAGATCTTCATCCTCAACAACGAATGGATGGGCATGGTCCGCCAGTGGCAGGAACTGACCTATGAAAGCCGCTATTCGGAAAGCTATTCCGATAGCCTGCCCGATTTCGTGAAGCTGGCCGAAGCCTATGGCTGGAAGGGCATCCGGATCGAGGACGAGAGCCAGCTTGATGCCGGCATCCAGGCGATGATCGACCATCCGGGGCCAGTGATCGTCGATTGCCTGGTCCACAAGGAAGCCAATTGCTTCCCGATGATTCCTTCGGGTGCTGCGCACACCGACATGATCCTCTATGGCGACCAGGTCGCCGGGACCATGGACGACGAAGCCAAGGCGCTGGTGTAATGATGAAGATCAAGCTGCAGGCGTCGGAACGCCATGTCCTGACCATTACGGTCGACAACGAAGCGGGGATTCTCGCCAAGATCGCCGGCCTGTTCACCGCGCGCGGCTATAATATCGACAGCCTGACCGTGGCCGACATTACCGAGAACCACTCGCTCAGCCGGATTACCATCGTCACCCACGGCCCGCCGGCGGTGATCGACCAGATCCATGCTCAGCTTGAGCGGCTGGTCCCAGTGCACAAGGTCATCGACCTGACCGAGATGGGCGCCCACGTCGAGCGCGAGCTGGCGCTGGTCAAGGTGGCCGGGGTCGGCGAAGCACGGGTCGAAGCGCTGCGCCTGGCCGACGTATTCCGCGCCAAGGTGGTCGATACCACGACTTCCAGCTTCATCTTCGAATTGACCGGCACGCCGGACAAGATCGACCGGTTCGTCTCGCTGATGCGCGAGCTGGGCCTGGTCGAGGTTGGCCGCACCGGGGTGGTCGGCATGATGCGCGGGGCCGAAGCGGCCTGATTTCATACAACTACAGCCCGGCAAGCGCGGGGCGCACTGCAAGAGAATGGGACTAACATGAAGGTTTACTACGACGCCGATTGCGACCTGAACCTGGTCACGGGCAAGAAGATCGCCGTACTCGGCTATGGCAGCCAAGGCCACGCCCATGCCCAGAACCTGCGCGACAGCGGGATCAAGGACGTGGCGATCGCGCTGCGCCCCGGTTCGGCCAGCGCGCGCAAGGCCGAAGCCGCCGGCTTCCAGGTGCTGTCGAACGCCGAAGCCGCCAAGTGGGCCGACATCCTGATGATCCTGGCCCCGGACGAGCACCAGGCAGCGATCTGGGCCGACGACATCAAGGGCAACCTGCGCCCCGGCTCGGCCCTCGCCTTCGCGCACGGCCTCAACATCCACTTCGGCCTGATCGAAGCCCCGGCCGACATCGACGTGATCATGATCGCACCCAAGGGCCCGGGTCACACCGTGCGCAGCGAATACCAGAAGGGCGGCGGCGTGCCGTGCCTGGTTGCGGTCCATCAGGACGCGACCGGCAATGCCCTCGACGTCGCCCTGGCCTATGCCTCGGGCGTGGGCGGCGGCCGCTCGGGCATCATCGAAACCAACTTCAAGGAAGAGTGCGAGACCGACCTGTTCGGTGAGCAGGCCGTGCTCTGCGGCGGGATCACCCACCTGATCCAGGCCGGGTTCGAAACCCTGGTCGAAGCCGGTTATGCGCCGGAAATGGCCTATTTCGAGTGCCTCCACGAAACCAAGCTGATCGTCGACCTGCTCTATGAGGGCGGCATCGCCAATATGCGCTACTCGATCAGCAACACCGCCGAATATGGCGACATCACCACCGGCCCGCGGATCATCACCGCCGAGACCAAGGCCGAGATGAAGCGCGTGCTGGCCGATATCCAGTCGGGCCGGTTCGTGAAGAACTTCGTGCTTGATAACCGCGCTGGCCAGCCGGAACTGAAAGCAGCCCGCAAGGCTGCCGAAGCCCACCCGATCGAGCAGACCGGCGCCCGCCTGCGCGCCATGATGCCGTGGATCGGCGCCAACAAGCTGGTCGATCAGGACAAGAACTGATCGTTTACTGACTTCTGCTAAGTCCCTTTCCAATGGCTGCTGCGTGACGCCGCGTAGCAGCCATTGATTGTATTGCATCCGGGAGCCTATATCCGCCGCTCCTGCAGTATGGTGAGGGACAAGGAACTTGCATTCGCCCATGAACGGCAGGCCGCGATGAGCAACGGCCGTCTGTTCGGCGACTCGCTCAACCAGCGAGAAGCCTTGCGCCTGCTCAGTTACGGCTCGATGCTGCTGTGCGATCTGGCCTCGATCCAGGCCGGCTTCGCGATCGCCGCGCATTGGCGCGGGGCCTATTGGCTGCAGCTTTACGGATTTCCCGTCTCGATCCTGTTCTGCCTGACCTATGCCTTCCTGGCACTGGGCAGCGGCAGCGTTACGCGCGATGCCTTCGGCTCGCGCCTGCGCTCGGCCATGCTGGGCGAACGGACCCTGCTGATGGCGAGTGCGCTGTGCATCGCCTTCCTGTTCTTTCAGCCGCAGGGGCTGACCCTCTCGCGCCTGTCCTTGCTGACGGCGATCGTCCTGTCCGCGCTGTTCATCGGTATCGGGCGAATCCTGTTCCTCAGCCTGTTCCTGCAGAACCGCGATGACTTCTGGATTAACCGCGTCTTGTTGCTGGATGGCGCCGAGCCGCCCGCCGGGACGACTGCCGCCGTGATCGATGTGCGCGCCGAAGGTATCGATCCAGAACGCGGCGATCCCAGCATTGTGGCCCGGCTCGGGACGCTGCTGGCTGGCTATGACAAGGTTGTGGTGGTCTGCGCCGAAAGTGACCGCGCCAATGCCTGGAGCCTGATGCTGAAGGCCTTCGATATCCAGGGCGAAGTGGTCATGCCGTCAAGCCTGCCGATCGGGGCGGTCGGAATTGGCCGGCTGGGCGACCGGCCGACGCTGATCGTCAATCGCGGCCAATTGTCGCTGTCCAGCCGCATCAAGAAGCGGCTTGTCGATATCCTGATCTCGGGATTGGCCTTGCTGCTGCTTGCGCCGCTGCTGATCGTTGTCGCGATCGCGATCCGGCTCGACAGCCCGGGGCCGGTCCTGTTCCGCCAGCTGCGCGTCGGTTATGGCAACCGCCCGTTCAGGATCTTCAAGTTCCGCTCGCTACGCCACGAAGCGACCGATAGCGATGGCAAGAGGTCGGTATCGGCCGGTGACAGCCGCGTGACCCGCGTCGGCGCCTTTATCCGCCGGACCAGCATCGATGAGCTGCCGCAGCTGTTCAATGTCCTGCTGGGCGACATGAGCCTGGTTGGCCCGCGCCCCCACGCCCTCGGCTCGCGTGCCGGGGAGAAACTGTTCTGGGAGATCGATCCGAATTACTGGCAGCGCCATGCGCTGAAGCCGGGAATTACCGGCCTGGCCCAGATTCGCGGTTTCCGGGGCGAGACGCAGGAACAGGAAGACCTGACCCAGCGGCTCAATTCCGACATCGAATACCTGGAAGGCTGGACCCTGTGGCGCGATTTCCGGATCATGATCGGCACGATCCGCGTCTTGATGCATCACAAGGCCTTCTGATCATGGCCGCTGCCGCAGCACGGATTCCGTCGGCCAATGCGCGCCTGATTATCGGCTTTGCGACAGCGATCGCCTTGCTGGGAGCCCTGGCGCTGGCCTGGCAGCAAGGCCTGTTCGGCGATCCGGCGCGGCTGCCCGGCGGCGAGGCCGCGCGGCAACAGGAGTTGGCCGTGCTGCCAGGCAAGCCCGGCGCCGAGCCGGAGGCCTTGCCCTCGCTCGATCCATTGACTGCGCTCAGCCGCAATGCCGCCACGCCCTTCGTGGCCGGGCCGATAACCCCGGCGCGGGCCTTCAAGTTCACCGGATCGGCCCAGGATCGCAGCGAAGCGACCGAATGCCTCGCCATGACTGCCATGGCCGAGGCCGGCGGCAGCGATCCGGGCCAGCGCGCCGTGATCCAGGTAGTGCTGAACCGGGTCCGCCATCCGGCCTTTCCCAAGACGGTCTGCGGGGTTGTTTTCCAGGGCTCGGAGCGCGTGACCGGCTGCCAGTTCACTTACACCTGCGATGGCTCGCTGGCCCGGCGTTATTCCGATGCGGCCTGGCAAGTAGCGCGAAAGCGGGCCCGCGAAGCGCTGGACGGCTATGTCTACAAGCCGGTCGGCCTTGCGACCCATTACCATACCAACTGGGTCTATCCGTATTGGAGCAGCAGCCTCGACAAGGTGGCCCAGGTCGATACCCACCTGTTCTTCCGCTGGCGCGGCTTCTGGGGCACCCCGGCGGCAGTCCGCGCGGCCTATCGCGGCGGCGAACCAAGCTTCGCGGCGCTGATGCGGCAGGTGCAGGTCACGGAACCGCCGGCAACCGATGCGGCCGCCGATGCCGCGACCGAGGCGGCTGACATTGCCCAGGTCGGCACTCTGGCGGGCGGCAAGAGCGCCGGAGAGCTGGTCATCCCCCATCCCGATGGCGGGGCCTTCCTGGTCGGGTTGAAGCCCGGCACGGGTGCTGCCGGTGCCCTTGCCATGGCGCGGCGGCTGTGCGGCGGGAACGGTTATTGCCGGGTGATGGCCTGGACAGATCGCAATGCTGTTCCCCGCGGCTATCCCGTGCCGCCGCAAGCGCGCAATCGGATCAGCCTCAACTACGTGCTCGATGACCAGAACCGCGAGACGGTCGAATACGATTGCCAGGTCTTCAAGGGCACCCCGGCGGGCCAGTGCCGTGGCGGTCCCGAAGCCCTGCCCGTTGAGAAAAAATAAGGGTTCGGCATTAAGTCAATCTTGACCATGCCAACCTAATCCTCACCGCATAGGGGGCGTTTTCCGTGCTTGTGCGGGCGCTGCGACCCTCTTGGCGGAGGCGAATTTTGGCACTTTGGACCGGGGAATTGGGGGCTACGCTAAAGCGTTACCGCGCCACGCTGGTGACGGTGGCGGTGCTGAGCGGCCTGCTTAACGTGCTGGTGCTAGCCGGTTCGTTCTACCTGATGATGATCTACGATTCGGTCCTGCCGAGCCACTCGCTGCCAACTCTGGTCGGCCTGTTCACGCTGGTGTCGATCGCTTACGGCTTCCAAGGCCTGTTCGAACATGGCCGCGGCAAGCTGCTCGCCAGTGTTGGTTCGCAGCTGGAACGCCAGCTCAGCCGCCGGGTCCAGCGCGCCATGGCCGACATGGCCCGGCTCGGCGGCAAGACCGCTGGCGATGGCCTGGCCCCGATGCGCGATCTGGATCAGGTCCGCAGCTTCCTGGTCAGCACCGGGCCAGCCACCCTGCTTGACCTGCCCTGGGTCGGCTTCTTCCTGATCGTGCTGGGCCTGCTGCATTACTGGCTTGGGCTGTTCGCATTGGCCGGTGCCCTGGTGCTGGTCGCGCTGACCGTGGTCACGCACAGGATCGGGGTCGAACCGACCCGCGACCTCGCCCGCCTGACCGCCGAACGCTCAGGCCAGGCCGAAACCACGCTGCGCCACGTCGAAGTGCTGACCGTGCTCGGCATGCGCAGCGCGATGGAGCGGCGCTGGGACAGCATCAACCACGGCTACCTTGTCGCGCAGGACCGCCTATCGGGCGCGGCCGGCAAGCTCGGCAGTTTTTCGAAAGTCTTCCGGCTGTTCCTGCAATCGGCAATCCTGTCTGTCGGCGCCTTGCTGGTAATCGACGGCAAGGCCAGCGGCGGAGTGATCTTTGCCGCGTCCCTGCTGTTCGGCCGCGCGCTGGCCCCGGTCGATATGGCGATTGGCAACTGGCGCAGCTTCACGGCCACCAAGGCCAGCTGGGCCCGGCTCAACGAGTTGCTCGAAGCCATTCCGGCTACTGCCGCAAGCAACATCGCCCTTCCTTTGCCCTCACGCGAGCTGCGCGTCGAAGGGCTCCAAGCCGCCCCTCCGGGCCATCCGATGCCGGCGGTCAGCAATGTCGCCTTCACGCTTGAGGCGGGCTCCGTCCTCGGTGTCATCGGCCCAAGCGGTGCCGGCAAGTCGTCGCTCGCCCGCACGCTGGTCGGCGCCTGGGCGCCGCGCCGCGGCATGGTCCGGCTCGATGGGGCAACGATCGACCAATGGCCGGCCGAGCGGCTGGGCCAGGCGATCGGCTACCTGCCGCAATCGGTCGAACTGTTCGATGGCACCATTGCCGAAAACATCGCCCGCTTTGCCGGCAGTGCGGATTCGGATGAAGTCATTGCCGCCGCCAAGTCAGCCGGGGTGCATGAAATGATCGTGCGCATGCCGCTGGGCTATGAAACCCCGATTGGCCGCGACGGCTCGTGGCTTTCGGCCGGGC
Organism: Pseudomonadota bacterium; assembly: GCA_041182185.1. Taxonomy (GTDB): domain Bacteria; phylum Pseudomonadota; class Alphaproteobacteria; order Sphingomonadales; family Sphingomonadaceae; genus Novosphingobium. Next base: position 54,766 of record JBEGOD010000213.1, read on the forward strand.
AGCGCCAGCGGATCGGCCTGGCCCGCGCGCTTTATGGCAAACCGTTCCTGCTGGTGCTCGACGAGCCCAATTCGAACCTCGACCAGGAAGGCGAAGTGGCGCTGGAGGCCGCAATTGGCGAGGCCCGCGCGCGCGGCTGCATTGTCATCGTTGTCGCGCACCGCCCGGCTATCCTGGCGCAGGCAACCCACGTGGTGCTGCTTCGCAACGGCCGGATGGAAGGCTTTGGCCCGCGCGACGAAGTACTCGCCCCGCTGCTCCGCCAGGGCGACGGGCGGAAGTTGCCCGCAGCCGCATAACCACATACAAGGGATCGCACCCGAATGGACATGACACACCAGTTCCCCGCCTTGGACACTGCCGCTCCCGAGCAGGCAGCAGGACCCGAGGGAGAACTGCGCCAGCAAACCCGCAAGATTATGTGGGGCGTCGGTGTCCTGGTTCCCGTCCTGCTGGCAGCGGCAACGGTGATTCCGATCGGTGGGGCCGTGATCGGCCAGGGCCAGGTTGGCATGGAAAGCAGCGCCAAGCGCGTCACCCACCCCAATGGCGGGGTGATCGCCTACCTGTTCGTGCGCAATGGTGACCGGGTGAAGGCCGGCGATCCGCTGCTGCGGTTCGACGATGGCGTAACCAGCGGCCAGTCGGAAATCTCGGCGCTTTCGGTTGACCAGCTACTGGCCAAGCGCGCGCGGCTCGAGGCCGAACAGCTCGGCCTGCCCACGATCCGGTTCCCGGATAGCCTGACCAGCTCCACCTCACCGGGTGCCAGGGCCGCGATGGATTACGAGCGGCGGCTGTTCTCGCTGCGGCAGGTCGAACAGGCCAGCCTGCGCACCCAGCTGGGCGCGCGGGTGACGCAGCTGCAGCGCGAGATCTCTGGCTACCGGATCCAGATCGGCGCGCTCGACCAGCAAAGCGCGCTGATCGAACCCGAGCGCAAGGGCGTGAAGGAGCTGTGGGATCGCGGCCTGGTCACGATCAGCCGCAAGAACGAGCTCGAACGCGCGGCGGTTGACCTCAAGGGCAATGTCGGCGCGCTTTATGCAACCATTGCCCAGACCGAGGCACGGATCGGCGAGACTCGCCAGCAGATCGTCCTGCTCGGCCAGCAGCGCCGCGCCGATGCCGGAACCGAGTTGGCCACGGTCAATGCCGCGCTCAACGAACAGCAGCTGCGCAACATTGCCGCCGCCGACAGCCAGAACCGCAGCGTGGTGCGCGCAGCCTATGCCGGGGTGGTCGAAAAGCTCGCCTTTTCGGGCGTGGGCGGCGTGATCCGCCCAGCCGAACCAATCATGGAAATCGTCCCCATCGACGATACGCTGATCGTCGAAGCCGCGATCTCACCCGCCGATATCGAGCAAGTACTGGTCGGCCAGCCGGCCCGGATCCGCTTCTCCACGATCAATTCGACCGCGACGCCCGAGATCGCCGGCAAGGTGTTCTATGTCGCCGCCGATCCGACGGTGCGGGAGCGCGACGGATCGACCTTCTTCCCGGTGCGGGTGCGGATCGATGCCGATATGCTGAAGCGCTATCCCGAGTTGAAGCTGCGCCAGGGCATGCCCGCCGAAGCCTTCATCGAGACCGGCAGCCGCTCCATGCTGTCCTACCTGACCAAGCCGCTGCGCGACCAGTTCGCCCGGGCCTTCCCGGACAATTAAGGGCTTGATCGCCCAGCCCCGGCTGGGCCAAGTCCTTACCCGAAATGGCCATGCATCCCGCCCCGACCCGGATCTTCCTGCGCGACGATGATGTTGGCGGCTGGACCCCGGCCCTGGCGCGATTCATCGCCTGCTTTCGCGAGCATGGCTTGCCGGTCAGCTACCAGGTCATTCCGGCCCAGCTGACGGATGAGACCGCACAGCGCTTGCGCCAGTTCCACGCCGAACAGCCCGGACTGTGCGAGTTCGGCCAGCACGGCCTGGCCCATGAAATGACGATCGGGGGCAAGCGCCTGACCTGGGAGTTCGGGCACGAGCGCGATCTGGCTACCCAACAGCAGGTTATCGCCGCAGGCAAGGCGATCATGCAGGCCAAGCTTGGCCAGGCCTTTGGCGGCACGGTCTTCACCCCGCCGCGCCACCGGTTCGATGGCAACACGGTTCGCGCCCTGCACGCCGAAGGCTTTACCGTGCTATCGGCCGCCGCCTATGCCGATCCGCTGCGGCGCCTGGCCTACGGGCTTGGGCGTGCCCTGGGCCTGGGCACGATCGGGAACCGCGGGATTGCCTACCATCCCGGCATCCGGCCCGAAGCACCACTCCGCGAAGTTTCGATCGCCGTTGCGGTTGACGATGGCGCGCCCGTCGACCGCAAGGTCAGCGATGTGCTGGCCGGGATCGAACGCGCCCGCCGCCACAGCAATGCAGTCGGCCTGATGTTCCACCACCAGGCCTGGGATAGCCCGCAAGGCGAGCGCTTCCTGCCGAATCTGGCCCAGGCGTTGCAGGCGCTGCCGGACTGCGAATTCGTGCTGCTCTCCAGCCTCGCCCAAGCCAACGCGTAACAGTGGAAAAGCAACCGGCTGGCTGGTGAAGTTGCCGCGCCACTACCCTAACCTGTACCACATTGGAACAGTTGGGGTCGGGTCGCACCCCGCAGCTCGGGAACCGGGAAAATGAAGCGTCCGCTTGCAGGCTTGCTTGCCACTGCCGCTGCCGTGCCAGGTGCGTGGTTCCTGGTGGCGGCCGACGAGGCGAAGAAACCCCAGTCGTCGCCCGATGATCGTGATGGCGCTGATGTCGTGCAGCCCCGGACCAACGCAGCAGAACGGCTGGCGGCAGTGGAACCGGCCTTTGGCCGGATGAACGCGGTTGCCGCATCGCAAGATGAGCGCGAACCGGCAGTCTATGCGCCAGTCACCGTGGCCGGAACCGCACCAGCGCCGCTAGCAGCCAGCCCTGCAATCAACCTCCCACTGGCGCAGCCGGTCAGTCTGGCCGCCGCAGAAATGTCCCCCGCCGCGGCGGCGGACTTGCCCAGGTTGCCAGCTTTTGTTGCTGAACCGGTGGTCCAGCCTCTGCCCGCGCCGGCCCTTGCCGCTGCAGCCCCGC
>JBEGOD010000214.1:0-2699 GCA_041182185.1 Pseudomonadota bacterium
CCCCAACTGCTGGGACTCTGCCTGCTGACCGCCTGCGGCGATGCCGCAGCGCCGGAGACGACACCTTTGCGCGATCCCGCGATCATGGGCGCGCTGTCCGAATCCCTGCTGAGCGATCCGGACCTGGTTGGCGCCAGCCGCAATGCCACGATGCTGGCGGGCGGCGGTCCGGCCGAAGGCGGCGTGCCGCTGTTTGGCCCGGATGAGAAAGAAGCCGCCCGTGCCCGCGATGAAGCCGCGCGTCTGCTGGGCGGTGCGATTGCTCCTGCTCCGCGCGCTGAAGCTGGCGCAGACATTTCGGTCGCCGCCAAAGTCCAGACGGCCGCCGGTGTGGCCGGCGTACATCCCTTCGCGGCCAAGTGTGCCGCGTCGCTTGACTATTCCTTTGCCTGGGCGGCCAGGTTCCCTGCGGCCTTGCCGGTCTATCCTCGCGCCCACGCCCAGGAAGCCGGTGGCAGCGATGCGGCCGGCTGCAAGCTGCGCGTGATCAACTTCCGCACCCCGGTTTCGGTCAACGATGTAGTCGACTTCTACCATGCCAGTGCTGCCCGCGCCGGCCTGGTGCCGCGGGTTGCAAAGGCTGGCGCGGACCTGGTGATAAGCGGCGGGAAGGGCGGACTGGCCTTCGCGGTTCATGTCCGTCCGATGGCCGACGGCATCACCGAAGTCGACCTTATCACCAACGGCTGACGCTGGGGCTCAGCCTTCGCGCAGGCCGACGCCGATCATCGCACGCGGCTGTTCCATTTCGGTCGAGGCGACCGGATAGGCGCAATAGTCGGCCGCGTAGTAGGCGCTCGGGCGATGATTGCCCGACAGGCCGACCCCGCCGAACGGCGCGGCTGAGCTGGCCCCATTGGTCGGGCGGTTCCAGTTGATCACCCCGGCGCGGACATTGGCCCAGAAGCGGTTGTATTCCTGCGGGGTCCCGCCGATCAGCGAGGCCGACAGGCCGAAACGGGTGTTGTTCGCCTCGGCAATCGCTTCATCCAGGTCACTCGCCTGGCTGACTTGCAGCAGCGGGCCGAACAGCTCGACATCGGGCCGATCCTTCACGCCGCTGACATCGATGATCGCGGGTGAGAGGAACGGCAGGTCGTCGCGCGGGCGGATCAGGTGCTTGATCGCCTTGCCGCCGTGGCTGAGCAGGTAAAGGAAGCTCTCGGTCAGGCCATCGGCGGACTGGTTGTCGATCACCGGGCCCATGAAGGGGGTGGGGTCGTCGAAGGGTGCGCCAACAATGATCCGGTCGGCCAGTCGCTTCACTTCGGCCATCAGCGGTTCGTACATCGTCGACTTCACGATCAGCCGCCGGGCCGCGGTGCAGCGCTGCCCGGCCGAAGTGAAGGCCGATTGCACCACCAGCGCGGCTGCATCGGTAATCTTGGGCGTGTCCCAGACCACCAGCGGATTGTTGCCGCCCATCTCCAGCGCCAGGATCTTGTCCGGCCGCGTCGCCAGCTTGCGGTTGATCGCAATGCCGGTGTGGGCCGATCCGGTGAACAGCACCCCGTCGATGCCGTCATGCGCGACCAGCGCCTGCCCTTCGGCTGGCCCGCCAATCAGCAGCTGGACCACGGCCGCCGAAATCCCGGCGCGGTGGAAGCACTGGACCAGCAGTTCGGCCGTTGCCGGGGTCTTCTCGCTCGGCTTGAAGACGATCGCATTGCCCGCGATCAGCGCCGGCACGATGTGCCCGTTGGGCAGGTGGGCGGGGAAGTTGTAGGGCCCCAGCACGGCCATTACCCCGTGCGGCTTGTGACGCAGCGCGGCAGTGCCCTGCATCGCGTTGTCGAGCTTGCGCTGGGCGGTCCGCTCGGCATAGGCGCGGATCGAAATCTCGACCTTGCCCACCACGCTTTCAACTTCGGTGCGCGCTTCCCACATCGGCTTGCCGGTTTCGCGCGCGATCATCGTCGCCAGCTTGTCGGCATCCTTGCGTACTTCGTTGGCAAAGCGGCGGACCAGTTCCATGCGGGTGGACAGCGGCTGGGCCGCCCAGGCCGGCCAGGCACGGCGGGCGCGGCCGACAATGTCATCGACATTGCCATAGCTGCCACGCCAGAGCTCTGCCCCGGTTGCCGGTTCATAGGAAATGAGTTCAGTCTTGCTCACGCTACCACCCCAACCGGCCTGCGACGCGCCGGTTGTGGGGCCTTAGCCGAGCCGTGCCGGTCTGAAAAGCCTTGGCAGCCCGACCAGGTAGTTCAACCTAAACCATTGACAGGTGGGGGTCCGAGCGCCGCCCCGAGCCGCCGGATCGCGGCGACAGTCTCGCCCAACGCCCCCCAGTCATCGCGCTGGTCGATCGCCGCCCAGATCGCCTCGACATTATCGACCACCAGGCTGGGCGCGGCGCCCTCCTGCCACAACTCGTGGTCACGGCCGGCGGGGGCGAAATCCTTCAACGCTGCCGCGAAATCGCCCGCGGCGTTGCGGCCGAAGCGGTGGCGGTGGAAGAAGGCGTCCGGTGACAGCCCGCCTTCGCGCATGGTCTTTTCAGCCGCGGCGATCAGTACGTAGTCGGCCTCGAACCCGCGCGATTGCACCCCCAGCCGCCACAGGAACTGGCGGGCCAATGCCGCCTGATAGAGCGGCCCGAACCGCTCCAGCGCGGCGATCAGCGGTGGCGCCTCGGCCACCAGGCGCAGGGCCACCGCCAGCTGGCCGCAGTTCCAGTGCAGCGCCTCGGGCTGGCG
>JBEGOD010000215.1:0-5631 GCA_041182185.1 Pseudomonadota bacterium
CGTCCAGCCCTTCGGCGCCCGAGACGATCAGCGCCGTCTCGGTCCCGAGCAGGGCCATGGCATCGCGGTACAGCGCGATCAGCGAGGGGTGGGCGACCCCGACCAGCTGGCGGGTCACGCCGGCGGGATTGGCCAGCGGGCCGCAGAGGTTGAACACCGTCCGCCGCCCCAGCGCCTTGCGGATCGGCGCGACCCGGGCGAGCGCGGGGTGGTGCTTTTGCGCGAACAGGAAGGCGATGCCGAGGTCGGGCAGGGTCTGTTCGGCAAGGTCGCTGGCGCGGGCGAGGTCGAGCCCGAGTGCTTCGAGCGTATCAGCGCCGCCGGCCTTGCTCGATGCGGCGCGGTTGCCGTGCTTGGCCACGGGGACGCCGCAGGCCGCGACCACCAGCGCCACGGCGGTCGAAACGTTGAGGCTGTGCTGGCCATCGCCGCCCGTGCCGCAAACGTCGATTGCGCCGTCCGGGGCGGTAATGCGCCGCATTCGCGCGCGCATCGCCTGGACCAGCCCGGCGACTTCGGCGGCGGTCTCGCCGCGGTCGGCCAGCTCGATCAGGGTATTGGCGATTTCGTCATCGGCCATGCCGCCATCGAGCATGCGCCCGAACAGCGCTTCGGCCTCGCCCAGCGCCAAACTCATTGGCAATGCCTCACGCCAGTTCCTTCGCCTTGATCCCGCACAGGCCCAGGAAGTTGGCCAGCATGGCGTGGCCGTGTTCGGTGGCGATGGATTCGGGATGGAATTGCACGCCGTGGATCGGCAGCTGCGCATGGCGGAAGCCCATGACGTGGCCATCGTCCGAGCGGGCATTGACCACCAGCGCGTCCGGGATGTCCTCGACGATCAGCGAATGATAGCGGGTGGCAGTGAAGGGCGAGGGAAGTCCGGCGAACAGGCCACTGCCGTCATGCGTGACCGGACTGGTCTTGCCGTGCATCAGCCCGCCGCGCACCACCTTGCCGCCGAAATGCTGGCCGATCGACTGGTGCCCCAGACAGACGCCGAGCAGTGGCTTGCCGGCATCGGCGCAGGCCCCGACCAGGTCCAGGCTGATCCCGGCTTCGTTCGGGGTACAGGGGCCGGGCGAGATCAGGAAGCCCTGGGCTCCGCTGCTGATCGCCTGCGCTGCCGACAGCGCGTCGTTGCGCACAACCTCAACCTCGGCGCCCAGCTCCATCAGGTAATGGACCAGGTTCCAGGTGAAGCTGTCGTAGTTGTCGATAACGAGGATCATGGCCGCGCCCATAGGCGCAAGCGGAGCGATTTGCCAGACAAGCTTGCTTGCTGGGGGCCAGGCTCAACTTGCTGGTTTGCCCGCGAACCGGTCGCTTGCGCGCACCAGTCCATCGGTAATGCCGGGTTCGGTGAACAGGTGGCCACCATCCGGAACGATCTGCAATTCGACTTCGGGCCAGGCCTTTTTCAGCGCCCAGGCCGCCGCTGGCGGCGTGCAGCAATCGTGGCGCCCCTGCACGATCACCCCGGGAATGGCGCGCAGGCGCTCGGCACCCTGCAGCAATTGCCCCGGTTCCAGCCAGCAATCGTGACGGAAATAGTGGTTCTCGATTCGGGCGACGGCGACCGCGTGATCGTCGGCCGTGAAATCGGCCAGCATTTCGGGATCGGGCAGCAGGGTCACGGTCACGCCTTCCCACATGCTCCAGACCTTGGCGGCGGCCAGCCGCACGGCCGGATCGTCGCTGGTCAGCCGCCGGTGATAGGCGGCGACGAGATCGTGGCGCTCGTCCGCCGGGATATGCCCGGCGAATTCGTCCCAGGCTTCGGGATAGAGTTCGCTGGCGCCATAGCGGTAAAGCCAGTCACCCTCCTGCTTACTGGCGAGGAAGATGCCGCGCAGCACCAGTTCGCTGACGCGCTCGGGGTGCGTTTCGGCATAGGCCAGCGCCAGGGTCGAGCCCCACGAGCCGCCAAAAACCAGCCACTGCTCATGCCCGGCCATGACCCGCAGCCGCTCGATATCGGCGACCAGGTGCCAGGTGGTGTTCGCCTCGATGCTGGCGAATGGCAGCGAGCGGCCGCAGCCGCGCTGGTCGAACAGCAGCACGTCATAAAGCGCCGGATCGAACTGCTGGCGCTGCTGCGCGCTGCAGCCGCCGCCCGGGCCGCCGTGCAGGAATACCGCCGGCTTGCCGCCGGGCGTGCCGCAGCGCTCCCAGTAGACCTGATGACCATCGCCGACATCGAGCATGCCGCTCGCGAAGGGTTCGATCGGCGGATAGAGGGTGCGGCGTTCCGTCATTTCTTGGCCATCAGTTTGGCGAGATCCGCCTTCCAGAACTTGGCCCAGGTATGGGTGCCGTGGCCCTTGGTGTCGGGGCTGAAGGGCAGCAGCTTGAACTGCGCCCTGGGCATCAGCTTGGCGTGCTGCTGAGCCAGGCCGAGCTCAGGCGGATTGATGAAATCGTCCGAGCTGTTGATCCACAGCACCGGCACGGTGATCTTCGCCAGGCTGGGTGCCGGGTTGTAATCGCGTGAACTGTCGAGCTGGTAGATCTGGTCGTTGGCGTCGGTGTCGCCATTGGCGCGGGCGGCATAACCGGCGCGCAGCGCGGCCTCCGCTTTCTCGCGGGTCGGGTATTCGTTCTGCAGCGCCCAGGCGTTGCCTCCGGCGAGGATCGACATGTAGCGCGCCGTGCGCAGACCCTGCTCGGGCGGGCTGGTGTAATTGCCGCCATTCCACGCCGGATCGGCCTGGATCGCGTCAATCGACATCTGCCGCCACATCCGGTTGCGCCCGGCGATCTCCATCGCGTTGCAGGCGAAGGGGGCGAGCCGCTCGGCAAAGCCGGGATGCGTGGTGCCCCAGACAAAGGCATGCATGCAGCCCATCGAGGTGCCGAGGATCAGCTGGAGCTTTTTCACGCCAAGTCCCTCGGTCAGCAGCCGGTGCTGGCTCGCGACCATGTCGGCGTAGTTGTAGCGCGGGAAGGCCATCTTCATGCCCTGGCTGGGCTTCGAGCTTTTGCCGTGGCCGATATTGTCGGGCAGGATGACGTAGTACTTGGCGAGGTCGAGCGGCTGGCCCGGCCCGAACAGCTCATCGGCGAATTGTGGGCGGAAGAACTGGTGCCCGGTGCCGCCGGTGCCGTGCAGCACCATCACCGCATTCTCGATCTCACCAGCCGCGTTCCGCTTGGGCGTGCCGAGCGTGGTGACGTGCATGTTCACGTCCAGTTTGCCGCCCTCGGCAAAGGCAAAGTCCTTCAGCACGACATCGCGCTCAGTGGATTTGGCGCGCCAGTCCTCGGCGTGGAGCGGCCAAGAGAAGGGTGCTGCGATCAGGGCGAGCAGGGGGATCAGGATGTTACGCATGGCCAGCACGCTAGAGGAGCGCCGCTCCGGGTCAAGCGGATGGGACTATTGGCCGTAGTCCGCCTCGCTCGCCACCCGCACCGCTTCACGTGCCGCGGCGATCAGGGCGCCGGCCTTGGCCTCGCATTCGCGCTGTTCGTATTCGGGGTTGCTGTCCGCCACGATCCCGGCGCCGGCCTGGACGTGCAGCATGCCGTCCTTGACCACTCCGGTACGCAGCACGATGCAGGAATCGAGGCTGCCATCGGGCGAGAAATAACCGACTCCGCCGGCATAGGCCCCGCGGGTTTCTGGCTCCAGCTCGGCGATGATCTCGCAGGCGCGGACCTTGGGCGCGCCGCTGACCGTGCCGGCGGGGAAGCCGGCGAACATCGCATCGATTGCATCGTGGTGCGCGCTGTCGAGCCTGCCGACCACGTTCGAGACGATGTGCATGACGTGGCTGTAACGCTCGACCGTGTAGCTTTCGGTCACCTGCACGGTCCCGGCCTCGGCCACGCGGCCGACATCGTTGCGGCCCAGGTCGAGCAGCATCAGGTGCTCAGCGCGTTCCTTGGGATCGGCCAGCAGGCTGATCTCGTTCTCGCGGTCTTCCTCAGGCGTCTTGCCGCGCGGCCGCGTGCCGGCGATCGGACGGATCGTCACTTCGCCATCGCGGACGCGGACCAGGATCTCCGGGCTGGAGCCGGTCAGGGCAAAGCCCGGAAGGTCGAGGAAATAGAGGAACGGCGAGGGGTTGATCCGCCGTAGCGCGCGGTAGAGATCGAAGGCAGGCAGGGTAAAGGGCGTGGTGAAACGCTGGGCCAGCACGACCTGGAAGATGTCACCGGCGGCGATGTAGTCCTTCGCCGTCAGCACCATCCGCGCATAGTCCTCACGCGTCAGCACGGGCTCCAGCGCGGGCAGGGGCAAGTCGGCGATGCGGGTGGCGGCCGGGGCCGGACCCGACAGCCGAGCCAGCGCCGCCTCGATCCGTTCGCCGGCCAGTTCGACCATCCGCTCTGGTGCTCCGCCGCCCGGCCAGACCGGGGCGATGGCAAAGAGCTCGTCGCTCAAGCGGTCGAACACCAGCAACAGGGTCGGGCGCACGAACAGCATGTCGGGCAGGTCCAGCGCATTGGGCGCCGGACGCGGCAGCTTCTCGATCAGGCCATAGGTTTCATAGCCGAAATAGCCGACCAGGCAGGCCAGCGCCGAGGGCAGCGGTTGTGGCACGTCGATCTTGCAGGCTTCGACCAGGGCGCGCAGCTCGGTCAGACTGTCACCGGGCAGGGGGGCGAAGGCGCTGCGGTCATGCCGCCAGGCGCGGTTGATCTCGGCGGCGGTGCCTTGCGCGCGGAACACCAGATCGGGATCGAGGCCGAGCAGGCTGTAGCGCCCGCGGACTTCGCCACCCTGGACCGATTCGAGCAGGAAATCGCCGCGGCCCGGCTCGATCAGCTTGACCGCCGCGCCGACCGGAGTCTCGGTATCGGCAATAAGCCGCTGCCAGACCAGCGCTGGCCGTCCATCGGCCAGCGCCGCCAGAGCAGCTTCGCGATTGTTCAGGCCAGACACCGGACGCTGCTGTCAGTTGCCGCCGGTCAGGCGGGTCTTGACCGCGTTGATCGCGGCATCGTTGCGCTTCACGCCCACATCGGTCCGCATCGCATTGCGCAGCTGCTGCGAATATTCCTGCGAAGTGACGCGTGCCATGGTCTGCTGGAATTCGGGCAAGCGCGGATCAGTCGGCGCGACCTTGCCGGGGATCACCTCGTTCACCTTGACCACGTACCAACCGCGGTTGCGCGGGGCGCCCATCAGCTTGACCTGGCCCTTGGCAAGGGCAAACAGCATGGCCAGCGGCGGCGGGGTCTGCTGACCCATCGCCTGGACCTGCTCACGCGGCAGGTCGACCCGGTCGACCGGCGGCAGCGGCAGGCCGAGCGAGGCGAAGGCGGTGCCCAGGTCGGTGCCCTGCTTGACCATGCCCTCGATCTTCTGGGCGGCGGCGCGCGCGGCAATCGCCCCCTTGGCGAGCTGGAATTCGGCAATCGCCTGTTGCTTGACCTCGGCCAGCGGCGGGGCGGCGGAAGCGGCGATCTGCGCGACATCGAAGACCAGGAACTGCTTGCCCGGTTCCACTTCAGCGAGCTGCGATTGCCCTTCGCTTTCCATCGCAAAGGCCGTGGTCAGCACGCGGGCCAGCTCTGGCGGAGCGGTCTTGCCGTCCTGGCCGAAGACCTGGCCGTTACTGAGCAGCGGCGGGGTTTCGGTCAGGGTCAGGCCCAGTTCCTTGGCCACGTCGGTCAGGGTCGAAC
>JBEGOD010000216.1:0-5499 GCA_041182185.1 Pseudomonadota bacterium
CGCAAAGGCCAGCAGGCCCGTGCCCGTGCCGATATCGGCCAGGTTGCGCACCACCACGCCCTGGCGCTTCATGTGGGTCAGCATGGCCAGGCAGCCGGCGGTGCTGGCACTCTTTGCCGGAACGCCGCCCACACTGGCGATCGAGCAATTGCCGGAGATCGACTGGCTGACCGCCAGCCAGACCGGCCTCGAGCCGATCCGCGCCGGCGTTTTCAATGTCCACACGCCCGAGCATGCGCCGCTGTCCGAGCCGGGCCTGCGCGACTATTGCATTCCGGCCAGCCAGGCCTTCGGCACCGGCCAGCACGCCACCACCGCCGGCTGCCTGGCCATGCTGACCCACATGAAGCGCCAGGGCGTGGTGGTGCGCAACCTGGCCGATATCGGCACGGGCACGGGCCTGCTGGCCTTTGCGGGCCTGCACCTGTGGCCGCGCGCTCTGGCGACGGCGAGCGATATCGACGCGGTCTGCCTCGACGTGGTGGCCGATAATGCCGCTGCCAATGGCGTCCCGATGGGCGCCCGCGCCGGTGAGCTGACCATGCTGGTGGCCGACGGGATGGCGCACCCGCTACTTAAGGCGCGCGGCCCCTATGACCTGATCATTGCCAATATCCTGGCCGGCCCGCTGATCGGCCTTGCCCCGGATTTTGCGCGGCACATGGTCCCCGGCGGGCACCTGGTACTGGCCGGACTGCTGGAGACGCAGGAGGCCCAGGTCCGCCGCGCCGCCCGCATGGCCGGGCTGCGACTGGCCGCACGGCTGGTCAATGGTGATTGGTCGATCCTGTGGCTGCGCAAGCGCAACGTTGCGGCTGCGCGGGCCAGTCATCTGCCCGACTGGGCCAGGCACTGACCGCCCGGTGAACCTGCGCGATTTCCTCATACTGGTCGGCATCTGCCTGATCTGGGCGACCAACAACGTGGTCAGCAAGATCGTGGTCAGCGACTGGCAGGTCCCGCCGCTGCTCTATGCCGCGATCCGCTTTGCGATTGTCGCCGCGGTTACCCTGCCGTGGCTGCGGCCAATGCCCAAGCCGGCCTGGCGGATCATCGCGGTTGGCCTGCTGATGGGCGGCGGCAGCTTTGCGCTGATGTTCGTGGCGCTGCAGACCGTCTCGCCCTCGGCCGCGGCCGTGGTCAGCCAGGCCGGGGTGCCGATCACCACGCTGCTCTCGATTGTGATCCTGGGTGAGCGGATCCACTGGCGCCGCGCGCTGGGCATTACGCTGACGCTGATCGGGGTGCTGGTGGTGGTGTGGAAGCCCGGGCTGGCGATCTCATTCGGCCTGCTGCTGGTGCTGGCCGGGGCGGCCAGCGGCTCGCTTGGCGCGGTGCTGATGAAGCAGATGGACGATATCGCCCCGCTGCGCTTCCAGGCCTGGGTCGGGATGACCAGCGCCTTGCTGCTGACCCCGCTCAGCCTGTGGCTTGAAGCGCCTGACTGGGGCCACCTGGCGGCAGTCGGCTGGCCCTTCGTGGCGGCGGTGGTGTTCTCGGCGCTGGTCGTCTCGGTCGGCGCGCACACGCTGTTTTACCTGCTGATCGCGCGCTACGAGGCGAACCTGATCGCCCCGCTGACGCTGATCACGCCGCTCGCCACGATTGGCCTCGGCGTGGTGATCACCAACGACCAGCTCGATACGCAGATGATCGTCGGCTCAGCCATCGCGCTGACCGGCGTGCTGATCGTCGCACTCAGGCGCACCCGCGCCCCCATTGCAGAGGCGCAGGAACACTCCTGACAGCCGGGTACAGCTGCCTTAGCTGGTGGCCTCGACAACCTTTTGCGCGGTCGAGTTGAACGAATTGGTGGTCTCGGCGCCAAGCCCGGTGAGCGCGCCGAGCAGGCCGATCACGATCAGGCCCAGGACCAAGCCCATTTCAACGGCAGCGGTGCCGCGCGAATCGCGCAGCAGTTTCTTGATAAGCGACATATACAACCCTTCCTGTTCGGCCATGGCCTGCAAGATACGGGCATGTTTAGCTTTTCCGCGTTAAGAGGAAGTTAGCCATGCTAGGTATTTCTACCCAGCCGCGCGGACAATCTCTGCCCAGGCCGCCTCGTCGATCACCGCGATACCAAGTTCCTGCGCCTTCTTGAGCTTGGAGCCCGCGCCCGGCCCCGCCACCACCAGGTCGGTCTTGGCCGAGACCGAGCCGGCGGCCTTGGCTCCCAGCCGTTCGGCCTGGGCCTTGGCCTCGTCGCGGCTCATCGTTTCGAGCGCGCCGGTAAAGACCACGGTCTTGCCGGCCACGGCGCTATCCTTCGTTTCCACCACATAGGGCGGCGGGCTGACTTCGGTTAACAGGTCCTGCCACACCGCCACGTTGTGCGGCTCGTGGAAGAAGTCTCCCAGCGCCTCGGCCACCGCCGGACCGATCCCGTCGATCGACAGGAGTTCGGCCAGCGCCTCGGCATCGTCGCCATTGGCGGCCTCGGCCACCATTCGGATCCGCTCCAGCGTGGTGAACCGCTTGAGCAGGTCACGCGCGGTCACGGCCCCGACATGGCGGATACCCAGCCCGAACAGCAGCCGCGCGGCATCGGGCGCGCGCTTGGCCTCGATCGCTGCCAACAGGTTGTCCACAGACTTGTCCTGCCAGCCTTCGCGCCCGACGATCTCGCTGCGGCGCTTCCGCAGCCGGAAGATATCGGCCGGGCTCTCCAGCCAGCCGAGCCCGAAGAACTCGATGATCGTCTTCTCGCCCAGTCCCTCGATATCGAGCGCGCCGCGGCTGACGAAATGCTTGAGCCGTTCAACGCGCTGGGCCGGGCAGATCAGCCCGCCAGTGCAGCGCACGTCGACCTCGCCCTCTTCGGCCACGGCTTCGCTGCCACACTCGGGGCAATGGTCGGGGAAGGCATAGGCCGCGCGCGGGTCCTCGCGGGTCAGGTTCTCGACCACCTGCGGGATCACATCCCCGGCGCGTTGCAGCACCACGCGGTCCCCCACGCGCAGGCCCAGCCGGGCGATCTCGTCGCGGTTGTGGAGCGTGACGTTGGAAACCACCACGCCGCCAACGGTCACCGGCTTGAGCCGGCCGACCGGGGTCAGCTTGCCAGTGCGGCCAACCTGGATGTCGATTGCTTCCAGCGTGGTCTCGGCGCGTTCGGCCGGGAACTTGTGGGCGATCCCCCAGCGCGGCGACTTGGCGACAAAGCCCAGCCGTTCCTGCCAGTCGAGCCGGTCAACCTTGTAGACCACACCATCGATATCGTAAGGTAGATCAGCACGTTGATGCTCGATATTGCGATAGTGCGCGAGCATCTGTTCCACGCTGTCGCAGCGCACCAGCAGCGGGGAAACCGGCACGCCCCAACCGGCAATCGCCGCCATGACCGCATGCTGGGTCTCGCCCGGCACGGCGCTCGCCGCGCCCCAGCCGTGAGCCAGGAAGCGCAGTGGGCGGGCGGCGGTAACCGTGGGATCCTTCTGTCGCAGCGACCCGGCGGCGGCATTGCGCGGGTTGGCAAAGACCTTGTCCCCGCGCGCTTCCTGCGCCGCATTGAGCGCGACGAAATCGGCCTTGGCCATATAGACCTCGCCGCGGATCTCGAAGACCTCGGGCACGGCGCCTATCAGCTCCTGCGGGATATCGGGAATCGTCGCGGCGTTGGGCGTAACGTCTTCGCCCACCTGCCCATCGCCGCGCGTTGCCGCCCGCACCAAGTGCCCATGCTCATAGCGCAGCGAGCAGGACAGCCCGTCGATCTTGTCCTCCGCGGTCATGGCCACCGGGGCGTCTTCCGGCAGGGCCAGGAACCGCCGCACCCGCGCCACGAAGTCCGCCACGTCCGCGTCCGCGAAAGCGTTGTCGAGGCTCATCATCCGCACTTCGTGGGTGACCTTGGCGAGCGGCGAGGCAGCAACCTCGTGCCCGACCTGTCGGCTCGGGCTGTCGGGCCGGATCAGGTGCGGGAAAGCCGCTTCCAGCTCGGCATTGCGGCGCACCAGCGCATCGTAATCGGCGTCGGAAATCTCCGGTGCGTCTTCGGCGTGATAGCGCTTGTTGTGATAGGCGATCGCCTTGGCCAGCCGCATCAGTTCATTGGCGGCGTCCGCTTCGGAAAGGTCGAATCCCATGGCGCTATCCTAGGCCAGCGCCAGCACGGTCGCCACCATCTCGCGCGCCGCGCGGAAGCCGAGCAATTCATAGAGGCGGATCGCGCTGGCATTGCCCGAATAGGAATGGAGAAAAGGCACATCGCCGCGCGCCACCTGGTCGGCCATTACCCGGCGGATCAGCCTGCCGGCCAGCCCGCGCCCACGCTGGTCGGGCCAGGTGCAGACCCCGCTGACTTCGGCGAAACCCGGCGCGGGCCGCATCCGTTCACCCGCCATGGCAAGCAGCCGGCCATCCTCGCGCAGGCCCCAGAACTGGCCGTACCGGTGCGTCAGCGGGCCCCAGGGGCCCGGTTCGGTCGCGAGCGCCAGGTCGATCATTTCAGCGACATCGGCCGCGCCCAGCGCCACGAACGGGCCGTCGTCGTCGCGCAGCGGTGCCGGCTTGTCCGCCACCATTTGCAGTAGCGGCGCAACCCGGACCACCCGCGTTCCGGCCGGCGCTGGCCACGCCGCGCGCTCGACCAGCCAGATCGCATCGTCCGGGCCGATCAGCGTTGCCGCCAGCGCCGCCTGCGCCTCGTCCGACTGGTCGCGCGCCGCCGCGAAGGGACCAAAGCGCGGGTCGATCCGGACAGCTGCCCCGGTGGCAACAGCCAGGTTCGCCTGCGGTCCGGTCAGCATCGACCAGACCGGGCGTTCGAGCGCCACGTCGTTCACACCCGCTCCAGCAGCCGATCGGCCTGAGCCCGGGCTTCGGCGGTGACTTCGGCGCCGGAGAGCATCCGGGCGATCTCTTCCTGCCGCCCCGCAGCGTCGAGCAGGACCACGGAGGTGCGGGTAACGGTGCCCTCGGAGCTCTTCGCGATCATGTAATGCTGGCCACCGCGCGCGGCGACCTGTGGGCTGTGGGTCACAGCCAGCAATTGTCCGCCAGCGGCGAGCCGCGCCAGCCGTTCGCCGATTGCGCTGGCGACCGCGCCGCCAACGCCGCGGTCGATCTCGTCAAAGATCACCGTCGCCGCCCCGCCCTGCTCGGCCAGCGCGACCTTGAGCGCGAGGATGAAGCGCGACAGTTCGCCGCCCGAGGCGATCTTGTTGAGCGGCGCAAAGTCAGCGCCGGGGTTGGTGCTGATCAGGAATTCGACCGCATCGATCCCGGCCGGGCCCCAGCGCTCTTCCGGCAAGGTGGTGACGCTGGTGCGGAACTTCGCGGCATCGAGCTTGAGCGGGGCCAGTTCTGCCGCCCGCGCCGTAGCAAGCTTGCCGGCCGCGCTCGTCCGCGCGGCCGAGAGCGCCTCGGCCCTGGCCAGGTATTCTGCCCCCGCCGCCGCCGCCGCGGCTTCCAGCGCGGCCAGGTCCGCCTCACCGCCCTCGATCGCATCGAGCGCGGCGCGCAAGGCGCGCATCTTCGCCGGCAATTCATCGACTG
>JBEGOD010000217.1:0-4525 GCA_041182185.1 Pseudomonadota bacterium
CCATATCGAATTCGTCGCGATCGATCTGGCGCTCGACATGGCCGGGCGGTTCGGCGCGGAAATGGGGCCTGAGTTCGTTTCGGACTTTCTCTCGGTTGCAGCCGACGAGGCGATGCATTTCGCCCTGCTCGCCCGGCGGCTGCGCAGCCTGGGAGCGCATTACGGCGCGCTACCCGCCCATGACGGGCTGTGGGATGCCGCGCTTGAGACCAGCCACGATGTCGCCGCGCGGCTCGCGGTAGTGCCGATGGTGCTGGAGGCGCGCGGCCTCGATGTGACACCGGCCACGCTGGAGCGAATCCGCAGTCTTGGCGATGAAACCGGCGCGCGAATTCTGGAACGAATCCTTGACGATGAAATCGCCCACGTCCGATTCGGTTCAAAGCATTTCGCCGCAGTTGCCAGCGATCGGGGCGAATCCGCGGAAATCCTATGGAAATCCCTGGTGACGACACATTTTAAGGGGGTCGTTAAGCCGCCGTTCAACGACTCAGCGCGTCTCGCTGCCGGTCTACCGCGCTCTTTCTATGCAGGGGTTGCGACATCGCCGTGACGCAGCTTTAACCAAGTCAACGAGACGGCGGGGGGTTCCGACCATCTCAAATAATCGGGTTGCGGTCCTGTGTGGCTGACAATGCAGACAGGGTCCGGGTGGACCGATCGGTAACGATTGGCTCGCTTAACTGTAAGGTTTTTAAGTGGTCGACTTTTCGATTTTTGCCAAGGTTCGCAGCATGATCGGCGCTCTCGCCGCGCTTGCCAGCCTTGGTCTTGCCACTCCCGCCCTGGCCAATTCCAGCGCCACTGCGGCCGATATCGCCGCGCCGCTGCGTGAAGCCCAGGCCGCCAAGTCGGGCGTGCGCGGTGGTGATGAGGAATTCCGCCGCCTGTTCGCCAGCTGGAACGGCACTTCGGTTGCCGCGGTTCCCGTCGCCCGTCCCCGCACTGTTTCGATCCCCTCGCGGATGCCGCTTGAAGGCGCCGCGCTGACCAGCGGCTTCGGCATGCGCACCCATCCGGTGCTCGGCGGCCGCCGCGGCCACAAGGGCATTGACCTGGCCAGCCCGATTGGCACCCCGATCTATGCCACCGCCGATGCCGTGGTGACCCGGGCTGACTGGTTCTCCAGCTACGGCCTGTTCATCTCGCTCGATCACGGCGCTGCGCTCGAAACCCGCTATGGCCACCTCTCGCGCCTTAACGTCGCCGAAGGTCAGGCCGTCAAGAAGGGTGACCTGATCGGCTACGTCGGCACGACCGGCCGTTCAACCGGCCCGCACCTGCACTATGAAGTCCGGATCGCCGGCACTGCCGTGAACCCGGTGCCCTACATGCAAGGTGATGCCTGGACCGGCACCCTCGCCGCCGCCGACGATGATGGCGAAAGCGCCAAGGGCGGCAGCAAGTAAGCAGCCGCTTCATGCGCTAAGAAGCAGGGCGACGGGCAACCGCCGCCCTTTTTCTTTGCCTGACGCGCGCGCAAACGTCCTTTTGTCCTTGCCGGGTTTAATCGGCCGGTTAAAAGTCGCTCCCGGATGGTAACTGCCACCACTGGAGAGTGATTCCCGATGCACCCGTCGATCCACGCCAAGACCAATCCCGACCGCCCCGCGATCATCATGGCCGGCAGCGGCGAGACGATCAGCTTTGCCGAGCTGGACCGCCGTTCCAATCAGGTTGCCCAGCTGCTGCGCGCGCGCGGGATCCAGATTGGCGATACCGTGGCCTTGTGCATGGAGAACCATCCCTGGTTCTTCTGCCTGACCTGGGGCTTCCAGCGCGCGGGCGTACACTATGTCGGCATTTCCAGCCGCCTGACCCCGCCCGAAATCGCCTATATCCTGGAAGACAGCGGCGCGAAGATACTGTTCGGATCGGCCTATCTTGCCTCGACCCTGGATGAAGTGGCCAAGCTGGCCCCCGGCGTGGAGCAGCTGCGCTTCGATACGCCAGGCTCGCTCTCGGCCGAGGACGCCCTGGCGGCCATGCCCGACACCCCAATCTCCGACGAGCGCGCTGGCGTGGACATGCTTTATTCCTCGGGCACCACCGGGCGGCCCAAGGGGGTCAAGATCCCGCTGCCGGAAGACCCCGCGATTGACCAGGCCAACTCGCTGGTCGGGCTGATCCTGATGGCTTTCGGGATCAAGCCCGGCGCGGTCTACCTGACCCCGGCTCCGCTTTACCACGCTGCCCCGCTGCGCTGGTCGATGACCGTGCAGAAGATCGGCGGCACCGTGGTGGTGATGGAAAAGTTCGACCCCGAAGCCGCGCTGGCTGCGATCGAGAAGTACAAGATCACCGACAGCCAGTTCGTGCCAACCCATTTCGTGCGAATGCTCAAGCTGCCCGAAGAGGTCCGCAAGAAATACGACACCTCGACGCTGAAGTGTGCGATCCACGCCGCAGCGCCCTGTCCCGTGCCGGTCAAGCAGGCGATGATCGACTGGTGGGGGCCGGTGATTTACGAATATTACGCCGGCACCGAAGGCAACGGTTTCACCTTTGTCGCCAGCCCGGAATGGCTGACCAAACCCGGCACGGTCGGCAAGGCGCTGACCGGGATTATCCGCGTCTGCGACGAGGACGGCAATGAAGTGCCGCGCGGCACCGAAGGCCAGATCTTCTTCGAGCCGACCGAAGGCATGGTGCCGTTCGAATACCACAACGATCCGGACAAGACCCGCGACGCACGCAACAAGCACGGCTGGTCGAGCCTGGGCGATGTCGGCTACCAGGACGAGGACGGCTACCTGTTCCTGACCGACCGCAAGAGCTTCATGATCATCTCGGGCGGGGTCAACATCTACCCGCAGGAAATCGAGAACCTGCTGGTCACCCATCCCAAGGTGGCCGATGCCGCCGTGATCGGGGCCCCGGATCCGGAAATGGGCGAGAAGGTCGTCGCGGTAATCCAGCCGCTCGACATGAGCCAGGCCGGGCCGGAGCTGGCGGACGAGATCCGCGAGTACCTCTCTGGCCAGCTCAGCCGCGTGAAGATGCCGCGCCAGATCGATTTCCGCGAACAGCTGCCGCGCGAACTGACCGGCAAGCTCTACAAGCGGCTGCTGCGCGATGAATACAAGGCGGCCTACGAAGCTGCCCAGGCGCAGGGGTAAGCCGATGACCAGTCCTGTGGCGGCCCCGGCCGATGCGATTGCGGTAATCGATCCCAATTCCTATGCTGACTGGAACGCGGTACTCGACGTGTTCGACCGGCTACGCAGCGAAACGCCGGTGGTGCGGATCGAAAGCCCCGCTGGCGATTTCGATCCGTTCTGGCTGCTGACCCGGTATGACGACGCCATGCGAGTGTCGAAGGACAACGCGCATTTCCTCAACGCCCCGCGCGCGACCGTGTTCACCAACAAGACCGGTGAGGCCTTCGCCCGGCAGATCACCGCTGCCCAGGGCGAGGAGAGCCCCAACCTGGTCTCCTCGCTGGTCCAGCTCGATGCCCCCAAGCACACCAAGCTGCGCCGGCTGACCCAGGAATGGTTCATGCCCAAGAACCTGCGCACGATCGAAGCGCAGATTCGCGAGCTGGCGGCCAAGACGTCCGACCGGTTCGTGGCCGCGGGTCCGGAATGCGATTTCGTCACCCACGTCGCCGCGCCCTATCCGCTGAATGTGGTGATGCAGATCCTCGGCGTGCCGGAAGAGGATGAGCCGCGGATGCTGTTCCTGACCCAGCAGATGTTCGGCGGCCAGGACGAGGACCTCAACAAGAGCGGCCTGGCCAATCTCTCGCCCGAGCAGATCCTGCAGATCGTGTCGGGTGCGGTGAAGGATTTCGAGGCCTATTTTGAAGGCCTCGCCGCCCAGCGCCGCGCTAACCCGACCAGCGATGTCGCCACGATCCTGGCCACGGCAATGATCGATGGAGAGCCAATCTCGGCGCGCGACCGGGCTGGCTATTACATCATCGTCGCCGCTGCCGGGCATGACACGACCAGCGCCTCGACCGCCGGGGCCATGCTTGCCCTGGCCCGCGATCCCGAGCAGTTCGCCCGGGTCAAGGCTGACCGCAGCCTGGTGCCCGGCATCGTCGAGGAAGCGATCCGCTGGACCAGCCCGGTCCAGCACTTCATGCGCACGGCGACCGAAGACGCCCAGTTCGGCGATGTCACGGTCAAGGCCGGTGACTGGCTGATGATCAACTATGTCGCCGCCAACCACGATCCGGCCCAGTTCCCCGAGCCGCGCCGGTTCGACGCAACGCGTGAGGCCAATCGCCATCTGGCCTTCGGCGCCGGCGCACACCAGTGCCTGGGCCTGCACCTGGCGCGGCTGGAAATGCGGCTGCTGTTCGAGGCGCTGCTCGATCGGATCGAGACGGTCGAACTGGCCGGCGAACCACGCCGCGCCAAGAGCACCTTTGTGGGCGGGCTCAAGACCCTGCCGCTGCGCTTTACCGCCAGTTAGCGCGATTTCGAGCCGGATGGAATCATCCGGCGGCTCGGAAATCGCGGCAGCACAGAAACCTGGCGCGACGGCCGTGATGCAATCAAGGCCGGTCCAGCGC
>JBEGOD010000218.1:0-6309 GCA_041182185.1 Pseudomonadota bacterium
TCAATATCGACGCGGCTAGCATGGAACACGCCTTTGCGCTGGAAGACCGCCAGCAGGTGATGCTGGGCATGGCCGGCGATTTCGGCGAGGCGAAGCAGGCCTTCTTCGAGAAGCGCCCGCCGAACTGGAGCGACCGTTAGGTCGCTTGCGCGCGGCCGCGGTCCATCACCGCGAGTCGCCGTGCTTCGACCTCGTCGCCGCTGACCTCGGCATTGCGGGCCGAGGATGTGCGGTGCTCGAGGGCCATGGCTTCGCCGAAGGGCAGCGCATAGCCATCGTCGATCAGCTTCTTGTAAGCCGCGATCATCGCTGGATCGGCGCTGGCGATATCGGCGGCGAGCTTCTTGGCTGCGGGCAGCAGTTCGTCCGCCGCAACCACCCGGTTGACCAGGCCCCAGGCGCAGGCAGTCTGCGCGTCGAGGAAGTTGCCGGTCAAAGACAGTTCCTTGGCCCGGCTGATCCCGATCAGCCGCGAGAGCTTCTGCGAGAGGCCCCAGCCGGGCATGATCCCGACCCGGGCGTGGGTGTCGGCAAAGCGCGCGTTTTCGCTGGCGATCAGGATGTCGCAGGCGATCGCAACTTCGAACCCGCCGGTGATTGCCACGCCGTTGATCGCGCCGATCACCGGCTTGCGGCAGAGCTCGATCGCCTTGACCGGGTTGGCCACGGCCTCGCTGGCATTGGCGGCGCCCAGGCCCTCGACGCCCAGTTCCTTGAGGTCGAGCCCGGCGGTGAAGGCGCGGGTGCCCGCACCCGTCAACACCACGGCGCGGATCTGGTCCTCGGCATCGAGCGCGGTCATTACTTGGGCGAGCTCGGCGCGCAGGCCGCGGGACAGGGCGTTCATCGCTTCGGGGCGATTGAGGGTGACGACGGCGACGGCGCCATCGCGTTCGACGGTTACCAGCATCTTGGGCCTCCCTTACTTGCGCAGGCGGACGGCAGAGCTTTGCCCGTCATCGACCCGGATGATCGCCCCGGTCACGCACTCGCTGGGCGGCGAGACCAGGTAGAGCAGGGTGGAATCGAGTTGCGCTGGCACCGGCACGCGTTCGCGCGCGAGGTGCGGGGCGGGATTGCCGCCCATCCGTTCGAACATGCCGTCGGTCATTTCGGATACGAACATGCCCGGTGCGATCGCGTTGACGTTGATGTTGTAGGGCGCCCATTCGACGCTGAGGCATTCGGTCATCCGCGCGATCGCGGTCTTGGTCACCGAATAGAGCGCCGCGCCGCTGCCGTCATAGCGGAAGTGCGCGGTGGAGCTGATATTGACGATTCGGCCGGGCTGCTTGGCGGCGATCAGGCGGCGCGCGACTTCGCAGGCCAGGATCCACGGCCCGCGCAGGTTGACGCCCAGCACTTGATCGATCAGCTCAAGGCTCATCTTGTGGGCGCGCTGGGCATCGGGGATGCCGGCATTGTTGACCAGGATGTCGACCGTGCCGAATTCCGCCTCGGCAGCGGCAACTGCAGCGATCATCGAATCTGCGTCGGTCGCATCCATCTGCACGGCCAGGGCCTTGCCCCCGGCGGCGCGGATCTTGTCGGCCAGTGCTTCCAGCCGGTCCTTGCGCCGTGCGGCGAGCACTACGGCCGCGCCCTGGCTTGCCAGCACCTGGGCAAAGCGCTCACCCAGGCCCGAGCTCGCGCCAGTGACCAGCGCGACGCGGCCGACCAGGTCGGTGGAATTGTTGGGCAGGGGGTATTCGCTCATCACAGGCACTCCGCGCATCGCCGATGTTTAACCGGTCGGTTAAAAACACCATGCATGGGCTGGGAACGCTTGGCAAGGGTCAGGCGGAGGCGGCTTCCTCGACGTCGCGCAGCCGCTCCTTGCCGAACCACATCTCGTCACCCAGGAAGAAGGTTGGCGATCCGAACACACCGCGCGCCACGGCCGCTTCGGTATTAGCGACGAGCTGCGCCTTGACCTCGGGCGAGGCCGCCAGTTCGGCCAGTTGCGCGGCGGGCAGGCCCACGGCGGTCACCGCTCGCTCCCACACGTCGGGTAGGTCGAGCTTCAGGCCCTGTTCCCACATTCCGGCAAACATCGCCTCGTCATAAGCGCGGGCGCAGCCCAACTCGCGCGCCGCGATCGCCCCGCGCATGGCCAGCAGCGTGTTGACCGGGAAGTGCGGGTTCATCACGAACTTGCCGATGCCGTGCCGGCGCATGAAGCGCTGCATTTCCAGCCGGTCATAGGCGACCTTCGCGCCGATATGGCCATAGGCTTGCATCGGCGACTGGTTGTCGATCGCCTTGAAGATACCGCCCAGCAGGACCGGGACATAGCGGAAGGTAACCTGCCCGCGCGCCTCGAAGGACGGGATCGCGCGGTGAACCAGATAGGCGTTGGGGCTACCGTAATCGAACAGGAACTCGGCTTCCTTCGCCATTACCACTTCTCCCCGTATGGCCGGATTTCCTGCTCAAAGGTCCAGGCCGATTTCGGCTGGTTGTACAGCGCCCAATAGGCCTCTGCCACGGCTTCGGGCGGCATCAGCAAGTCGGGCTGGGCCGCCAGCGCTTCGGCCCCGATCCGCTCGATCACCCGGGCGCGGACCCATGCGGTATCGACCCCGGCATCGATCACCAGGTGGGCAACATGCAAGCCCTGCGGCCACAGCTCGCGCGCGGCTGACTGGGCCGTGGCGCGCAGGCCAGCCTTGGCGGCGGCAAAGGCGGCATAGCCGGGATTGCCGCGCAGTCCGGCGGTGGCGCCGGTGACGAAGATCTTGCCTTGCCCTCGTGGCAGCATCAGCCTGGCTGCCTCGCGCACGGCGACGAAGCCGGCATAGCAGGCCATTTCCCAGACCTTGCGGAACACCCGGTCGGTGGTTTCGGTCAGTGGGAATTGCACATTGGCGCCGACGTTAAAGACCACGAGATCGAGCGGCGCGCGGGCCTCTGCCTCGGCAAGAAAGGCGGTCACATCCTCGCTTTCGCGCGCATCAAGGCTGCGACCGGTGATGTTCCCGCCCAGCAATAGCGCCAGCTTCTCGCCATTGCGGCGGCCGGCGTGGACCAGGAAGCCCTCGCTGGCAAAGCGCCGGGCGATGGCCGCGCCGATATGGTCGCCAGCGCCGATGACGGCGACCGACTTGCTCACTTCCGCTCCGCCGGGATCACCGCGACGGTGAAGCGCGAGATGCAGATCAGCTTGCCGGCCTCGTCCTCGATCCGGATCGTCCAGACCTGGGTCGTGCGGCCCAGCGCCTCGGGCCGGGCCGTGGCATAGACCCAGCCCGAATAGGCCGGGCGGATGTGGTTGGCGTTGATCTCCATGCCCACGGCGACGAACTTCTCGCGATCAACGCAATAGCTCGCCGCGACCGAACCGATCGTTTCGGCCAGCGCGACCGAGGCCCCGCCGTGGAGCCGCTTGAACGGCTGCTGGGTGCGTTCATCGACTGGCATCCGGGCGCGGATCCAGTCATCGCCGCAGTCGACGAATTCGATGCCGATATGGCCGGGCATGGCATTATCGCCCAGCGCGGTCATGGGTTCCAGGGGCGGCCGCTGACCGCCCCACCAGATCATTGCGTTGCTCATTGCCATCGATCTGGCGGAAAGCGGCGGCGCTGACAATCCGATTAAGCTCCTCCCTTGCGGAAGGAGCACGCAGCCCTCAGGCGGCTTCGGTCACCCGCGTTCCGGCGCGGACCCCGTCATAGACGAATTCGCTGCCTTCAAGGTCGATAAACGGGATCTCGTCCTTTTCGCGCCAGTAATCCTGGTTGTGGCGCCATTCCGGCTTGTCGCCCCGGCGCGGCATCAGCTTCAGTCCGCGCATCAGGTAACCGGGATTGAAGTTGTCGCTCTCGATCCAGTCGGACAGCGGCATGTTGTGGTCTTCGGCGCGCAAGGCAACCTCAACCCGTTTCACGCCCTTTGCGTCCATGTGATTGAGCAGCTTGCAGACGAAATCGCCCAGCATATCGACTCGCAGGGTCCAGCTGGCGCGGAAATAACCCATCACCCAGACCATGTTGGGTACGCCAGTGAACATCATCCCGCGATAGTTGACCGTCTCGTGCCAATCGACCGGCTGGTCATCGACGAAGAACGGGATGCCGCCCATCATCAGCAGGTTGAAGCCGGTGGCGGCCACGATGATGTCGGCTTCGATCTCGTCGCCGCTCTTGGTGCGGACACCCGTTTCGGTGAAGGTTTCCAGCTCGTCGGTATAGACCGTCAGCTTGCCCTGCACGGCGGCACGGAAAATGTCGCCTTCCGGGCAGAAGGCCAGCCGCTGCTGCCAGGGGCGGTACTTCGGGATGAAATGCGGTTCGAATTCGAAGTCGTCCTTGCCGGTGAAGGCGCGGACCAGGGCTTTGAGGTCCTCGAACACCGCATCGGGTTCCTCGATGCAGCGGCGCTGGGTAACGTCCTGATCGTACATGATCTGGGCGCGGACGACCCGGTGGATCGTCGGCTCGTCGATCCCGATCTCGCGCATCCGGTCAGCCAGCTCGTTCTTGTTCTCGCTGCAATAGAAATAGGTGGGTGAGCGCTGGAGCATGGTCACGTGCGCGGCCTTTTCGGCGAAGGCCGGGATTACGGTCGCGGCGGTCGCGCCCGATCCGATCACCAGCACCTTCTTGCCGGTGTAGTCGATCTTCGGATCCCACAGCTGGGCATGGACCAGCTGGCCCTTGTAGCGGTCCTTGCCCGGCCAGTCGGGGATGTAGGGCGTCTCGTGATCGTAATAGCCCTGGCACATCCACAGGAAATTGGCGGTGAAGCTGACTTCGGCGCCATCGCTGGAACGCACGGCATCGACGGTCCACAGGTTGGTCTTGCTGTCCCAGGCGGCGCGGGTGATGCGGTGGCCATAGCGGATGTGCGGGGCGATCCCGTTGTCCTCGATTACCTCGCCCATGTAGCGCAGGATTTCCTCGGCGCTGGCGATCGGCGGGCCGATCCAGGGCTTGAAACGATAGCCGAAGGTATAGAGATCGCTGTCCGAGCGGACGCCGGGATACTTGTGCGTTTCCCAGGTGCCACCGAAAGTCTCTTTCATCTCCAGAATGACATAGGACTTGCCCGGGCTCTGTTCCTGCAGGTGATAGGCCGAGCCGATCCCGGAAATCCCGGCGCCAACGATCAGCACGTCGACGTGGTTGGCATCACTGCTGGCGTGGCTCACTGTCTTGGCCGCGGCTTGTCCGGTCACAGGCGACTCTCCTCTCGCTTTTTAATCGTCCGATTAAGCCCCGATTAGCCGCGATTGCCAAGCCCCGAATTGATCGCAGTCAACTTGGCTCGAAACCGGGCGGTTCCTGGCTGCCCAGGCCCAGCGCGCGCTGCATGTAGAGCGTATCGAGCCAGCGGCCTTGCTTGCGCCCGATCCCAGCCAGCCGCCCGGCAAAGGCAAAGCCAAGCCGTGCGTGCAGCGCTTCGGAAGCGGGTTCGGCCCCGCCGATCACTGCCACCATCTGGCGAAATCCGGCGGCGGTGCAGGCCGCAATCAAGGCACCGAGCAGCGCCTTGCCCAGGCCTTGGCCGCGGGCATCGTTGCGGATGTAAATGCTGTCCTCGCAGACAAAGCGATAGGCCGCGCGGTCGCGGAACTGGGTGGCATAGGCATAGCCCAGCAGCTGCCCGTCCGCGCTTTCCGCCACCAGCCACGGCCAACCGGCGCCGAGCACGCGTTCCATCCGGCGGGTCATTTCGGCGGCGTCTGGTGGCTCGGTCTCGTAGCTCGCGGTGCCGTGCAGGACGTGATGCGCATAGATTCCGGCGATGGCGGGACAATCGTCAAGGCGGGCCGGGCGGATCTGCATGACAGCAGAATGGCCGGACCAGCCGCCCCGTCAATGCCCGGTGTCCTCAATCCCCGGTGTCCTCAATCCCCGGCGCCCTCAATCGCCGGCGATAGTGAGGCCGTCGATCCGGAGCGTCGGCACGTTGACCCCACGGTGCCATTCCAGGTCATTGGCCGGGGTCAGCGCGGCGAACATGTCGATCAGGTTGCCCGCGATGGTGAACTCGGCCACTGGCCCCGCGATCTTGCCACCCACGATCCGGAAGACCGAGGCACCGCGGCTGTAGTCGCCAGTTACGCCGTTGACGCCGTGGCCGATCAACTCGTTGACGTAAACGCCATCGGCAATGTCGGCCATCAGCTCTTCCGGCGTCATGGTTCCGGCTTCCAGGTGCAGGTTGCTGGTGCCGACGCCGGGCGAACCGCCGGCGCCGCGCACGGCGTGGCCGGTCGGGATTCCGCCAAGCTGGCGGGCGGCGGCGCTGTCCATCAGCCAGCCGGTCAGGTGGCCGGCCGAAACGAGTTCGCGCCGCGCCACG
>JBEGOD010000219.1:0-4713 GCA_041182185.1 Pseudomonadota bacterium
ACCCCCAACACCGCTGGCAGCCCGACGCTCGGGCGCCACAGCGCCGGGACCGTGGCCACCGAGGTCTCGGTGGGCTCGGCCTGCGTCAAGCCGGGGGACTTCGACTACGACGACCTGGGCGCATTGCAGGCCGCCGCTTTCATAGCCACGCCGGTCATCAAGGCCAGCGCCGATCAGGACCTACCGGGGCTGGCGGCGCTGTCCGGGCCGCTGCATTGGTGGGACCCGAACACCCAGCGCGGGTTTTTCATCCACGGCGGGCACTGGTTGGCGAAGCCCGTCTCACCGCCGGGGCTGGAATACTCGAAGCTGTTTGGCCGCTCATCCAACCAGGAACTGCTGACCGGTTCGCGCCAGGTGGACCTGAAGGTCGACGACCATGTCTTCCTCCGCCCCGATCAAAGCGAGGCCTTGTTCCTGCAGTTCGGCGATATCGTGCTCTACGACGGCGGTGAGATTTCCGGCACCTGGCCGACCCTGCCGATCAGCGCCTAGGGCGGCTCAAAGCCAGTCGATCTGCCTGAAGCGCAGCCACAACCCCCCGCAGATCCCGGCGATCAGCGCCATGACTGCCGGATAGCCCCAGGGCTGGCGCAGCTCGGGCATATACTCGAAGTTCATCCCATAGATCCCGGCAATCGCCGTCGGCACGGCCAGGATCGCGGCCCAGGCGGCCAGTTGCCGGGTCATGGTGCCCTGGCGATGCTGTTCGAGCAGGCTGGCGGTTTCCACCACCGAGGCCAGCGTTTCGTTGAGCCCGGCGATCCGCCGCATGGTGCGCCGCATGTGATCCAGGACATCGCGGTACCAGACCCGCGCGCCGACATCGATCACCGGCAATTCGGTGGTCGAAAGCCGTTCGCAGACCTCCTCCATCGGCCCGACGATCCGCACGAAGCGGCGCAATTGGCGGCGCAGGCGGAAGATCCGGCGGATCGTGGAAGGTTCGGGGAAGGCGTCGATTGCCCGCTCCTCGATGGTCTGGACCGCTTCCTCCAGCCGTTCCATGATCGGGTGATAGCCATCGACCACGAAATCGAGGATCGCATGGGCGACATAGTCCGGCCCCTCGATCAGGTGTTCGGCCGCCGCCTCCAGCCGATTGCGGACCGCGCCATGATCGCGCTCCGAACCGAACCGCACGGTGGCAACGAAATCGCGGCCCAGGAACAAGGCAGTCTGGCCATAGCCGATCTTGTCGCCCTGTTCGATCGTGGCGGTGCGGGCAACAATGAACAATTGCTGCCCGTAACTGTCGATCTTGGGCATCTGCATCGGGTTCAGCGCATCCTCGACCGCCAGCGGGTGCAGGCTGAACTGCGCCTGGAGCAACGCCATCTCTGCCGCGCTCGGTGCATAGAGTCCGACCCAGTCAAAGGTCCCGGCAGGCAGTTCGCCGCGCGGCTTGCCGTCAAGCGGCAGATCGGAGAGAGCAACCCGGCCCCCGGCATAACGACGCGATGCGATGATCATTGCCATGCTCTGCCAAAGCGGCATGATACTGGCAATCCCGCCTTGCTTGAGTTAAGCGGGCGGTTAATACTGACAAACATGTCAATTGCTGGTGGGAGACCAGACCGATGAACGCGATGACGCCGGTTGAAGAAGTGCTTGATTTCCTGATCGTCGGCGCGGGGATTTCCGGCATCGGTATGGCCGTGCACCTGACCAGGGATTGCCCAGGCAAGCGTTATGCGATTCTTGACCGGCGCGACCAGCTCGGCGGCACCTGGGACCTGTTCCGCTATCCCGGCATCCGTTCGGACAGCGACATGCACACGCTGGGCTTCTCCT
Organism: Pseudomonadota bacterium; assembly: GCA_041182185.1. Lineage (GTDB taxonomy): Bacteria > Pseudomonadota > Alphaproteobacteria > Sphingomonadales > Sphingomonadaceae > Novosphingobium. Next base: position 1,795 of record JBEGOD010000219.1, read on the forward strand.
TCGCCCCGTGGAAGCATGAGAAGTCGATCGCCGATGCCCCGGCGATCCTCGAATACCTCAACGACATCAGCGACGAATTCGGCCTGCGCCCCAACATGCGCTTTGGCCAGAAAGTGGTCAGCGCCGATTGGGACAGCGCGACCGCGCGCTGGACCGTGGTGACCGAGGATCAAGCCGGCAAGCAGGGCCGCGTCCTCACCCGCTTCCTGTTCCTGGGCGCGGGCTATTACGATTACGACGAGCCCTTTGATGCCAATTTCCCGGGCCGGAAGGACTTCAAGGGGCAGATAGTCCATCCGCAGTTCTGGCCCGATGATATGGACTATCAGGGCAAGAAGGTGGTGGTGATCGGCTCTGGCGCGACCGCCGTGACTATCGTGCCGGCCATGGCCAAGTCCGGCGCCGGTCATGTCACCATGCTGCAGCGCACGCCGACCTGGATGGTAAGCCGCCCGGCCAAGGACCGCTTCGCCAATACCCTGCGCAAGTTCCTGCCCGAGAAGGTCGCCTATGCGATCACCCGCGCCAAGAACATCTTCATGCAGGACCTGGTGTTCAAGCGGGCCCGGACCCAACCAGAAAAGGTCAAGGGGTTCATCGAGAAGCAGCTCAAGGAGCATCTCGGCTCCAGCTACAACGCCGCCGATTTCACGCCGCCCTACAACCCGTGGGAGCAGCGGCTGTGCCTGGTGCCCGATGCCGATTTCTTCGAGGCAATCAAGGCCGGCAAGGCCAGTATTGTGACCGACCAGATCGAGAAGTTTGACAAGACCGGGGTGAAGCTCAAGTCGGGCGAGCATCTCGATGCCGATATCATCGTCACCGCCACTGGCCTGAAGCTGGCCGTGGCCGGCAAGATTGCGGTCTCGGTCGATGGCGCGCCGGTCGATTTCTCCAAGCGGTTCTATTACCGCAATTGCATGTTCTCGAACGTGCCGAACCTCATTTCAGTGTTTGGCTACGTCAACGCCAGCTGGACCTTGCGGGTCGATATCGTTGGTGAATTCGTGACCCGGCTGGTCAAGCAGCTGGATGCCATTCAGGCCCAGGTCGCCGTGCCGGTCCTGGCCAAGGAAGACGAACCCGAAGCGGAAGATATCTTCGCCGAGTTCTCGTCGGGCTATTTTCAGCGCAGCAAGCACATCCTGCCCAAGAACGCACCCAGCCTGCCGTGGCGGCTCAACCAGGAATACCGCAAGGACAAGATCGACATGCGGCAGGCGCCGCTGGATGACGGGATCCTGCAGTTCCGCCGCGTGCGCGAAACGGTTGACGCCTGATCCCGGACAGCCATGGCCGATTGCTGCCGATGCATCGGCCTTTTTCGACTTGCCTGACTGGAGGAACTGCACCATCCATTCGCCACAATCAGGGGATTAAACTTATGATGGCGCGGGGTTACTTTGCTGGTCTGCTGTTTTTCTCCATGACGGCGTGGTGCGCGCCGTTGGCCGCGCAGACCGCTGCCACAGCCACTGCACCGGTCAAGGCCCCCGAGCCGGTGGTTAAACTGGAAAAACGCGACATGCCTTTGGCCGAGCTGCTTCCGCTGCTCGACAAGGGCGGTCTCGTGCTCCTGATGCGGCACGAGCGTACCGAAGTGCCGTCGCCCGGTGACCGTTCATTCAACCCGCCGAGCGACTGCACGGTGCAACGCAACCTGTCGGTCGCCGGAATTGCCGGTGCAGCCGAGACCGGAGTAGCCATCCGCTCGCTGGGCTGGCCCATCGGCAAGGTTCTGAGCAGCCCCATGTGCCGCGCCATGGAAACGGCACGATTCATCTTTGGCCGTTACGAAGTTGAGCCGCGCTTGATGCATCACGACAATACGCCCGAGCGGAATGTCACCGTATCGGGCAAGGAACTTAAAGACGTGCTGGCGAGCCTGCCCAACAGCAGCGGCAACACGGTGCTGGTCAGCCACATCGGCAACATCTATTTCGCGATTGGATTGACCTTGAGCGAAGGCGAATTCGGAATTCTCCAGCGGCAGGCAGATGGCCGCTACGTGATCCTGAACACGATTGACCCCGGCGACATCGGTGCGATTGCGCGCACAGCCATTTACCGGGCCGAGCGGGCGAAGGCGGCAAAGCCCAAATAGCTGTTCGGTGCAGGCCAAAAGCCCCGATTGCGCGGCGGCTGGCTTTCGCCTAACCCGCCGCCATGGCTGATACTCCCCGCACCTGGACCGCCGCCCTGCTGGTGATTGGCGACGAGATTCTCTCTGGCCGCACCCAGGACAAGAACGTCGCGCAAGTCGCGGCCTGGCTGAACGTACAGGGGATCCGGCTGAAGGAAGTCCGCGTCGTCGCCGATGATGAGGCCGCGATCGTCGAGGCCGTCAACATCCTGCGCACCCGCAACGATTACCTCTTCACCACCGGCGGGATCGGCCCGACGCATGACGATATCACCGTCGATGCGATCGCCGCCGCGCTGGGGGTGGAGGTGGTGATCCATCCCGATGCCCGCGCGATCCTGGAACGCTATTACGAAACCCGCGGCGGACTGAACGACGCACGGCTGCGCATGGCCCGCGTGCCGGCCGGGGCCGACCTGATCCCCAACCGGATGTCCGGCGCGCCGGGAATCAAGGTCGATAACGTGTTCATCATGGCCGGGGTCCCCTCGATCACTGCCGGCATGCTCGATGCCCTGACCGGAACGCTGGAGGGCGGGCTGCCGGTACTCTCGGCCACGGTCGGTTGCTGGGTCCCGGAAAGCGAGATCGCCGACCTGCTGCGCCAGACCGAGCGCGATCATGAAGGCGTGGCGATCGGGTCTTACCCCTTCTTCCGCGAAGGCCGGGTCGGCGCCAACTTCGTCATCCGCAGCACCGATCCTGCCCTGCTCGACACCTGCTCTGCCGCCTTGGCCGTGGGGCTTGAGGCGACGGGCCGCGAGGCGGTGCACGGC
>JBEGOD010000220.1:0-3817 GCA_041182185.1 Pseudomonadota bacterium
GCTTTCCAGATAGGCCAGGCGCTGGAACGTGCCGATCCGGATATGCCCGTGGCTCAGCCGTACCATCACCGCCGAGCGCGTGGGGGAAGGCTCGTCGGAACGGTAGAGATCCTCGCCCGTCTCGACCACCGAGAAGGTCTTGCTGGTATTGACCCCCAGCGCTTCGAGCATTTCGGTCGCCAGGATTTCCCGCACCGCGCCCTTCAGCGTCAGGCGCCCGTCGCCCTCGCGGCTCCACGGGGTCTGGCCGGACCCCTTGGTGCCAAGGTCAAGCAGGCGGTCCGCACCGTCGCGCAACTGGGCAAACAGGAAACCGCGTCCGTCCCCCAGGTCCGGGTTGTACACGCGGAACTGGTGGCCGTGATAACGCAGCGCCAGCGGCTGGGGCAGGTTGTCCGCCAGCGGCTCGAAACGGCCGAAGTGGCGGACCCAGTCTTCGTCCGCCAGCGCGGAAAGGCCTACGGCCGCATCCCAGCGGTGATTGCGAAAACGCAGGGTGGCGGCGGGGAAGTCGGCCGCGCGCACCGGGTCGGCCAGCCAGGGGGCCAGCTGGGCAATCGGCGTATCGGCACGATAGGGGGCGGCTTGCGGTTCGGCGCGCATCCGGCAATAGTGGCCTCTCGCACGGCTCGGCACAAGCGCGCCGCGCGTCCTGCGAAGCAATTGCCTGAAGGTCCGGCCAGAAAATGAACCACTTCACCGACGGCTACTGGACCAGCCGCGACGGCCTGCGGCTGCATTACCGCGATTATGCGGGGCGCGCTGACCGTCCGGCGGTGCTGTGCCTGCCCGGGCTGACCCGCAACGCGCGCGACTTCGAGGAACTGGCCGAGCGGCTGGCGGGCGAGTGGCGCGTGATCTGCGTAGAGCTGCGCGGACGCGGCGACAGCGCCTATGCCAAGGATTCGGCGACTTACAATCCGCTCCAGTACCTGGAAGACCTGAACGAGCTGTTTGACCAGGCCGGGCTGACCCGGGTGGTGGCGATCGGCACTTCGCTGGGCGGCCTGCTGACCATGCTGCTCGCCGCGACCGGGCCGGAGCGGATTGCGGGGGCGCTGCTCAACGATGTCGGGCCCGAGGTGAACCCTGAGGGGATTGAGCGGATCCGGGGCTATGTCGGTCAGGCGCGCAATTTCCCGACGTGGATGCATGCCGCCCGGGCCCTGGCGGAATCGCAGGGGCCAACCTTCCCCGATGCCTCGCTCACCGATTGGCTGGCCATGGCCAAGCGCTGCATGGTGGTGGGCAGCAACGGGCGGATCCATTTCGATTACGACATGAAGATCGCCGAACCCTTTGCCCAGGCCGACGGGGCCAGCAATGTCGACATGTGGCCGGCGTTCCAGGCCCTGGCTGGCCGGCCGGTCACCTTGCTGCGCGGGCAATTGTCCGACGTGCTGACGCCCGCCACCTTCAAGCAGATGGCCAAGCTCCTGCCCGATGCCGAGGCGGTGACCGTGCCCAAGGTCGGCCATGCCCCGACACTGACCGAACCTGCCGCAGTGGCGGCGCTCAGCCAGCTGCTGGCCCGGATCGCATGAAGCGCCGCGCCCCGGCCCCGCGGCTGCGGGTGCTGCACCTCCATTCCAGCTTCGATCCCGGCGGCAAGGAAATGCGCGCCGTCCAGCTGATGAACGCGTTCGGGCCGGAGATTGCCCACTCGATCGTTTCGGCCGTGCCGGACGCGCTGGGCGCGGCGCGGGTGATCGATCCGGCGATCCCGGTCGACTATCCCGAGTTTCCGGCGCTGACCGGCAAGCCGTTTCCGCGCCGGCTGCAGCGGCTGGCCCAGGCGATGCTGGGCCATGACCTGGTGCTGACCTACAACTGGGGCGCGATGGACGCCGTGCTGGCCCACACCGCCTTTGCCGAGGCGCTGAAGCTGCCGCCGCTGATCCATCACGAGGATGGCTTCAATCAGGACGAGGCCGTTCGGTTGAAATGGCAGCGCAACCTGTTCCGGCGGATCGCGCTGTTCCGCGCGCAGGGACTGGTGGTGCCCTCGCAGCGCCTGGAACATATCGCGCGCACCGCCTGGAAGCAGCCAGCGGCGATGGTAAAACGCATTCCCAACGGCATTCCGGTCTTCGCTTATGGCCGCAAGCCCGCGCCTGATGCGCTGCCCCGCGTGATCAAGCATCCGGGCGAGCAGTGGCTTGGCACCCTGGCCGGGCTGCGTGCGGTCAAGAACCTGCCGCGCCTGGTCCGTGCTTTCGCGCCGCTGCCCGATCACTGGCAACTGGTGATCCTGGGCGAGGGACCGGAGCGCGATGCAATCCGCGCCGAGGCCCTGCGGCTGGGGGTGGGGCACCGGGTCCACCTGCCCGGCCACGTCGCCCATCCTGCCAAGGCGATGGGGCTGTTCGATCTGTTCGCGCTTTCTTCCGACAGCGAGCAGTTCCCGATCTCGGTGGTCGAGGCGATGGCCAGTGGCCTGGCGATTGCCGCGCCCCGGGTGGGCGATGTCGAGGCGATGGTGGCGGCGGAAAACCGCCGGTTCCTGGCCCCGGCGGGAGACGAGGCGGCGCTTGCTGCCGCGCTGGCCGTGCTGGCTGAAGACGCTGCGCTGCGCGCCAGTGTGGGGGCGGCCAACCGCGCCCGGGCCGAGGCCGAGTATGACGAGGCGAAGATGATCGCGGCCTATCGCAATCTCTATGCCGGGGCGCTGGGCCGCACTGCCTTTCCCTGAATCGTCGTTCACCCGTGCTTCACGGGGGACAGCGCAGAGATCGGACGTTGAAAAGGCCCGCCCATCGGCTAAACAGCCCGCACGTTTGACCCCGTTTCCGAGTGAAAGTCCCCGCCTTGGCCTTGCCTCCGTCCGATCGCCCCAATTCGCCATCCCAGCCCGATGACAAGGCCGCCACGCAGCAGGACGTGTTCCTGCGCGAAGTCGACGATGCCCTGCGCGAGGATCAGTTCAAGTCGATCCTGACCCGCTATGGCGTGCCGATCGGCGGGGCGATTGCCGCGGGCCTGCTGGCGCTGGCCGGCTATCTGTGGTGGGACAATTCGACCAAGCAGGCGGCGGGTGAGCGCAGCGAGCAGGCCACGATCGCGCTCGACAAGCTGGAGGCCGGCAATGCCGCCGCTGCCCTGGCCGATCTGGAACCGCTGACCAAGGACGGCAGCGATGGCAGCAAGGCCGCCGCCGCGATGACCCGCGCCGCGATCCTGGTCCAGCAGGGCAAGACCGAAGAGGGCACCAAGGCCTTTGCCGCGATTGCCGCCGATCCAGGCGTGCCCCAGGCGTTCCGCGACCTTGCCACGATCCGCGAGGTGTCGCTGCGTTTCGATGCGATGACGCCGCAGCAGGTGGTCGACCGGCTCAAGCCGCTGGCCGTGCCGGGCAATGCCTGGTTCGGCAGCGCTGGCGAGCTGGTTGGCATGGCCTATCTCAAGATGGGCAAGCCCGATCAGGCTGGCCCGCTGTTTGCCGCGATCGGCAAGAATACCGAAGTTCCCACCACGCTGCGCACGCGAATGCGCCAGGTGGCCGGCCAGCTCGGCTACGATGCCGGGACCGACGATGTGTCGGCGCCGGCAGCCGTGCAGCAATAAGTTCAGCCAAGGATAGACCATGCAAGCCACTCCGATTTCCCGCCGATTGGCCGCTCCGCTGGCGCTGGTCCTGGCCGTTTCGCTGGCCGGGTGCGGCGTGTTCGGCGGCAAGGACAAACCGAAGACGCCGACCCTGGGCAACCGCATCCCGATCCTGTCGCGCGTCGATACCGGCGCCCGGGTCGATCCGCTGCTGGCCAGCATCTCGGTGATCGTGCCGCCCGCGGCGGCCAATCCCGATTGGCCCCAGGCC